>MABB01000113.1 GCA_002162915.1 Rhodospirillales bacterium 47_12_T64
CGAACGCCTGATGACCAATATGGTTAAATTATTCGGCGGCGTAAGAGGTGGATACGCCGTAACAGTTATTGTTATCGGGGTTCTGCTTGCTGCCACCACGGGTATCATTGGTGCATCCGTTGTCCTGCTGGGCATGCTTTCTCTGCCGATAATGATGCGAAGCGGCTATTCAAAAGAACTCGCGGTTGGCACTGCCTGCGCAACCGGGACTCTTGGTATTCTCATTCCACCGTCAATTATGCTCGTCTTGATGGCCGATCGACTGGCAACACCAGAAGCCTCCGTTGGGGATCTTTTCATGGGGGCCTTCTTCCCCGGGATTATGCTCGGGGCGATGTATGTCACCTATGTATTACTTCTGGCTTACTTTAAACCGTCAGTCGCCCCTGTTGCTGAAGACCGGGTAAAAGTTGATATGTCTGTCGCCTGGGATGTTGTCAAAGCTGTGCTCCCCACAGCAGGCCTCATCCTGCTGGTTCTTGGATCTATTTTTGCTGGTGTCGCGACCCCGACAGAGGCGTCCGGCGTTGGTGCCGCAGGCGCTATGGCCCTTGCCGCGGCAAATCGGCGTCTTAGTTTTAGTGTGATTAAAGAAACACTTTATTCGACCACAAAAACGGCCTCGTTTATTTTTGCCATTTTTGTCGGGGCAACCGCCTTTTCTATTGTGCTGCGTGGCCTCGGGGGTGACGAGGTGATAGCAGATGCCCTAACCGGATTACCCTTTGGCCCGGATGGCGTTCTGATAACGATCTTGTTTATTGTCTTCTTGCTTGGGTTCTTTCTCGACTGGGTCGAGATTACCTTGATCATTCTTCCCCTGGTCGCCCCTGTTGTGCAGAGCCTCGGCTTTGATCTGGTTTGGTTCACCATTCTATTTGCGGTGTGTCTGCAAACATCGTTCCTAACCCCACCGGTCGGCTTTGCCCTGTTCTATATTAAAGGTGTATGCCCACCCGAGATCAAGGTCACTCATATCTATAAGGGGGTCGCACCGTTTATCCTGCTACAGGTAATCGGACTTGGGCTGATATATTATTTCCCAAAGATCGTAACATGGCTGCCCGATGTCGCTTACGGCAGTTAAGAAATAATTTAGCTTAGCGAATAACAGAAAAACCCCAAGGTTTCCCTTGGGGTTTTTCATGGTGGGCGCAGTAGGGTTTGAACCTACGACCCCTTCGATGTCACCGAAGTGCTCTACCGCTGAGCTATGCGCCCTGTACCCGAAGGGTTGCCCCATTCGATGAAGAGGGAAATATCAAACTGAAGGATGTTTGACAAGCCCTTAAAAGAAGATTTCAAGATTACTTTCAGCACAATCGCTTAAAGGCCCGAACTTGAAAGAACCTTCTCTACTTGAAGGACCAACTCTTTAAGATGAAATGGTTTTGATAACATTGCTGCTTCGCTGAATGCATCTTCAGCTTCCGTTAAAACAATCCCTGAAAACCCTGTGATAAACATAACTCTGATATCGGGCTGGAGTTGTCGTGCTGCCTTGGCAAGCTCAATTCCACTTTTCCCCGGCATGACAACATCTGTAAGTACTAGATCGAAACGATGAAAGGAAAGCGTTTCCTCTGCCTCGAGACCGTCTGAGGCAGAAATCACTTTATACCCCGCACGCTCAAGCGCACGGTGTAGATAATACCTCAAATTGTCGTCATCTTCTGCAAGCAGGATATCAACCATCACACCCCAGCTTTATCAGACAAAAGCAATTATTCAAAATTGTACAGTCCCTTATTGGGATATGGCTCAGACTATAGTAACCTTTGTCTATGAGCACGTAATCATGGAAACCCTGGTAAAGAGAGTTGGGGGAGAAGCTGAGAACATTGAAAAACAAACGAAGATGCAGATCCTTGGCAAAAATTTATGACCTTTGATTTCAATGAGATGGCAAAGAATCACCCCACAATCTCCTCCTCTACGAAGGCAGATCCCGTAATTGGTGTCGTAAAAGAAACCGAATCTTATCGCCTTCACCTACCCAAAGAACATACTCTGCCTGTGGTGCTGTCCTCTCCACATAGCGGGAATAACTACCCAACATCCTTCATTGAAGGTTCTCATCTAGACAGTCACAACATAAGACGCTCGGAAGACAGTTTTGTTGATGAGCTGTTTAAAAATGCACCGAAGCTTGGCGCTCCTCTCCTGTGCGCTCTCTTCCCAAGAGCATTCGTTGACGCCAACAGAGAGCCCTTTGAGTTGGACCCACACATGTTCGAGGATGAACTCCCAAGTTATGTAAACACCAACTCTCCCAGAGTCGCAGTGGGTTTAGGAACTATCGCACGAAACGTGACCAGCGATACTCAAATTTACAAAGACAAGCTTACCTTTGCAGAAGCCAAAGAGCGTATTGAGAAGTTTTACTGGCCCTACCATCAAACGCTACGGCAGCTCGTCGATATGACAAAACGAAAGTTTGGATACTGCATACTGATCGATTGTCATTCGATGCCACAACTATCCACACAAGCAACCAGGAATGACCCAAAACCCGCAAAAGTCGATTTTGTGTTGGGTGACCGATTTGGAAAATCCAGCTCAAGTGTGATCACCCGGACAATAGAATCTATCCTCAAGGGTAATCGTTACCGGGTTTTGAACAACACTCCCTATCCAGGTGGCTTTATAACCCAGCACTACGGTGAGCCGTCATTGGGAATTAACTGTTTGCAGATAGAGATTTCTCGTCATTTGTATATGGACGAAGAGACAATAGAACGGCGACATGATATAGAGTTAATCACATCACTAATGGATCAAATCATTCTTGGAGTTGGATCCATTGATGCGTCGTCTCTGGATTATTAAACCAGACCTCGCCAGCCATTCCGTACATCCTTCTCTCATCAAGAGCCCCACCTCCTCTGCCTAACTGGCAAACATTGCCTACGAGACACTCTTTTTGTACAAAATGTAATCCAAATATCATCTCAAAACATCACGCCAAAACATCACAATGGAAATCGCTTCCTTAAGCATCTTGGTCATCTTTAGTGGTAAGCAACGTTGATATTCGGATTAAACGATGTTGTTAAGTTACCCAAATATCCATGCAAAAAAATCACGAAAAATATATTTCCCAAAACACTAAATAATTGAAACAAGTGCATTATATTAAGCTTTCAGGCACCTTTATACATTAACAATCTCCTCAGTTTCTTTTCACCAGTCCATGATACCGATTGATGCTCTCTGGCCCCATACAGGTTCAAAAATAAGCTGAATGAGCTTTTTGGGAACTCCTCTGGCCTTGATTTTGCATCGGTACAAGAAACCCTAACCCCAGGAGGAGAAGATGTTAGAGCATAATCACCGTCAGGATTTCCTCATCCGTAGAAACAAGAAACCTGTGAAGATCTTGGCGATCAAGGAATGTGAGGCCAAAAGTTATATTCGTCGAGTGACACGACGCTTCCCACAGGAAAACTGGGAAATTCTTCCAAGAATGCTGCCAATCCAAACAGACTGAGACCAGCACGCCCTGTGCCTGGCACAAAGTTAATTTATGTCACGCAACTTTGGCACAGACATTGCGTATACCAAGGGGATCAAGGAGAAAATGTATGTTACCCCGTAATTTGGTTTTGTCAGTCAGCGCAGGTATTATGGCTCTAACAATGGTTAGTCAGCCAGCATTATCTCTTGAGACACAAGAGGATAGCGACGTTTGCGCTGGTATCATTACCAAAGCAGAAATGCGGAAAACCATTCCTCTCCACCTCCTTCGCGCAATATCCTTGGTCGAATCAGGTAAATGGGACAAAGCAAAACAGGCAAGAGTTGCCTGGCCCTGGACTGTAATGGCAGAGGGAAAGGGACGATATCTGACATCCAAAGAAGCCGCAATTGACGAAGTACGCATGTTGAAGGCAAAGGGTGTGAAGAATATCGACGTCGGATGCATGCAGGTTAACTTGTATCATCATTCCAATGCCTTCAGGTCATTAGATGAAGCTTTTGATCCCTATAAAAATGTAGATTATGCTGCCCAGTTTCTTGTAGATCTACGTCGAAAATCACCCTCGTGGACGTCGGCTATCGGCCGTTACCACTCTTATAATCAAGAATTCAGTACGCCATATCGTCGCAAGGTATTAAAAGCCTGGCGCGACGAAAAGCACCGCTTGAATAAAGAATTACGTTTAGCTGCTTTGGAAAAAAAGACGCAAAAGAAAATTGCTCGGGAAACACAAAAAGCAAGGAAGCCTGGCGCTATTCCTGTTACTCATATCAAGACTGAAATCGACCCTGAGCTTATTAAAACGCTTCCCAAATCAAGCTCTCGTAACAAAAATTCTGCAAAAAAAACTGACCCTCAAATTAAATTCGATAAAGTCGCCTTAGCTGGTAAAACCAAATTCTCTGAAAATCCCTTGCCTTTCGAAAATCGTTCGATTGCTACACGGGTCCTTTATACTGCCTTGAAACAGGATTCCTGATTCTCCAATTATAGATGTCGCCTCAACTATGACATATGCGACACATAGTGGTGACGAATGAGCCTTTCCTCATCTAAACGATAATCATTTCTATCTGACAATTGACATAATCACTATTCCTCAAGTAACGTTTCCTAAATCGCGAGGTTCCCCCTATGGGATGAAAAGGGAATTTGGTGACGTCCTCATAAGACTGACTCCAAAGCTGCCCCCGCAACTGTAAATGGTTAGACATTGTCATGTTACCCACTGATCCAGAAAATAGGATCGGGAAGGAAAGACAAATGTTGTTGATCCATGAGCCAGGAGACCTGCCATCGCATTGTTCAACCATTAACCCGGGCGGGGTGCACCGGAGGAGATATAGCGATGCCGACGACTGTTAACGTCAGTCTTTCTGACAAATTTTCCTACTCAAGATTTAACGACGACCCAAAATCCATCATCCACCAGATGATCATGATGGACGCTGTCAGATTCACACCTGCAGAAGATGCAATTCTGGCTTGGATACTTAGCCTGCCCAATGAACTTGATCCCGCACTGGCAGCAGAGCGCTTACTGAACAAGTATGAGGATAAAGCAGTAAAATCCAATGAAGGCGCACTTAAGACACTCAGCTTCCTTAGACAAACGGCTGAATACCCCCAGTCACGCTTATCCAGATGTCGACGAAACTCAAGGACACGCAGAAGATATCATAGCTAAACTGGGCAAGAGTATCTGTTTCTTTGATACAACGGACAGTTCGATAACATTGTTCACAACGAAGTCGTACTAAGAATTTAGTAGGGCAGTCCTTAAATTTCGATTATATAAAGACTGCTCTATTATTTACTCAGGAATGTTATTGACCCAGCAGGCTTTTCTTGACTGACCAATACAAACGCATACTCGCTCTTGCGACCCCTCTTATAATCTCGAACTTGACCGTCCCGCTTTTGGGCGCGGTTGATACTGCGGTGATGGGGCATTTGCCTGACCCAGCCTATATAGGTGGCGTTGCAATTGGCAGTACCATCTTCAGTTTTTTGTTCTGGGGTTTTGGTTTCCTTAAAATGGGCACCGTCGGTTTTACCGCACAGGCTTTTGGGGCCGGGAACAGAGATGAACAGCAAGCTGCGCTTCTTCGCCCTATTGCTCTCTCTATTGGTCTAGGCTGCTTGTTAATCTTATTTCAAGCGCCACTATTAAAACTCTGTGTCGATTTGATAGATGGCAGCCAACAGGTTCGTTCTCTGTCGCTCGACTATAGTTACATACGGATTTGGAGTGCACCAATCTCCTTGGCGAATTATGCCATTATAGGATGGCTGATCGGCAAGGGTGAACCGCGACTAACTTTCTTTGTTCAAGTTATCATCAATAGCGTGAACATCCTTCTCGATCTCTTCTTTGTCCTAGAACTTGGTTGGGGGGTAGAGGGTGTTGCCTTGGCTACCGTAATCGCTGAAACTATCGGCCTCGTTGCTGGATTCTGGCTTATCCTCAAACGATCGAACTTCACCGAGCAACAAATCAACTGGCAAAACGTATTTGCGATGTCTCGTATTCGGGCACTTTTTACAGTCAACAGAGACATATTCATTCGAACACTGTGCCTGATATTCTCATTTGCCTATTTCACACGTATCAGCGCCAGTTTGGGTGATAACATCCTGGCTGCAAACGCCGTCCTGATGCACTTTCTATATTTCTCTTCTTACGGACTTGATGGTTTCGCTCATGCCGCGGAAATCACAACAGGGTATGCCAAAGGAAAAAATAATAATCACGAGTTCAGAAGTGCCGTCAAAGCCAGCAGCTTCATGGCATTGATCACATCCGTCGCCTTTTCACTCATCTTCTATATTGCGGGTCCGGGAATCATTAATCTTTTTACCGATATCGAAAGCGTGAAAGAAACCGCAAATAGCTATCTTTTATGGCCCGTCCTGTTACCAATGATTAGCGTCGCAAGTTTTCAGCTCGACGGCATCTTCATCGGCACGACCCAAACCAAAGAGCTCAGAAATGCCATGCTCCAATGCTTGCTCATTTTCCTCGCAAGTACTGTGATATTTATTCCTCTATGGGAGAATAATGGCCTTTGGGTTTGTATGGCGATTTACATGGCTTCCCGCGGTCTTACTCTGTTGAGATATTATCCTGCTCTGGCAAAATCAATTGGATAATCATCTCAAGAACAATAACGGCTTTTAGGCCTCATTTTGAGGAAGAGACACAACAACTGAAAGTCCGCCATCCTGACGATTTTCAGCCCTGACATAACCACCGATCGCCTCTACATTTCGACGAACGATCCACAATCCAATCCCCATGTGATTGCTGGCACGCTCAGGTTCACCCAGAGTGAGGCTCTGCTTGCGCTGCCGGTAGGACACATAGCGTTCAAAAATGCGCTCCAACTCACTTTCCTGAACACCAGGACCACGGTCACGGACAGCGAGCTCTGCTGTCTTCTTACCGTTGAGTAATTCGATTGTCACCGTCGTCCCTCTGGGCGAAACCTCCAGGGCATTATCAATAATGTTCTCTAAAATCGTCTCAAGCATATCTTCGCCGGCAAGCACATAAATTTCATGATCAATGGCGCTTTGCAAAATGACGCCTTGCTCTGAGAAACTCACATTATAAGCCTCTAACATCCGCAGCAATAATGCTGAAAGATCAATCTTCTCACGTGGAGGGTTAAGCAGCTCTGCTGAGGTATGCTCAAGATGTCTCGCTGTCGAGACAAGGTTTTCCAGGCGATCAAGAGCTTCTTCAACGACCTGCAAAGCACGTTGTCCCCTTTTGTTTTCAGGGTCTACGGTTTTATTAAGAGGTTCAAGAGCTTGGCGGATTATTGCAAGCGGGGTTTTGAATGCGTGTGCATTATCCTCTGCTGCCCGGCGAATAGAATCTGAAGATTCACGCAACGTGTGGGTCATACGGTCAAATTCGTAAGCGACAGGTTCAAGTTCCGGAACTTTGTTGCCGATCGTGAAGCTCGTTAAAGCAACCCTCCCCTCTCGGATACCACGTGCAAGATCGCGGAACCTTGCCAAGTCCCTCCAGACCGTGAAAACAAGAATTGCCAGAATAAATGCCATTCCAAGATAAATGGCTGAAGCAATCTGAACCTCTAGAGTTTTCCAATAAGGCTGCCCAATGGAAGAGCCGAGGAAAACCTGGGCCGACTGCGTTGCAATAACAGCCCAACAACCTGCATCTGTCTGAATAGCGGTCATAGAAGTTAAGAGTTCTTCCAATCCACTGGGCCGCAGATGACGTATCGCCATTGGGCGTTCAATCAGACAACTGGCAGTAAGGTTGTCAAAGACCCCTTGCTCAACAAGAGTTGCTCTTTCCTTTCGAAGTTCATCGGACGAAAGTCTGGGCTCTGAAGCAACAAAGAAAACGCCTTGTACGCCTTCTTCTCCGGCAGGTCGGAAGAGAACTTTTATACCGTTACCTTTAGTCGCAATTCGGGCAATTTCTTCGGGTAACTCCAATAGGGAAGATGGGTCCGCACTTTCAAGCATAGGCCGAAGGCTTTCGGCCATAAGCCGACCCTGTTCCCGAACCGCCGTTAGAACTATATTCTGGCGATCAAGATCTGCTTGGCGAAATTCTTGGTAGAGAAGTGCAGGAACTGCAAAAAAGACAAGCACCATGATCACAAATTTGGCAATAAGCGAGTGTATCGCCCGGTTGATCCGGGATCGCTTTGCCTTGTATTTGTTGCCAACTACCACAGCACCTTGAGTTTTCACAATATAACTTCCGAGGTACTCAGGCTGTTCCCGACGGACCGTCATTCCGCCAGCGATAACCAAACCCAGGATAGTTCTCAATGTGTTCAAAATTATTATCTATATCACGGAATTTTTTCCTGATCCGCTTGATAAAGGATCTAACGTTGGCCTTATACCCATCCGTTCCATAACCCGCGACGAAATCCTTACCATGTACCAAATCATAAATTTGCCGATAGCTAACGTCATTACCGATGCCTGTAGCCAGGAAACAGACGATTGCAAACTCGGTAAGAGTTAAGTCAAGCTGTTCGCCTTTCCAATAAGCGCGCATAATATCTTCTCGGATTTCAAGGTCACCAACTCTTGAAGACAAAGGGTTGCCAGTCTGGCTCTCTTCCTCTTGTGCGGAAGTAAAACCCTTTGTTCCCTCAGCAATAAGACGTAAACGCTGTAATATTATGGGTAGGCGCCTGGATTTATCTATAAAATCTACCGCCCCCCACCGCAGTGCTGCCTCTTCATAAATCTCGTCACTCAACATTGTTAGAAAGATAACCGGATTATCCATCCTTGCCTCTCGCAACCGACGAAGCACGGCAAGGCCATCAAGCCCAGGCATCCGCCAATCAAGGAGAATAGGATCAAGAGAGGGTTCGTTCAGAAGAAAACTTAAAACATCCGAACCATTGTCAAAATCAATAACATCAAAACCTTCTTCGGAAAGGTTCAACCCCAATGATTCACGGAAAAGATCATCGTCATCGACCAAAATCACACGAGGACTTGTTGTTTCAAGTACGGTCGCTGCCATCATTTTATTTCTCCTACGATCTCTATCTTAATCTTCAAACTCGGGCTTAAT
>MABB01000103.1:0-4651 GCA_002162915.1 Rhodospirillales bacterium 47_12_T64
ACGCCGCAATGCAATGGTTGGCCCGGTTACTTCCTGTTGCCATTCCCGGAGAGTTGCATCAGCTTCATCAAGCAGCGCTAACTGCTCTGGATTATCTCCAACATGTTCCTTTAGGGCAGCAATCTGGGCATAGGTCTTTTGTTCTCCCTGCTCATAAGGCGCCAGGAAACTATCCTGCCCCGCAAGCAAGTACCCCCGCATGGAAGTTTGCATATCAACGGCAGAAGCAATAACGGCTGTCATTTCCTCTAACGTTTGGTGTGCGTCTTCAACGTTCTTGTTCGCAGATGAAATATTCCCGATAGAAGTGATACTCACCAAACTAATAACGACTAATAAGACAAGAGGTATCGCCATACCAACCAGTATTTTTGGCATAGTCTTCAAAGACGACCAGTTCATTGCATTAGTTCCCAATACACTATTATTTTTCTTTTCAAAATATATCGAGATAATTACCAAGCGATTAATCTGCCAAACATTTTTTAATCACCTTTTTACTATAAAACGCAAATACCTTATTCCATCATTATTTTCTTATAACAAACAACTGCTTAAAGACTTTTCTCTCTCCAAGCCGGGGGCGAAATATCGAGTTTAGTAAAATTTTAATGATCACTCATTTATCTTTGCATATTCAGTAACGTAGGTAGCTCGTATTTTTTTTGGTAAGTTGTTTGAATAAATCTCTTATGCCGATAAGAATTTATTCAAAAGAGTCCTTGTTATGAAAGTTCAGGATTTCAGAGCGGACAAATTTAATTGACCTGGGGTTTACATAATTTGGGAAGGTAAAGGCGTGAGTAAAAAGAACGCGAGTAAGAAAAAGATGTCATCTCTGAGTATCGGCGCGAAAATTTACTGTGTCGTCGGGATGTGCCTATTGTGTATGGGCGTTATATCCGGTTTTGCCATTTATCAGTTACAACAGATCGGCAGTGAAATCGAAGCCATTGCGGAGCAAGATATCCCGCTTACAGAAATTCTGACAAAGATCACCACACATCAGCTTGAACAATCCATCGAATTCGAACGTGCAGCCAGATACGGAGAAAGCATGGCATCTGATAGCCATGCCAAAGAACTCTATGTAAAAGCCAAGGATAAATTCCACGCCTTAGCCCTTAAAGTAGATAAAGAAATCATTGAAGGCGAAGAACTTGCGCAAGAGGCTGTTGCGCATGCACATACTCCAGAAGAACAAGCCGAATTCCAGCATGTACTCGATGTTTTGAAAAAAATTGAGATCGAACACGCAGAGTTTGATGAACATGTCGAAGAGACATTCCACCTTCTTGAAGCCGGGAAGATTGCAGACGCAACAAAACTGGAAGAAAAAATCGAGCACGAAGTTGAAGAGCTGAACCACGAGCTTGAAGCGTTATTATTTGAACTTGAAGCCTTCACCGCAAACGCGACGCTCAAGGCTGAAGCCCACGAAAAATTCGCATTGAAAGTTCTGATTATCCTGACAATCGCGATGCTTATTGTCGCGACAGCCTTGTCCGTGATACTCGTTCGTAGCTCGCTGATTACCCCTGTAAAGGAAATCATTGCCTCCCTTGAAAAACTTCTTCATGGTGACTTCACCACCGATATTGCCGTCAGAAGCAATGATGAAATTGGCAAAATTTCCCAGGCACTCCGGGTATTTAGGGATAAGCTCGTAGAGAATGAGAAACTTCAAAGCGACGTTTCTGAAGCACAACGGAAAGCCGATGATAAAGCCAAACAATCAAGGTTGGAGTTGGCAGATTCACTTGAAAATACTGTCGGCACAGTTATCCACACACTTTCTTCTGCTGCGACAGAAATGAATTCCTCGGCTAAAGCACTGACAGAGACAGCACAGGTCACAGATTCTCGGGCAATGAACGTGGCCGCGGCATCTGATCAGGCTTCGCAGAATGTACAAGCCGTGGCTTCTGCCACAGAAGAGCTTTCCTGCTCTGTGCGTGAAATTACCCGGCAGGTTCAAGAATCGAGCACCATTACAAATCAGGCCGTAGTAGAGGGAGATAACGCAAACCAGACTGTTCAAAGTATGGCTGAAATGGCTGAGAAAATTGGTTCTGTCGTCAGTCTCATCAACGACATTGCCGAGCAAACAAACCTCTTGGCACTGAATGCCACAATTGAAGCAGCACGCGCTGGCGAAGCAGGCAAGGGATTTGCCGTTGTTGCCAGTGAAGTCAAAAATCTGGCCAATCAAACGGCAAATGCCACTCAGGAAATCTCTGATCAGGTCAATGAAATGCAAACCGTCGCCGGAAATACTGCCAAAGCAATTGGCAGCATTACTGAGACCATCAACAAAGTGAACGAGATTACCAAGGAAATTGCCAATGTTGCCGAAGAACAAGAGGCTGCAACACAAGAGATTTCCCGTAATGTACAACAGGCATCTCAGGGAACTCAGGAAGTATCCAGCAGTATTAATGATGTAAAAAACGGCGCTTCGGAAACAGGGCACAACGCCCAGGAAGTTCTTGCGGCCACTTCTGAACTCGCAAGCCAGTCAACCATACTTCAAGATGAAATTGACAAGTTTTTGGTGAACATTCGGTCGGCGTAGCTGGGGTTAGGACTCTAAGATTTTACGTTAAGAAAATCAGCGTTTGTGCGGATCAAGCATTGACGCTGATTTAACCTGTGCATAGATGTTTTGCCCGGTGGCAAAAGAAAACGCGTTCAATGAACGACGGGTAATACGGGCTAGGAAACGCGCACCCGATCCATTGTTATTGTGCCCCACGGACAACAATATATTTACCCGCGACTGATCCAGTTCATGAATACCGAGAATATGGACTGGCAGAACGTTCAGGATCGTGGTTTTCGAAGGCAGGTCAGAGGCAAGGCTGACATCATTGGCGGCAATGCGGACACGACGATGAGATCCCGGATCACCAAGTTCCCCCGGGACCAAGAAAGAGCCACCCTCTATTTCCAGTTCAGTCAGTTGATCTGCAACATCAAAGCTCTTGATCCGTCCATCAATGACAGAAGCCGTTTTGGGACTGCGCGCGATAAAGAGCTTTGGATCGGCCAGAAGCTCCTTTAGCGGTCCGCAAGAGAGAACAGCCCCCTCTTCCATCAACACCATATAATCAGCGAGTTGTTCGACTTCATCCATATCATGGCTGACAAAGATCATCGGAATATCCATGCTCTGAAACAGCCTCTCCAGATAAGGGATAATCTCGTCTTTGCTGAACCTGTCCAGCGCAGCCAGCGGTTCATCCATCAACAAAAGCTCTGGCCCCGACAACAAGGCACGGCCAATAGCCACCCTTTGACGCTCTCCACCCGATAGGTTATGTGCCGAACGAGAGAGAAAGTCCCCGAGCCCCAGCAGAGAGACAATATCATCCAGATGAACGAGCTGCCCTCTGTCACCCGCACGTTTTTGTCCGAAAATCAGGTTATCCTTCACGGTAAGATGAGCAAACAAACTCGCTTCCTGAAAGACAAACCCAACGGGTCTCTTGTGGGTTGGAATAAAGTCTTGCCCGTCTTGCCAAACATCGCCCTTCACCGAAAGGAAGCTATCTTCCATGTGGCTCAACCCGGCCAGACAACGCAACACGGTGGTCTTGCCACAGCCCGACTTGCCAAACAGAGCCGTCACACCTTTACCGGGGAGGGTAAATTCGGCGGAGAGATCAAAGGCGTCCAAAGAGCCGGAGAAACGCGCAACGATGCCGTCAGGTTTTGTCATCTCAGCCGCCTTCCCAACTTTTTCTCCAGCACCATCATGCTGAGAATAACCACAAATGAGAAAATCAGCAGTCCGGCAGAAAGAATATGTGCCTGCCCCCATTCCAGTGCTTCGACATGATCATAGATCGCAACGGAAAGAACCTTTGTTTCCCCCGGAATATTGCCCCCGATCATTAAAATCACCCCGAATTCACCCACGGTATGGGCAAAACCAAGTACAGCCCCGGTTAAAAGCCCCGGTCGTGCAAGCGGGATCGCAACAGAGAAGAAAGTATCCAGCGGCGAAGCCCTTAAGGTCGCAGCAACTTCCAGCGGACGCTCTCCAATTGCATCAAAGGCATTGCGAATAGGCTGGATCACAAAGGGCATCGAGTAAATAACTGATCCAACAACAAGACCTGCAAAAGTAAAGGGCAAGGAGCGCCCAAACAGTAGAGTGCTCAACTGGCCAATAGGGCTATCAGGCCCCAGTGCGATCAAAAGGTAAAAGCCCATCACGGTGGGCGGAAGCACAATGGGCAGTGCCACAACGGCAGCAATACCTTCCTTCCACCAAGCCTTGGACCGGGCAAGCCACCAAGCAATTGGTGTTCCCATGATCAAGAGGATCGCAGTGGTGATAAAGGCTAATTTGACAGTGATCCAAATTGGATCCCACATGCGCTGACATCTCCCCCACAGCGAGTTTTATTACCGGACGACAGTGTAACCGAATTTTCGAATGATTACAGCCGCTTCATTACTCTTGAGAAAGTTAATGAAAGCAATCGCGGCCTGATTCCCGGCCCCTCTTTTGAGCAATACTGCTTGTTGGTCCAGAGGAGAGTAGAGTTCAGCCGGAACCATCCAACTGGCCCCCGCCTCACTCAAAACCACCTGAGACAGTGCAACAATTGCCAGTTCAGCATTTCCCGTGTGAGCAAACTGA
>MABB01000103.1:4971-9029 GCA_002162915.1 Rhodospirillales bacterium 47_12_T64
AAGTTTGAGGCCACCGCCACCGTCGCCTTCTCTGCAAACGCAGGAGAAGTTCCCCCAATGCACAGGAGGACGGCCATAAAAAAAGAAACCCGTCTGGTTTGAAGCATATGAGGAAGCAACCTTATTTTTCTCTTCTATAGCAACCTATAAGAAAGCAGGTCATTGATCCAAAACAAACTTCGTTTGAACCCCATAGCAGACTTTAGCAGTCGCACTTAAAAAAGGTGCTGGCCCCCGGTCACAAAGATTTCCGTACCCGTCACATAGCCAAAATTTGGTGTGCAAAGCTGATAAACCGCAGAGGCCACTTCACTTGGTTGCCCCATCCTGTTCATTGGAATACGCGGAATAAGCGCTTCGTACTCTTCGCCGATCATATCAGTTTCAATTTCCCCCGGCGCAACAGCATTTACCCTGACACCAAACTGGGCGAATTCTACTGAGAGTTCACGCGTAAGAGCCGAGAGAGCAGACTTGGAGGTCGAATAGGCTGACCCGGCAAAGGGATGAACACCATGTCCGGCAATAGAGGTGATATTTACGACAGCACCCTGACCGCGACCAAGCGCGGAGGCAAACCCTCGACATAACATCAAGGGCGCAAAGAAGTTAAGTTCAAACACTTCCCGCCAGGTATCCACATCACCATTGAGACAGCCAAGACGTTCTTTATAGGACGTTTTAGGAGACACGGCAGCGTTATTGACCAGCGCATGCAGGGGTTCGCCATCCAATATTTCGTTGGCGCGATCAATAAAACCCTGCGTGCTTTGAGTATCGTTCAAATCCGTCACGATATGATCAGCCCAGTTCGGATCACGCTTGCAGTGATCGGGAACATCTTCGCGCGAACAGGTTATGACCCGCCAGTTCCTTTGACTGAAATACTGAACCGTCGCATGACCAATCCCCCGACTTGCGCCGGTAAGAATAACGGTCTTGCGTTCACCAGAATCATCCAAAAAATCACCCTGAGAACTATCCCGTCCCTCACTCTGCATTTTACTTCTCCTCACCCTAGGGGCTGTTGTTCTCGCCGTTATTCTGGCTCGTGCTTTGTCGGCGTACCACCTTGCGAACCTCTATCCCATATGGTTCCTGTAGAACGATAATTTCTGCATGAGGATAAAGCACACAGATTTCCTGATCAACGTCCTCGGCTATCGCATAGGACTGTGCTAGACTTATTTGGCCATCAAGTTCCAGATGAAACTGGATAAAAAGATCAGGCCCCGAAATTCGTGTCCTCAAATCATGAACACCCAGAACTTCGACATGGCTTAGTATTTGTTGCTCTATCTTCTCGCGCTCTTCATCCAACAGCTCTCTATCCATCAGCATATCAAGCGCCTTCTTAAAGATGCTCCATGCATAGGTAAGAATATAAAGAGAAATTGCGAGGGCAAAAGCGGGATCGACCCAAGGTAAATCCAGATAGTGCCCAATCAGCAAGGCAAGAATAACCGACAGGTTTACGACAATATCGCCAAAATAATGGAGCGCGTCGGCTTGTATCGCCACAGAACCCGTTTGTTTAACCACGTATTTCTGATAACGCGTAAGGGCAAAAGTCGTGATGATGGAAAAGATCATCACCCCAATACCGATATTCGTATTCGTGACAGTATGGGGCTCACTTAGCCGCTGACTTGCTTGCAATACAAGAAAAATGGCCGATCCTGTAATAAAGGCCGATTGCGCCAAAGCAGCCAGACCTTCTGCTTTTCCGTGCCCGAAACGATGCTCATCGTCCGCAGGTGTCAGCGCGTGTTTTATCGCCAGCAAATTAAGCAGCGAAGCGCCGGCATCAAGCAGAGAATCAACCAGTGTCGTCAAGATCGAGACCGATCCCGTATAGGCCCAGGCCGATAATTTGGCCGCAATCAGGACCAGCGCCGTAAAAACAGCAGCATAGGCCGCCCGTTTCATTAGTTGGGCTGTTCGCTCTCTATGGTTGACAATAGTTGGGTTCATTTCAAGAAGCCGACAGGTCGATACATCTATTTAGGACTAAACAATTTAAGAATGTTTGAATTATTTTAAGGAAACAGTCGTTCAGTATTCCAATCCCCTGCCGCGCCCTCAGGGGAAGAGAGATAAACCAAACGATCATGCAGGCGGAAGGGACCATCCTGCCAAAACTCTATCCGGGATGGACGCACTCTGAAGCCGGACCAATGGGGCGGGCGGGGAACTTTACCCAAACCATATTTGGCAGCGTACTTGGCCACTCTTTTTTCCAAGTGAAAGCGGCTCTCCAATGGGCGAGACTGATCACTGGCCCAGGCCCCGATCTGACTTTGTTTTGCACGGCTGGCAAAATAGGCGTCCGCCTCTTCTGCTGTGACCTGTTCTACAGTGCCTTCGATCCGGACACAGCGCCTGACAGATTTCCAATGGAACAACAGAGCAGCTTTAGGGTGCGCTAGCAGTTGCTCGCCTTTGCGGCTTTCAAAGTTCGTGTAAAAAACAAACCCGTCCCGATCCCATTCTTTTAACAAAACCATGCGAGAAGATGGCATTCCGGTCTCATCTACAGAAGAGAGCGACATTGCCGTTGGGTCATTAATCTCTTTTTCCTCTGCCTCCTTTAGCCATACATCAAATACATCATAAGGATCAGAAGGTGTCTTATCGCGGATCATAATAGTTACCGGCGTCTTGCTGCCGACCTTTTACAGATGGAATAATCGTCACAGAATAATCGCGACAAAATAAGCGCCACGAAACAAGCGCCTGTGAAAATAGATTTAAAAATGCCTATCAGATAGTACTGGAAGTAACAACCGTGTACATTGCGACAAGTTCGCAAGGTTTCACAAAATATTGAAGTTCACGGACCCAAAAGTAATAGCGAAAAGAACACTGGGGCCATAAAACTGCCTCAATTAAGGTTCTATCTAATAACTGAAATTTTGGTAGGATTGGGTGCCGGAACAAGATTTATGGTAAAGTCTGTATCCCAAGCACCCGTTACACAACCAGTTATACAACCAGTTATACAAGATGCCCAAAACAGTAGTAAGAGAGCAAGACCATGAAATTTAAGGCATGCATAGCAATTTTGTTGATCGCATTCACAACCACGGCCTGCTCAAATGATCGCGGCGTAAAACAAACTGTCGGCGGACTTGGTGGTGCACTTGCCGGTGGTCTTCTCGGCGCTCAGTTTGGTAAAGGTAGCGGGCAAATTGTTGCTGCGGCAACAGGCGCCGTTCTCGGTGGCTTCCTGGGAAGTGAAGTCGGCCGTTATATGGATGATGAAGACAAACGCAAGGCTGATACCGCCTACAATCGGGCTCAGACAGCACCTGTTGGCCAAACAATTGCCTGGAACAATCCTGATTCCGGTAATTCCGGAACAGTAACTCCGGTTCGCGACGGCACATCAAGCGCCGGGGAATACTGCCGCGAGTATCAACAGTCTGTTGTTATCGGTGGCAAGACAGAAGAAGCCTACGGTACAGCTTGCCGTCAGCCCGACGGTTCCTGGGAAATCCAATAGAAATTTACTAATAGGAATACCAAGAGCATTATCTGGTTTTTCTTAACTTCTTCCTGAGAAAATACCGAACAAAAAAACTCCAGTCCAGCAGGGCTGGAGTTTTTTTTTGTAGCGGACCAAACCCGCAACCTTTTATATAGGGGCACAATAGAAATCCCTCAGCCCTTTTAAACTTGTGTTTAATTTATTACATTAACTTTGCGTCATTAGTCAGAAATGGCTATGTCTCGGTAGCTATCTGTAACGTTAAAAGAGTTTTACTTTTTATAATGCAAGACCTGTACAAAACCCTCGGCACAAATAAGACCGCATCTGATGCGGAAATTAAATCTGCCTATCGTAAGCTCGCCAAAAAATATCACCCGGACCTCAATCCGGACAACAAGGCTATTGAGCACAAATTCAAAGAGGTATCGCAGGCCTACAACATTCTTGGAGACGCCAAGAAAAAGCAGCAATATGACCAAGGACAAATAGACGCCACTGGTCAGCCCAAAAGCCCCTTTCATTCCGGCTACACCCAACATGGTGGCCCGAGGAGTTCTGCCTCTGG
>MABB01000103.1:9247-11612 GCA_002162915.1 Rhodospirillales bacterium 47_12_T64
CCGGAACGGATGACAAGCAAGTATTACGCCTGAAAAATCAGGGTCTTCCGGGTAAAGGAGGCGCCGCGAACGGCGATGCACATATTGAAATTCGGATCGAAGCTCATCCGATGTTTACCCGCAGAGGCTACGACGTACATCTCGACCTTCCAATTACCCTGCTCGAAGCTGTTGAAGGAACAACCCTGACCGTTCCCACCGTGACAGGGAAAGTGAAAGTCCGTATTCCTGCAGATTCCAACACGGGGACCATCTTGCGTCTTAAGGGGAAGGGTATCGACGATATCAAGGGCCACAATCGGGGAGATCAACTGATCCGCCTGCAAGTGACACTACCAGACGAAACAGACAAAGAGTTGCGCGACTTTTTACGGAGCTGGTCTAAATCAACAAGTTATGACCCACGAAAAGATACTGGCCTTTTTGATTCGTAAAGCCTCTTTGCACAAATGGACTTCCTTCGTTGAAAATTACGGGCCGCGAAAATATGGCCGTTGCCGTCTTTAGACCGTAGCACGCCCTTGCATGTGAGACCTTGAGCGCATAAATAAGGTCGCAATCACTGAACAGGCGTATATCCGTATACGCCGTATTTGTTACATTAAGGACCCACCATCATGAAAACCTTTGACGATATTGTCATCGATCTCGACGTAAGCGGATCTGAACTATCTGACTGGATCGAAAGCAACTGGGTCTTACCAACACAGGAAGATGGCGCACTTATCTTTAATGAAGAAGATGAAGCCCGTGTACGATTACTGCGTGAATTAATCCACGACATCGGCGTAAACTACGAAGCCATGCCCATTATCCTTCGAAGCATGGATCAGGTATACAATCTTCGCAAACTTCTTGGCCACCTTGCCACAGCGATCCAGGCCCTCCCCTCTGACGCCCGACAGGATCTCGAAGAAATTATTCGCAGCCAGAGCTGAGACTAACCCATGGATTGGGAGGCGTCTTGCACCCTCCCTCTCTGTCACCGACCAGCCACCTACCAGCCATCAAGTCTGAGCTCGGCCGCCGCAAAATATCTGCTATCGCCATAGTTTTTGAATTCTTCCAAACAGCTATAGACAAACTTGATGTCATGGCTATCTGTTGAAACACGACCTCTCTGCGACAGGGTCTCTGGTGAGAGTGTCTCTTCTGGATTGAAAGCGTCCCTTTTAAACTGTTTCCCGGGAATAGTCAGAACAGCAGTGACAATCCCCGCAAACAATTCTCGGACAAAAGCATCCTTGTCCCCAACAAAGGGCAGAACCAATCGTGCCGCGTGTGAGGCTGTAACGGCGTGCAGGGCTGTAAAATCATTCGTCCGCAAAAAGACTTCCAGACTGATATCGGCAACCTGCCCCAGCGAGAGATTCGCGACATTATACGCGGTAGAGATAAGCTCCTGCCGTACACGATCCTGGGCCGTGATGTCCATCTTGCCAGATATTGTCTGATCACTCGGCAAGGGTTCCAGTTCACCCGCAGTTCGCTTTGCAATCAGATCCTGAGCGAAATCGTGCAGGTTGATCCCAGAAACAATTGAGTGTTTATTTTTTTCAGGGACGACACTCAAGAATTTGTCAGCCATATAGGCCAAACCTGCGGCAACTTCAGAGGCATCATTGGCATCTATCCCGTAACCCGCTCGAATGAGAGCATGAAAGGCAGCAGCCGATATTCCTTTGGCCAGGTCATCTATACGGGGCAGCTCTTTTCCGGTAATTATCTTGCCGCGAAAGTAAGCGTGGTAACCCATATAAGCCTGACGCTTGCCCAAATACTGTTCAAAATTACTTTCCGAAATCACTAAACTATCGTGGTTGTCAGCATTGAGCTTTAGCGACTGAAGGTTATTTCGGTTTAAATCCTCAAGGGTACTTTGATCTGCACCAAGCTTCTTGAGGGCAAAAGAAACCATCGGGAAATGATTGGACAAATGTCTGCGTCCAAATTCTGGTGCATAAATTTCAGCATGATCTCTTGTCACAATTATCCTCTAAGCTGAATAAGTTCATAGTATAGAAGTGGGTATCTTCGACAGGATTTCCAATTTTTTTGTAAAAGCGTAACGGCAATTAAATCCTTAACTTACTCTCCTTGTTGAACAATCTCTTTCAGAGTTTTGTCGCGAATATCAACAGGGTTATCTTCCAAAGTTTTCAACACGCCTTCAACGCCATCGGGCCAATTGCGTTTCGGGGTGTAATTCAAATCAAGTTCGCGCAAAAGATCACCCAGAGTAATGGTTTCCAGATCCCGGCAGAGTACCCAGCGCCCCCGTCCTGTTCGTTCGGTAATATGCATACCTTTAAGATCGTTCAGGACTTCACCAGTGGCTTTCAAGTCAGCGGGAAGCCCCTGCATC
>MABB01000103.1:11618-13404 GCA_002162915.1 Rhodospirillales bacterium 47_12_T64
GTCTCTTTCAAGGTTGTACCTTGCTTGCCGGCTTTTTCAAGTTTTTGTAAAAGAGCCAGAACGAGCGATAATCGATCGCCAATTCCTTCGCGTTTGATATCCCGGCGCAATACTGCTCTGCGTTCAGGAAGTGCCGCCGTCAATTCGGCACCGAGCAAAACCACCAACCAGGAAAGATACATCCAGATCAGAAAAATCGGTATTGTTGCGAGGGCACCGTAGATCGCCTGATAAGATGGGAAATAGTGAAGATAAAAACCAAATCCACGCTTGAGCAACTCAAACAGAATGGTCGAGGTTAAACCGCCTACGAGAGCATGAGCGAACAGAACCGGGCGATTGGGAACAACTAAAAATAGTACCGTAAACGCCGTGCAGCCTAGAATGATTGGAATTGTTGCGGTTAAAAAAGTACTCGTATAACCAGAACCATCAGCCATCTGTGCCATAGCAAACCCATAGCTGGAAAGCGTCAGAGAGGCCCCCAGCATCAAAGGTCCAAGGGTAAGCAATGCCCAATAGACCAGAATTAGGTTAAATATGGGGCGCTTTTCTTGAACCCGCCAGATCGCGTTAAAAGAGTTGGAAATGGTATAAAGCAGCATAACAGCTGTAACCGCCAAGGCCAGAACACCAATCGCAGTCATATTATTGGCATTCTCAACAAAAGAATTAAGCTGCTCAGCAATTTCCAATTCTGCAGAGGGCAAAAGATTGTTCAATAAGGTCGCTTGCAATTCACCCTTGGAATCCTCAAACCCGGGGAAAGCAGACATAAGTGCCAAAGCAATCGTCATCATGGGGACAATCGCCAACAGCGAAGAATAACTTAGCGATGCGGCAACCCGTGTTCCTCTGTCTTGACCAAATCGTTTGAAAACGTAGCCCAGAAAACGAAAACTATTTTTCAGATTCTCTTTTTTAGCGATTCCTCTGGCCCGCACCAGAAATCGCTTAAGTGTCGAATCTACCATCTAAAGTTGCCCCCAAATCCCTACCATTTTTACATTTCCCCTAACTATCACTGGCAGAAAACTAAATTCCCAGTTAAAAAGTCAGAAATACACTCTACACGTCGCCAATTCTTTGACCAATCCCGGCAATGTTGTAGGATGCTGCACCTTATTTTTTAGGACAATCTCACAGCGAGGAACCTTATGTCCAACCCACAACCGTTGATGGCTGGTAAACGCGGCCTAGTAATGGGCGTTGCCAACGACCGCTCTATCGCCTGGGGAATCGCTAAAGCGGTTGCTGATCAGGGCGCTGAACTAGCTTTCAGCTATCAGGGCGATGCTCTGAAAAAACGCGTTGCTCCACTCGCAGAATCCGTTGGATCTGATATTCTTCTTCAATGCGATGTTACAGACGATGCCAGTGTTAAGGCCGTCTTTCAGGAAATTGAAGAAAAATGGGGCAAGCTCGACTTTCTAATTCACGCGATCGCGTATGCCGACAAAGAAGAACTCAAAGGCAAGTATCTCAATACGAGCCGTGAAAACTTCCTGCAAAGCCTGGACATTTCCTGCTACTCCTTTACATCAATTGCACAACACGCTGCGCCCTTGATGAAAGATGGTGGCAGTCTGGTTACCCTTACCTATTACGGTGCAGAGCAGGTTATGCCGCACTATAATGTTATGGGTGTTGCCAAGGCCGCACTGGAAGCTTCTGTGCGTTATCTTGCTGATGACCTCGGCCCGGACAATATTCGTGTTAACGCGATTTCTGCCGGTCCGATCAAAACATTGGCCGCCTCAGGTATCGGCGACTTCCGTCATATCTT
>MABB01000088.1:0-3613 GCA_002162915.1 Rhodospirillales bacterium 47_12_T64
CCCTAATCTGGAAAACTTACGAAATAAATAACCTGCGTCAACTCAAAGAACTGAGCAGATCAGCTCGCTAAATTTTTAATCGCCATAACAAGTAGTTCGGGCTTGATGGGTTTGCCGACACAATCATTCATCCCTGCACGGAGATATTTTTCCCGGTGTTCGGCTGAATAATCTGCTGTCAGCGCAATTATAGGTATCTTTTTGGCCCAGGGAACATCCAAGGCACGAATTGCTTCTGTCGCATCAACACCGCCCATCTTGGGCATCATGACATCCATCAATATGGCGTCAAAAGCCTGAGTAGAACAACGTTCGACGGCCTCTCGTCCGTTTTCAACGATTGTAAGATCAAAGGGGTATGGCTCGAGAAACCTTTGTAACAAAATCTGATTAATTTGATTGTCTTCAGCGACAAGAATTTCGAGCCTTTGTGGCTCGGCAGTAAGATAACTCGCCGTAGGTTTTTGAGGTGGTTTAAATATTTTGGGCGCGAAGATTTTGACAACTCTTTCAACATCAGAAGAGAAATCTTTTCCTGTAGAAATAATCTCGATGCTGTTCGGTAAATCCTTAAAGTGAATATCTGTTTTATCGCGACTGCTTAACAAAGCGAAAGGCACGTTTCGCACTTTCTGGAGAGATTGAAACACGACAGAAAGTTCTATCCCTGAAATAAGGGGCATTTCGCCAGAGACGATGACACCATTTGGCGGGCTTACCAAAGCATTCTGCAACAGCTCCATGGTATTCGAGAAAGAAAAAAGCCTCCAACCAGGGATACTCATGGCTTTTTCAAGACGGTGATGATGAAGCCTGCTTGAAGTCGCCACCATAATCTCGACCCCTTCAACAATGCTTTCTTTTTCTGTATCAGAGCATTCTGCGAAACCGGCCTGGGGAAGTGATCTGAGTAACTCTGTGGTCTCGGCCTCTGTTGGTAATTTTTTGTGTAAAATTATCCCCCGAATGTGATCAAGGTAGATATTCACATCATTGATGATTGTAATCGGTAGCGCACTCACTTTCGCGAGATAGTCTTCCAGCCTATGCGCAATCATCCCGATCACCGGGTAACCGAACACAGCCCCCTGACCTTTGAGGTTATGCATCTCGCGGCGGATAAGCTGTATGGTCTCAGTTTCATCGCGACGGCCATCATAAACCTGATTGAGCAGGCCTTCTAATTCATCAGTTACAATTCCACACTGATCAACAAATTCACTCTTTAACTGTCGAAAACCTACATCCGTATTTTCTGAAGTCATCTAGCCCAATGTTCTCTGATCTATTTTGTACCCGAACTAATGCGAGGCGGCTTAATACTAGAATCTGAAACGTTACGATTATGATAAGTAATCCTAAGAGACGATTATTTATCCACCATCAGTTCAAGGCAACAGGCTTCAAGTCCACGGCTTTGAGTAAAAACTTAAAAAACTTTCAAAAAATATTTCTATTCTTGATGTCATTCCTACTCTCAGGCTTACTCTCAGGCCTACTCTCAGGCCTACTCTCAGGCCTACTCTCAGGCCTAATCACCAAAACATCGAATTTAAACAACAAGAATCAGGGTCCCGACCCTAGCCGACAACAGGAACCAGCCGATGAGCGCAAAACCCAATTCTATTGCAAGCCGTGATGTTGCCTACTGCCTCCATCCCTATACCAATGCCCGGGCCCATGAAGAAAAGGGGCCGTTGGTGATTTCCCACGGGAAGGGCATCGAGGTATTTGACGATCAGGGTAATGCCTACATAGAAGCGATGGCCGGGTTGTGGTCAACCTCTCTTGGTTTTGGCGAAGAGCGTCTTGTTGAAGCTGCAAACAAGCAGATGAAAGAGCTTCCCTATTACCACAGCTTCACCCACAAAACGCCCATCCCCCCAGTGGAATTGTCTGAAAAACTACTGGCCCTGGCCCCTGTGCCCATGTCGAAGGTATTCTTTGCAAACTCAGGGTCAGAGGCCAACGACACCGTGGTTAAACTGGTCTGGTACTACAACAATGCCGTTGGTCGCCCGGAAAAGAAGAAGATAATCAGCCGTGTTAAAGGCTATCATGGGGTTACAGTTGCCTCTGCCAGTATGACAGGCCTGCCCGCCAATCATACCGATTTTGACCTTCCCATTGCCAACATCCTGCATACCTCTTGTCCGCATTACTGGCGCTTTGGCAAAGAAGGCGAGAGTGAAGAAGATTTCTCTACCCGTATGGCCAGTGATCTGGAGGAAATGATTCTCGCCGAAGGCCCGGATACGATTGCGGCCTTTATCGGTGAACCCGTCATGGGCGCTGGGGGCGTGATCATTCCACCCGCGACTTATTGGGAAAAAATCCAGGTTGTCCTCAAAAAGTATGATGTGCTCTTGATTGCTGATGAAGTGATCTGCGGATTTGGTAGAACCGGCAATGCCTTTGGGAGTGAAACCTATGACATGAAGCCAGATATTATCTCTGTTGCCAAAGCATTGAGTTCTTCTTATTTGCCGATCTCAGCGGTGATGATCTCTGATGAGCTCTATCAGGGCATTGCTGATAATTCAGCGAAGATCGGGGTCCTTGGCCATGGGTACACCTATTCCGGGCACCCGGTTTGTGCTGCCGTTGCCCTGGAAACACTGAAAATTTACGAAGAGCGAGATCTTTTTGCGCAGGCCGCCGATGTCGGGGAGCACCTGCAAGCAGGCCTTGCACAGTTCAAAGATCATCCGCTGGTTGGTGAAGTTCGCGGTGTTGGACTTATCGCGGCAGTAGAACTGGTTCAAAACAAGGACACGAAAGCCAGCTTCGACCCTGCAGGAAAAGTCGGCACCTATTTGAACGAACGTGCGATTGAACAAGGCCTGATCATTCGCAACATGGGCGATGCCATCGCTTTTTGTCCGCCCCTTATCATTACACATGATGAAATTGATCAGGTCATCGCCCGTTTTGGCGTAGCACTGGATCAGACGCTTGAGTGGGTTAAATCAGAAGAAATGATGTAAAATTCTCCTTGAATTACCATCAGTTACCAACACGGCAGACTAGAGGCGATCAAGTAGAGATAACGATTATTTGTATAAAGACTGTTATCTCTATGCGTCCATCCGTCGCGTTGGTGTTATATTAAAGGCGCAATAGAATGCGAGATGTTGTTGAATTGAGGTAAACTATTCATTAATTCTACAAATGATAGGCTTGTTTCGGGGAAGACTCTTTAAAACAAGCAAAAACAAGCCGGGTTAAACGGCTCACGTTAGGCGAGAAGAGCAATATGGATTACGCAAAGTTTTTCAGTACGTCGATAGAGAACCTGAAAGAAGAAGGTCACTATCGCATTTTTGCTGACTTGGAACGTAAGGCCGGTAAGTTTCCAGATGCAACACACTTCAGTCAAGACGGTATGCGCCCTGTTAAGGTATGGTGCTCAAACGATTATCTCGGCATGGGCCAGAATCCCAAAGTGATTGCCGCCATGCACGAAGCTCTGGACAAGTGCGGTGCAGGTGCAGGTGGGACGCGGAATATATCAGGCAACAACCACTATCATGTCCTGCTCGAAAAAGAACTTGCCGACTGGCATCATAAAGAAGCCGCACTGCTGTTTACCTCTGGCTATGTATCAAACTGG
>MABB01000088.1:3635-4721 GCA_002162915.1 Rhodospirillales bacterium 47_12_T64
CCAAATTACCCAACTGTGTCATTCTGTCAGATTCAATGAACCACGCCTCTATGATTGAGGGTATTCGCCACAGCAAGGCGGAAAAAGTTATCTTCAAGCACAACGATCCACAGGATCTGGAAGCCAAGCTCAAGGAAATCGACCCTGCGCGTCCAAAGATCATTGCCTTTGAATCCGTCTATTCGATGGATGGTGATGTCGCACCGATTGAGGCATTCTGCGATCTCGCAGATAAATACAATGCCATTACCTATCTCGACGAAGTCCATGCCGTTGGCCTCTATGGTCCGCGCGGCGGCGGTATCTCTGATCGGGACGGCCTCTGTGATCGACTGGATATCATCGAAGGCACACTCGGTAAGGCCGTTGGTGTTGTCGGTGGCTATATCACAGCCTCTGCCAGCTTAGTGGATTTCATCAGAAGTTATGCTTCCGGCTTTATTTTTACGACGTCGCTTCCTCCCGCTGTTGCAGCTGGTGCTCTGACATCCATTCGTCATCTAAAAGAAAGTACTTTTGAACGCAACCGTCATCAGGATCGTGCTGTAGAAACCCGTAAACGCCTAAAAGAAGCAGGTCTTCCCGTTGCCGATTCGGATACTCATATCGTTCCGGTTATGGTTGGCGACCCTGTTCTTTGTCGTCAAATAACAGACACCTTGATGTCACGCTATGGCATATACGTACAACCGATTAACTATCCGACTGTACCCAAGGGAACTGAGCGCCTGCGCCTTACGCCTTCACCAGTACATACTGATGAAGATATTGATCATCTCGTCAAAGCACTTCGTGAAATCTGGCAAGAACTTAACTTAAAAATAGCGGCTTGAAAGACTCAGTAGTTGAGAATTATTCTCATTTAACTGGACAGGGATTGAACTTCGCGATAGATTATTCGTAATTCAATACCCTTTCAGTAAATTATTCTACTTATACGAGAGAGTCCTATGTACCGCGACAACACATTGGTCCCAGCAGAAGCAACACGCCTTCTCGCCCTTGGCCTGCTTATGGAAAAACCCATGAGCTATGCCATGTTGGCCCAAACAGTTCGTGGCTTTAACAGTCTGGTTGTTGGTCCTT
>MABB01000088.1:4737-6362 GCA_002162915.1 Rhodospirillales bacterium 47_12_T64
CACGCCCTTAGAGGTCCTGAAAGTGGAAGGTCTCGTCGAAGGTGATAACTCCTCTGATGAGGCATCATTATCCCTTACTCCCACGGGTCGTGAAGAGTTTGGCTACCTTATGACCTCAAATCTGCGTGCGCCTGTAACTGATATGAGTAAGCTTATAATCGCGATAAAAATGCGATTGCTACACCTTTCAGATAGCAAAACCCAGGCAATACAGATTAGCTTGCTCGTTGATATCTATGAGAGACAGCTCGCAAGACTTCTAGAGCTCAAGCAGGATTATTCAACGAATAAAGGCCAATTTGTTGGCTGGCTTGATCTGGATATCAAACACACCGCCGAGCAGCTAAAGACTTATGAAGACATGGTTCAGGAAATGTCCTCGTAACGATCTTTGAAATAATCAATTAACTATCTACCCCTTACTCTTTTATAGACAAAACGAGGTTCCCCTCAGAGCCCCGCTTTCGTTTATGACAACGTTCTTGGTTAATTCCCTTATACCAAGGGTCCTAAATATTAATCCCATATAACCTAATCCCTTAAAATTAATCAGGGACATAGCGCGGGTAGGTCTTTTTTGACCGCTCGGCAAAATCTGGATCAATAGTAACCGTGGCAAAGGGCTCTTCAGCACTTGTTGTCGCCAACACATTTCCCTCGGGATCGATAATCCACCCTAGACCACCCAAATTATCGCCTTGGCCTTTAGGGTTATAGAGATTGGACGATAGACAATAAGCCCCGGAGACCACTGCTGCGGCCTGTCCGCCTGCAAGCCACTTGTCGGTCGATCCATGAGGCGTTGCGCGCGGTACACATAGCAAGTGAGCCTTTTGCTTTCCATAAGAGCGTGCGTGCTCAAAGAACCACATCTCGGTGCAGATCGTCACCCCGATACGTATATCTTTATAACGACTTGTGGTGAAAAGCTTATCGCCGCGATCATACCAGGTTGCTTCCCAATAATCTTCTTCATCAGGAAGGTTCCACTTGTCGTGAAACTCTGCCACCTCTTGCCCCTCAGTCCACAAGTATGCACGATTTCGACGACTGCCTTGATCCACGACCGGGCGTGTCCCCATAACGGCCTGCACCCCAAGTTCTTCAAGCCTTGAAATCATTGCATCGTGTGCCGCCACTGCTTCTCTCCAGGCAGTTTCGGTTGGTTTATCACTTGCTGCCAACCAGGACGAAAAAGACATTTCGGGAACAAGAACAAACTCAGAGCCATGCTCACGCGCATGCTCTGCCAGAGACTTGAAACTATTTTCAAGGTGATCTCGGCGATTATCAAACTGGCAAACGGTAACTTTCATAAGGCATCTCATCATTAGGACCAAAACAGAATGATCATGAACGGATCGCTCTGTTTTGGTCGGTAAATTTTCTATTGTGATGCCCCAAGTATGATCAATCATAGAGTTAGCAAACAGCCATATACTTGCTATCAATATGAAATATATTTAGCATATAGCTATATTTATATTACAAAATGCCAAGAGCGCCGAAATGATTGATGATACAGATCGTAACTTGATAGCATTATTACGTCAGGATGCCAGACAACCCGTGGTTTCCCTTGCTCACAGTCTAAATGTTTCGAGAGCCACCGTGCAAAACAGGAT
>MABB01000088.1:6454-8288 GCA_002162915.1 Rhodospirillales bacterium 47_12_T64
TCAAGATGCGATCAAAATCCAATAAACGCATTTTATCTTATTTAGCAGGCCGAGTAGAAGTGATCGCAATCCACACCATAAGCGGTCCTTACGACATTCTCGCAGAACTTCACACGGCATCACTCGAAAAGCTCGACAGCGCCCTGGCTGATATTCGGACCCACGAAGATGTAACAGAAACAGAAACCAATATCCTGTTGGCCACTCATTACCAGTAATTAAACAAAACCAGTAATCAAACAAAGAACCAGGCTAGACCGCCCGGATGTTTGTCAGGAAACCTTCCACTTCATTTCGCAAGCCTTCGGCCTTCGTATTCAGTTCCTTTGTCGCGACAGAAACCTGTTCTGATGCCGCACCCGCATCATTGGCGGCATGACTTACCGTTTCAATGTTATCTGTCACCTCGCCTGCGCCATTTGCCGCAAGTTCAATATTTCGCGAAATTTCAGATGTCGCGGCACCTTGTTCCTCAACGGCAGAGGCAATTGCTGCCGCAATTTGGTTCATTTGATCAATGGTAGAAGTAATGGACTGTATCGCGATCACAGCACTTTTTGTGTCGGTTTGAACGGCCCCGATCTGGGTGGAAATCTGTTCCGTCGCTTTGGCGGTCTGACTGGCCAGGTTTTTCACTTCAGTGGCCACCACAGCAAAACCTTTGCCCGCATCCCCTGCCCGGGCAGCCTCAATAGTTGCGTTGAGAGCCAACAGATTTGTCTGTTCCGCAATATCGGAAATAAGGCTGACAACATCCCCGATTTGATCAGCGGTATGCGCCAAACCCTGGATTTGTTGATCTGTTCTCCCAGCCTCTTCGACTGCTTTTGCAGTAATTTCCGAAGACTGATTAACCTGTTGGCTAATTTCTCTGATCGAATAGGAAAGTTCCTCTGTTGCACTCGCGACGGATTGAACATTTACAGAGGCCTCTTGCGCAGCACTTGATACTCTCGATGCCCGATCCTTTGTTTTCTGTGCAATGTCTGACATAGAGGTCGCTGTGCCTTCCATTTCGAATATAGCGGTGCCAACTGACCGTAGAAGAGACGACACACCGTCATCAAAGCTTTTCGTCAAATCCGAGATTTTAACCGTGCGTTCTTCACGTTGCTGCTGAACCCGTTCTTGCTCTTTTGCCATTTCGTCTGCTTTGAGCATGTTTTCTTTGAAAACCTGAACCGCTTCGGCCATTTCACCAACTTCATCCATACGCTCGCGACCAGGAATATCAACATCCTTATCGCCACCTGCGAGACGCCCCATGACATCTGTCATCTGATTAATTGGAAGCGAAATACCCCGTCCGATCATGATACCTATCGCACCGCCAAACAGGATTGCGATGATACTACCAATCAAAATGATGGTATTCGTCGTGGTCACGGTCCCCGCAGTTTCAACCTTTAGCTCTTCCAGTAAGGAAAGCTCTTTCGCCTGGAATGCGGCCATGGAAGATCGAAATCTGGTAAAGAACTCTTCGCCTTTGGCTTCCGCGACCCGGTCAGCCATATCATCCATGGTTTTAGAAGAACCAATTTTCTTACGCAGGGTAACCATCGGCTCAACCACCTTGGCCTGCCACTCCTTTACCGTGGCATCAAGTTGATTGAGTAACTCAACCTGCGCTTTATCATCAACGAGCGATTTCTTTAAATCAGCGGTAATCGTGAACAGTTCTTTGCTACCATCTGTGTAGGGTTTCAGGAAACTTTCCTGCCCGGCCAAAAGATAACCGCGCATCCCGGTTTCCATATCGACAACAGCTTTAAAGGCTGCATTGGCCTTAATGATTATACCGTTGGTATCGTTTACCTCTTTCAACATCTTCCCG
>MABB01000083.1:0-5553 GCA_002162915.1 Rhodospirillales bacterium 47_12_T64
AGGCTGAAGATATGGCAGCCGCTGGAACCACAGCGGAAGTCTGCAGTGAGACAATGCGGGAAAGCCTTAAACAGGATCTGGAAACACTTAAACTCGTGCAAGATACGATTGAGACCGAGGGTGATCGTTTTAACGTTCTGATCAAGGATCGCATCGGAGGTGTCGAAGAACTGCTTGCCGGAGCCAGCGGCAAAGTGTCAGAACTGGGAGAGAGACTATCAGGTGAAAATCAAGCCATGGAACAGTTAGTGGCTGAAATTGGATACAAAGCGGTTTCATTATCTGATGCAATGCGAAAAGATGCTGAAGAGGTCAGAGAACTTTTTGCTGATGTTGCTGCGCGGGCAGGAGAGATAACTGGCCACTTCAAGATTCAAGCAGGGGAGCTTGATAAGAGTGGTCAGGAAGTTGCTAACAACCTTTCGCAGGTGACAAAGGATTTGGGAGAAGCTGTTTCGCTTGCAGGACGAGAAGAAGCTTCGCGCCTGACAGAGGCGACGGCTCAGGCTCAGGACACATTGATCGCAGCCGCAGAGAAAATTCGTCCCGGTATTGAAAGTCTAGAAGATTCGTCTGAGCGCCTGAGTGATCTCGCTGATGTCGTGATGGGGGGATTGAGCGAACACACCCGTGAGATCGGACAGGTAAGCCAGGCTGCACAGAAGAACGTTGAAGAGACATCCAAAAGCTTGAAAGACCAGACGCGATTGATGGAACTCGCCGCTGATAAGGCGGTCCGCCATACGACAGACGTGGCTAAAGTGTTCCAATTGCAGACTCTTGCACTTGCAGACGGGTCCAGTGCGGCGAACCAGGCTGTTATGGATTTGCGTCGGGGGGTGCATGAAGAGCTCGATGCCTTCAAAGAACTCTCTGATGATTTTGAGAAACTGCACGACGACGTTCGAATGTCACTGGACGCACGAACAAAAGCTCTGTCCCAGGTATCGGAAGAGTCCAAGCAAACGGCAGAGGCTTTAGGCCATGAAGTTGAGGAACAAAGAGAGAAGTTGGTCAGATTGGCCGAGGAATCTCTAAAGCAGGTTGAGGAAATAAGTGATCGAGCGGAAGTTGCGGCTTCAGGGTTGGAAGTTGCTGCTACTAAAGCGCTTGAGCGAGCCGAAACTTTGGCTTCCACTTTACGCAAAGACACAGACAGCGTTTCGAAAATGAATGAAAAAGTTTCTATTTTGGCTGATACCTTTGGGCAACAAGTCAGAGACCTCACACATGCTTCCGAAGAGGCGACCAGACAAGCTCTGGTTCTTCGTGAAAATAAATCAGCTAATAAACGGGATGCTTTCCTGCGCGGTGCAACAATTTTGATCGATGATCTTAATTCTTCAGCGATTGATCTGAATAAAATTTTGGATCAGGACTTGCCTGAAGAATATTGGAAGCGATATCACAAGGGTGATCGTTCTATCTTTGCCAGATCGTTTCTTAAGAAAAAAGATCTCTACGATACACATGAAGTAAAACGTTATTTTGAGACCAATCAGACGTTCCGAAACCAGGTAAATCGCTATATGGATCAGTTTGATAATCTTATGTCACAAGCCCGAGAATGCGATAGTGAAGATGTTCTTGCGGCAACATTTATGACGGCTGATGTCGGCAAACTCTATGTATTGCTGGCGCGATCCCTTGGCCGAATGGAGTAACTGAATGCGTCGGATGCGCGAAGATGTGCCCGAAATGGAGAAGGAGTCGAGCCAGCTTGATACCTTAAAAACGCTTCTCCCCTATTTTTGGCCAACGGATCGTTTTGATCTCAAAGTACGTATCATTGTTTGTTTTGGGTTACTTATCCTCGCGAAGCTTACGAATGTATCCGTGCCCTATATTCTCAGAGGTGCTGTTGACGCGCTGAGTATTGATGAACCAGGGCTTTTGGTTGTGCCATTGGGAATGCTCATCGCCTATGGTTTGGCGAGGATTGGTGCAATTGCCTTTGATAATATCCGCGAGGGGCTTTTTGCCAAGGTCGTGCAGAATGCCATCCGCCGGGTGGCACTGGTAACATTTCGTCATTTGCATTCTTTGTCACTGCGATTTCACATCGAGCGCAGAACAGGCGGGGTAACCCGCGCAATTGATCGTGGAACAAAGGGCATAGAATTTATGCTCACATTCCTGATGTTCAATGTGATTCCAACCCTTCTTGAGATTGCTGTTGTTTGTATTCTCTTGTGGGTGTTGTTCGACTGGCGATTTGCTGCGGTCCCTCTGGTGACGATCCTCATTTACATCTTTTTAACCCTGAAGATTACCGAGTGGCGCATTACCCTTCGCCGGAATATGAATGCAGCGGATAACGATGCGAATACCAAGGCGGTTGATAGTCTGCTCAACTTTGAAACGGTCAAATATTTTGGCAACGAAGAGCATGAGGTCGCGCGCTATGATAAAGGTCTTGCCGCCTATGAAGACGCGGCCATTCGCAGTAGAACCAGTCTTTCAAGTTTAAACATTATACAATCCGGGGTTATCTCTATCGGGGCCAGCCTCATGATGATCATGTCGGGGTACGGTGTGGTATCTGGTGCTATGACGGTTGGTGACTTTGTCATGGTCAATGCATATCTGTTACAGCTGGCGATGCCGCTTAATTTCCTTGGATTTGTTTATCGCGAAATACGCCAAGCCTTGATTGACATGCATACGATGTTCGAGCTCTTGCATAAGGATCTTGAAATCAAGGATGTGCCTGACGCGGATGAGCTCAAAATCAATGGTGGAGAGATCCACTTTGAGAACTGTACATTTGGTTACGACGCACGTCGGCCGATCCTCAAAGGGGTAAGCTTTACAGTTCCGGCGGGCCAGAAGCTTGCAATTGTTGGAGCGAGCGGGGCAGGGAAGTCAACGATTAGTCGGTTGCTCTTCCGGTTCTATAACCTTGACGCTGGCAAAGTGACCATTGATGGCCAGGATATCTCGCAAGTTCAGCAGGGGTCTCTGCGTCAGGCGATCGGTATTGTGCCTCAGGATACGGTGCTTTTTAACGATACGATTTACTACAACATTGCCTATGGACGCCCATCAGCCACGCGTGAAGAAGTCGAAGCTGCTGCGAAGTTGGCCAAGATCCACGACTTTGTTCTTTCGCTGCCGGATGGATATGATTCCACCGTTGGTGAGCGTGGTCTAAAGCTTTCCGGTGGGGAGAAACAACGGGTTGCGATTGCGCGTACGGTGCTTAAGGACCCTGCTATTATGTTGTTTGACGAGGCGACATCAGCTTTGGACAGTAAAACAGAGCAAGAGATTCAGGCCAGTCTTAATGATGTTTCCAAAGATAGAACCACTTTGGTTATTGCTCACCGCCTTTCAACGGTTGTTGATGCCGATGAAATCATTGTTTTGGAACAAGGGCAAATCGCCGAACGCGGAACCCATAGTGTTCTGTTGAAAAAGGGTGGTCACTATGCGGAAATGTGGCGCCGCCAGTTGGAAGTTGCCCAGAAAGTTGCAGAAGTAGAGAAGGCTACCGAAGCAGAAGAGGGAATAGTCCAGATCGACACTAAAGCATGACAAAAGAAAATTCCAGGATTGCTCAATTGGTCGATGGAATCTCTCAAAGAGATCGTAGATCCCTTGCCCGGGCGATAACGCTTATAGAATCAACGCGGAAGGACCACAGGGCGAATGCTGATGTCCTTTTGGAACAAATCCTCCCGCAGAGTGGTAATTCTCTAAGGATTGGTATTTCAGGCGTCCCCGGGGTGGGGAAGTCGACGTTTATCGAATCTTTCGGCATGCACCTGATCTCGCAAGGACACCGGGTTGCGGTTCTGGCAATTGACCCCTCTTCGCAGCGGACGGGGGGATCCATTCTCGGGGATAAAACCCGAATGGAAATTTTATCGCGTCAGGAAGCTGCTTTTATTCGGCCTTCTCCTGCTGGGGGAACTCTGGGTGGGGTCGCGCGCCGAACACGCGAGGCAATGCTGTTGTGTGAAGCCGCGGGCTTTGATGTGATCCTCGTCGAGACTGTGGGTGTTGGCCAGTCAGAGACTGCTGTATCAGAAATGGTTGATATGTTCCTGCTGCTTTTGTTGCCGAGTGGTGGTGATGAGCTACAAGGGATTAAGAAAGGGATCATGGAGCTTGCCGATATGGTTGTCGTCAATAAATCTGACGGGGATTTAAAGCCGGCAGCAAGCCGCGCGGCAGCTGAATACCATGCAGCCCTCGGATTGATGAGACCATCCAGTTCCAATTGGAAGCCAACAGTCAAAAAATGCTCAGCTCTACACGATGAGGGAATTGCAGATATCTGGTTGGCGATAGAAGAGTTTCGATCAAAGCTGTGGGCGAGCAATGAAATTCAGGAAAAGCGCGTCAGGCAGTCCGTTGCCTGGATGTGGGGAGAGATAAAAGAATCGCTTCTCGTCGCATTTTGTGACAAATCAGAGGTCAGATCCGCTTTAGGAAAAATGGAATCCAGTGTGATGGATGGTCGATTAGCCCCTGCAACTGCAGCACGGAAGTTATTGGAGCTCTTCTCTAAGGCCTAAGTAGCGGGGCAAATAACTGTTCTGGGTAGATTCTCCATGAATTCTACTGATTCTTGATGATTTTTTTTGGGAATCGCCCTTTTGTCTTGACCCCTAGCCCCCTGTGTCCTAAAACTCGCGCCGAGCCGAACTACTGGCATAGATTTTTATTATTCATCGAGATTACAGGATTAAAACCATGGCACGCCGTTGTGACTTTACTGGTAAAGAAGTACAGACTGGCAACAATGTGAGCCACGCTAAGAATAGAACTCGGCGTCGGTTCCTGCCAAATCTTCAAAAGGCTTCAATGTTGAGCGATGTTCTTGGTCAGATTGTTCAATTCCGTCTGAGCACAGCAGCTATTCGCACCATTGAAAAACGCGGCGGTCTTGATGCCTTTTTGGTATCAACTCCGACTTCTTCATTGGGCAAAAAAGCCCGCGAAATGAAAAAGCGCGTTCAGAATGCTTTGGCTTCCAAAGCAGCTGAATAAGCCGACTTATTCTTAGAACAGCCCGCTGTGCGAAAGCCAGCGGGCTTTCTTTGTTCTTGATTTAGACTATCAATTTCAAACATCAGTAAGAGTGTATCCTGAGTAAAGCTCAGATTGTCATCTGACAGTAGATAGACAAGCGTCTCTCCATTCTGCCCTAATCGGCTGCTGATACCTTCCATATTATCTATGGCATGCTGACCCTCAAAATTAGCCAGAACGTGCCCCTTCATAATTCCACCCGGCTGTATCTGTTCTGCAGGAAAAATTCTGAGGCTGGTTTCAAATCCGTCAAAAAATGAAAACCGTCTCTCCAGTAATAGCAGGTCACCACCTGGGGTAACGCTTAATCCGGTAGGGAGGAAGTTAGCGTTTGATTCCAGATATAATGTACGCCAACTGTATTGATCCCAAAGAAAGGCTTCTATTAAAGGCTCTCGGGATTGTGGACCTGATTGTGGATTAGGTGTCTCAATACGCTCAGGGATAGCCAGCAGGCAGCCTCCTGGTAGCCAGGTTAAGGCCTCTATACCTTTATTCTTCGATGTATGTGTG
>MABB01000083.1:5691-7070 GCA_002162915.1 Rhodospirillales bacterium 47_12_T64
TTGCGGGTGAGGGCGTTTCCTTTTGTCCCGTTAATGGAAGACAGAAAGCCGTGTGAAAGTGAAAGAAGGCCCCCATCCTGATCATATCCAAGCCGCGCTTTGAACCAGAGGCCTTTATCGGTTACGGCAAGCATGTTTTTACCGTCAGAGGAAATTTCTAAACCAGATAATCCCCCAAACCTTTGATGGGATGATGTTACGCTGAGGCCGCCTCGCCAAATAAGCTCACCATATTTCATCCCTGGTTGAGCACTGTTTGGAAACGAAACAGCTTTAACTTTTACTGGGATCTGTATTGACGTCAAAACAGCCAGATTTCGATCCTGATACGCAATGAAAAGAGTAATTGTTATCGCTATAAAAGCAACAATGTAGAGGGATTTTAGAATCATTTTTATTCCCGTTTAACGTGCTTAATTCTAACATTGAAACGTTAAACATTCTTTATGATTCTATGATGAAAACCGTGTGATTTTTATGAGGCAATGTAATTTCAATAAAAAACAGTTCAATTACAGGCCGTTGCGTCCAATCAATATCTTCAAAATAATTAAAGTGTCGTTGTGTAAACGGGGCGATCTGTTTGAGGTTGATAGATTTTAGAGACCTTACAGTCAAAAACATCAGAGAGGAGTTGAGTATCCATTACTTGCTCTGTTGGGCCTGTGCGAACAAGAGAACCGTCGTGAATAATGGCAACTTGATCACAATATAGGGCAGCTTGATTAAGGTCGTGAAGGATAGCCAGTGTCGCGGTTTTGTTTTCCAGGCATTGTTGACGTGCCGCACTGAGAACGGCGTGTTGGTGCGCGATATCCAATCCTGCCGTTGGCTCGTCGAGTAGAAGGTACTTGCTTGACGTTTCCCCGGCTAATCCTATTGTTTGTGCTAGGGCTCGTGCCAACTGAACCCTTTGTTTCTCCCCGCCAGAGAGAACCGAATATGATCTTTCTCCCAGATGACGAATGTCAGTTAGAATCATGGCTCTTTCGACGGCAAGGCGATTGACAAAGGAAGTACAGAGTTTTTCATAAGGCCATCTTCCCATTGCAACGACGGCTCTGACAGAAAATGGGAAGGCGAGCTGTGAGGCTTGAGGCATGACGGCACGCCGCTTGGCTAAGGCCTCAATGCTCCAGTTTTTCAGAGGTGTTTGGTCTAATTCAACATCTCCACAGGATGGCGTTATCTCTCCCGAAAGTACCTTTAGCAGGGTAGATTTTCCTGCGCCATTGGGGCCGAGAATGCCTAAAAACATGCCCGGTGTAAGCTCGAGGGTGATGTCTTTGAGCAGTGAAGCTTTACCTATATCGACGTTTATGGAGGCAGCTTTAAGTGTCACAGGCGTTTCCTTTTGAATTCGCGAAAAAGGAGAACAA
>MABB01000083.1:7135-8232 GCA_002162915.1 Rhodospirillales bacterium 47_12_T64
ACCCGGGCGATTGTATCCGCGACAATGATTAAAAGCGCGCCGATCAGGGCCGATGCTGGCAAGACGAAACGATTGTCAGCGCCGCCAATCAACCGGGCGAGATGAGGGGCTATAAGGCCGATAAAGCCAATCATTCCTGCGGCCGCGACAGCAGAACCTGTTGCACAAGCTGCTGCAAGGGCGGCCTGTCGTTTGACCTTTTCTGTTGGAATTCCAAGGAGTCTGGCATCTGTTTCACCGAGCAGAAACAGATTTAGCGGGCTTGCCAGACGCACTAACATGTATGATGCAAATAGCATAATTCCTATAGACGGCCATGTAGATTTTCCTGCGCCGGACAGGCTTCCCATGCTCCAAAAAGTGAGAGATCTAAGTTCGGTGTCATCGGCGAGGTAAGTTAGCAGGCCGATGATTGAGCCCACGATTGCTGTTACCGCAATTCCCATTAAAAGCATCATGGAGACGTCGGTGGAGCCGTTCCGTCTTGCGAGCTGATAGATCAATACGGTGATAGAAAGACTGCCGGCAAAAGCGGCGAGCGGCAGGGAAAAGCTGCTTGTTAGTTCGAGAAAAGAGGTAAAGTAAGTGTCTCCGAGGACAATAATGCTGACGACGGCTAATGCGGCCCCGGAAGATACGCCGATGAGCCCTGGGTCGGCCAAGGGGTTCCTAAAAATGCTTTGAAGAACGCCTCCGGAAAGTCCTAAAGACATCCCAATGACGAGCCCCAATACAGTACGCGGCAATCTTATGACTTCGAGAATAAGAATCTCTTGTGGTTCTAAGTTGGATTGGGTCAGGCCAAGATAAGAGCCAAAATGCTTGAGGCTGGATAGAAAAGAAATCGATACGCCACCCAGCCCCATTGAAAGCAGTATCGCGATAAATAGTGCAAGTGCTAAAACAGGTAAAATCCAAAAGGGCAGTGTGCCCTTATTCCGACTTTGAAATAACCGTCTTGGAGAAAGAGAATAGGACATTTTACAATTTGCTGATTATTTGATGGGTGCAGTTATTGGGTGGTCTTAAACATCTGTGATGTAAGTTTTTCTATCGCTTTGGGAGTGCGGGGTCCTAAACCGAGAAGAAGAGTACCA
>MABB01000086.1 GCA_002162915.1 Rhodospirillales bacterium 47_12_T64
GGAATAGCCTTTGATTTCCTCAAGCCAGTTCGGATGCAGTTCGCTGCCGAAATAGGTATCGAGGAATTCTTTGCGTTCCACACCGGACTTTTCAGCAAGGCGAAGAAGTTTACCTTCCTGAGACATCAGGTTTTTGTTGAGGCCGTAAAGTTGATCCATCAACTGTTCGAGGCGGTTGGAGTTAAAGTGAACCCCTTCCATCAGCTCGATCATTTCATGCTTCATCTTGCCGTATTTTTTCTCGACAGTATCCGCAACCTTTTCACCAGCGAGCAACGATGTCAGGCGCTTTTCCTGAATCTTGTTCATTTTCTGCTGATGGTCGGCGATGTTCTCGAGCATTTCAAGAACCTGCGGCAGAAGAGCTTCTTCCATGGCAGCAAGAGACATATTATTCTCTTCACCATCGTCGTCGTCTTCATCGTCAGTCTTGGCAGCTTCGCCTTCCTTGCCGTCTTCGCCTTCAGGCGGAGCAGGCTTGTCGTCATTATCATCATCGTCGGCAACTTTTTCACCGGGTTGAGAGACGAGTTCGTCATCAACATCAGCTTTGTCACCAGCACCAGATTCTTCAAAAGCAATATCGTCATCGTTCGGGCCGCTACCGTATGTAGCATCCAGATCGATAATATCCCTGAGAAGCAAGTTACCTTCGATGAGGCCTTCACGCCAATGCAAGAGCGAACGAATGGTCAGCGGACTCTCACAGATCCCGCCGATCATTTTATCGCGGCCTGCCTCAATACGCTTGGCAATCGCAATTTCGCCTTCACGAGAAAGAAGTTCAACCGTGCCCATCTCGCGAAGATACATGCGAACAGGATCATCGGTACGACCGACTTCCTCTTCCTTGACATTGCCAACAACGGCCTCGTCAGGTTTTGCTTCTTCGTCGACGGCTTCGTCAGACTCTTCATTCTCGACGACATTAATGCCCATCTCGGAGAGAAGGGCCATAATATCTTCAATTTGCTCAGAAGACATCTCATCGGACGGCAAAACCTTGTTGAGCTCGTCATAAGTGACATAGCCAACTTCTTTTGCCTTCGCGATCATCTTCTTGACGGTCGCCGATGTAACATCCATCAACGGAGCGTCTGAAGTCTCTTCCCGAGTTTCCGTGCTTTTTTCAGCGTTTTCGGTCGCCTTGGTTGCCATATAACCTTGTACCCCAAATGCAATTCAGCACGCCAACCGATTCGATCAATGGTCAACGTGCCCTCTTCACTAACGCTCAATGACTATCTTCGAAAGCATCCGGATCGTAACTATCAAGATCGATAGAAACTCCTGATGCTTCCTGCCGGAGTTGCTTGTGCGCCTCCAACTGAGTCAATCCCGTTTCGTCCATATTCGCCGCAAATTCACGACTTTGAACTCCCTTATCCTGCTCTGCCTGTTTTTCACGGAACATAGCCGCAATATGCGTCACGCCATGCTCAGCAGCAGTGCTGTCTGTAGCTGGTCTCGCAAATTTACCGTGATCCAAAACAGCGGGGCTCAAGAGTTCATCCAATAATCGAGAATATCCCTTATCGCACAGTTGGCATTTAAGTACCTCTCTGTCAAGATCTGGGTCACGTACAATCGTATCAACAAGTTCCTCCAATACCCCGTTAAAATCCTTGCTTGGAAGTCGCAAAGTCGCCAGATCCTCTAGTTGTTTGGCCAAAACATTGGGGTGATTTATCAATGTTGCCAATAAAACTTGTTCCTGACGACGCGCTAATAATCGTGGCGATAAATTTGGTCTGGGTATCCTCGGGTCGAGATCGAACGAATCCTTCTCGCCTCTTTTACGATTGCGATTCTGTTTATTGCCCTGCTTATTATAGGGCCTGTTGTACCCTTGATAAGATTGTTTTTGCCCCGAACCAGAATTGTACCCAGAATTGTAACCAGAATTTTGGCCAAAGCTTTGATTGCTGTTCATCCCAGCCGAACCATTCCCGGTCAGGCCATCAAAGCGGCGAAACATATCTTTCTGATATTCAAACTTGAGATCTTTATCCGTGATGGCAGCAACCTGCTTACGGAGATCAGCTTTCAGTGCGGCCCGTCGTTCAGGGGTTTCAATATCGAAACCTTCAATGGTCTTCTTCCACAACATTTCAGAAAGCGGCTTCGCCTGATGAAGGAACTCCCGCATCATTGACGAGCCTTGTGTCTGAATCAAACTATCAGGGTCCTCGCCCTCGGGAAGGGTCGCGAACTTAATCGACTTGCCGGGCTGAATAATCGGAAGCGCCCGGTCAACAACCCTGTAAGCCGCACGAATACCTGCAGTATCCCCATCCAGGCAAAGAGTTGGCTCCGGCACCATCCGCCAAAGCTCCTGAATTTGCTCCTCGGTAACGGCCGTCCCCAATGGGGCAACGGCTGCGGGAAACCCGGCTTGCGAGAGGGCTATAACATCCATATAACCCTCGGTCACAATGACCTCGCCCATGTCATGGGCTGCCTGCCTTGCATAGGCAAGGTTGTACAGAACCCTCCCCTTGTGAAAGAGAATGGTCTCCGGTGAATTCAAGTATTTCGCCTTGCTGTCACCAAGTGCGCGCCCGCCAAAAGCAATAATGCGCCCGCGTCGGTCCGTAATGGGAAACATCAGACGTTGATTGAAATACTCCCAGAACTCATCCCGCTTTGACCCGTCCGAGCGGCCATTATCTTCATTGTGCTTGATCACCCCGACGTCAACCAGCTGCTGATCATCAATACCCCGGGCGTTCATTGCCTTGCGCAACAATCCCCGTTGGTTCGGTGCAAGACCAAGGCGAAAACGACTGACGGTTTCAGCCCGCAACCCTCTTCGGTTTACATATTCGCGCGCCTCTTTCCCTGCATCACCGGCCAGTTGTTCCTCAAACCAGCGCGCGACTTCCTCCGTGACATCATAAAGACTGGCACGCTTTTTGGATTTCTCGGCCTCTTCTTTACTGGCCTTTGGAACCTGAAGCCCTGCCTGATCGGCAAGACGCTCAACTGATTCGGGAAAAGACAGACCTTCGGTTTCTGTGACAAAGGTGATGACATCACCGTGGGCACCACAGCCAAAGCAGTGATAGAATCCCTTATCGTCATTAACGGTGAAAGACGGGCTCTTCTCGTTATGGAACGGACAGAGGCCGCTAAACTCGCGACCACGCTTGATCAACTTTACCTTGCGGCCAACCACACCTGAAACGGGCACGCGCGCGCGCAGCTCATCCAAAAATTCCGGTGTAAATGACATTGAAAGGCGTGTTCCCAACCCGCAGTCCCTAAATCTTGAGTATCAGTTTATCACAGCATCGAATAAGGCTCTAGACTTACACGCACAGAATAAGAATTTGATTGATTATTATTGAGTAGAAAAGAAAACAGAACCCAATGGTTTCCCAAGGGTTCTGCTTTTAAACGGTAGAATGGTTTATCTTAAACCAGTTGTTTTTTGACAACAGCACTCGCTTTACCGAAATCCATCTTACCAGCGTACGTACTTTTCAGCGCACCCATGACTTTTCCCATATCTTTAATGGAATCAGCCCCAAGCTCAGCAATAAGATCGATGACAACCTGCTCAACCTCTTCAGCAGACATCTGCTTGGGAAGGAAGACTTCGATTACTCCGATCTCGCTTTGCTCGCGCTCAGCCAGTTCCGTACGACCAGCTTTTTCGTACATTTCAATAGAATCTCTTCTTTGGCGAATCATCTTCTGGAGCATTTCCAGAAGATCCTCTTCACCGATAGGATCACGTCCCTCGCCACGCGCCGCGATATCGCGGTCTTTCATCGCAGCTAAAATAAGTCTAAGCGTTGAAATCGCTAACTTATCTTTGTTGCGCATTGCGTCTTTGAGAGCGTCATTCAAGCTGTTGCGTAGCATTTTTTGCCCCGAACATGTTGGAAAGGATGAGAACCTACTCCATAAAAAAGAAAATGGCAAATACTCATAATCACTATAACTTATTGTTATTAAACGATATTTTCTTTTTTGTGTTTTTCTTGACCTCAAAGGGACTTATGCTTATACAAAGGCCTCAGCTAATAAATCGCTGACGCTTTCGTCTGCCTAAAGGACGCCCCATCCATGAGTACTATGAAATCGAATGAAACCCGTGTCGCACAGACAGGGGCTATTGATTCCGCCTGCAAACAACCTGCAGGAGCTACCGCCGTTTTGGTTCTGGCAAGTGGCCAGGTATTTTGGGGGAGAGGTCTTGGAGCTGAAGGAGAAGCCGTCGCTGAAGTCTGTTTCAATACTTCAATGACTGGCTACCAGGAAATTCTGACCGATCCATCCTACGCTGGCCAAATCATCACCTTTACCTTTCCACACATTGGAAATGTTGGCACCAATGAAGAAGACATCGAGACGATTACACCATCATCTCGCGGTGCCATTTTCCGAATGGATATCACTCAACCGTCCAACTGGCGCGCAACACGCGATTTGGATGCATGGCTAAAATCACATGATTTGAGTGCGATTTCAGGCATTGATACTCGCACCCTAACACGTTTGATCCGCGACAATGGCGCGCCTCATGGCTGCATAGCCTATCACGCGGATGGAAAGTTTGATCTCGAGGCGCTTCGTGAGAAAGCAGCAACTTGGCCCGGCCTTAGTGGTATGGATCTGGCCAAAGATGTTACCTGCGCGCAGACATCAGATTGGAATGAAAAACGTTGGGATCTATCTGATGGATACCAAGAGCTTTCAGACCCCGATTTTCATGTGGTTGCGGTTGATTTCGGTGCTAAAAGAAACATCCTTCGTTCTCTTGCCTCTCAGGGCTGCAAGGTAACAGTGGTTCCAGCCAAGGCAACTGCCGATGAAATTCTTGCGCACAATCCAGATGGCGTTTTTCTCTCGAACGGCCCCGGCGACCCTGCAGCTACGGGCGAATATGCAATCCCGATGGTAAAAGATTTGTTGGCTCGGGAAGATCTTCCGATTTTTGGTATTTGCCTTGGCCACCAAATTCTGGCCTTGGCGCTTGGTGCTGATACCAAGAAAATGCACCTCGGACATCGCGGCGCAAACCACCCGGTTAAAGACTTCACGACCAACAAGGTCGAAATCACCAGCCAGAACCACGGTTTTATGGTGGATAAAGAGAGCTTGCCGGAAAACGTTGAAGAGACACATATCTCTCTCTTCGACGAAACCAATCAGGGTATTCGCCTTAAAGGGCGGCCAGTCTTCTCGGTTCAGTACCACCCTGAAGCCTCTCCCGGACCTCAGGATAGCCAATATCTTTTCAAGCGGTTCCGTGATCTCATGGTTGAGCGCCGAAAGTAATTACTTGGTAATTTATAGTGGCGGCGCTGATAAAAAAGCGGCCGCCACTGCTTTAACAGACAGCTGAACAGCTTAAAGGCCATACAGGCCCGACAAAGCAAACAGACAAAAGATGAGCAAAGCAGACCATGCCTAAAAGAACAGACATTAAATCAATCATGATCATCGGCGCTGGACCGATCATCATCGGTCAGGCCTGTGAATTTGACTATTCAGGCACCCAAGCTTGCAAAGCCCTGCGCGAAGAAGGTTACCGGGTTATTCTGGTAAACTCTAACCCTGCAACGATTATGACCGACCCTGGTCTGGCTGATGCAACCTATATTGAGCCGATCACACCGGAAATGGTCGAGAAAATCATCGAAAAAGAAAAACCCGATGCGCTTCTCCCGACAATGGGTGGGCAAACTGCTCTCAATATCGGCCTTTCATTAGAACACTCGGGCGTTCTGAAAAAACACGGCGTCGAAATGATTGGCGCCAAGGCCGATGTGATTGAAAAAGCCGAGGATCGTCTACTGTTCCGCACGGCTATGGAAAAAATTGGCCTCAAGTCTCCGCGTTCAAGTGTTGCCAATACCTATGAAGGAGCCCTGGCTGCTCTCGAAGAAATCAAGCTGCCCGCGATTATCCGTCCATCATTCACAATGGGCGGGACTGGCGGTGGTATAGCCTATAACCCTGAAGAATTCGAAGAGATTGTCAAAAGCGGTTTGAGAGCCTCGCCGACCACCGAAGTTCTGGTTGAACAATCTGTACTCGGCTGGAAAGAGTACGAGATGGAAGTGGTTCGCGACAGCGCTGATAACTGTATCATCATTTGTTCCATCGAAAACGTCGATCCGATGGGCATTCACACAGGTGATTCCGTAACAGTCGCTCCCGCTCTGACCTTGAGCGACAAAGAATACCAAATCTTGCGTGACGCCTCTATTGCTTGCCTGCGCGAAATCGGCGTTGATACTGGCGGCTCAAACGTTCAGTTCGGCATGAACCCTGAAAATGGTGAACTCGTTGTTATCGAGATGAACCCGCGGGTTTCTCGTTCATCTGCTCTGGCCTCTAAAGCAACGGGCTTCCCGATTGCTAAAATCGCCGCCAAGCTTGCAGTTGGTTATACTCTGGATGAACTCAAGAATGACATCACCAAGGTAACACCGGCATCGTTTGAACCCACGATCGATTATGTCGTCACAAAGATCCCTCGCTTTACTTTCGAGAAATTCCCCGGCGCAGAAGACTATCTGACCACGGCAATGAAATCTGTTGGTGAGGCCATGTCCATCGGTCGTTGTTTTGCAGAATCTGTGCAAAAAGCACTCCGGTCCATGGAGACAGGCCTAACGGGCTTCAACGAAGTCAATATTCCGGGCGCGGTTGATAGCGACGGCAACGTTGATAAAGATACCGTACGGTCCTTCCTGGCCAAACCAACCAAAGATCGTATGCTGACCATCGCCCAAGCCATACGTCACGGCTTGACAGTGGAAGAGATTTTCGACGTTACCAAGTTTGACCCATGGTTCCTGCGCCAAATCGAAGATGTTGTTACTTTGGAAGAAGACGTTCGCAAGAACGGCCTGCCAAAAGACCGTCAGTCCTTCCTCAACCTGAAAAAAATGGGTTTTGCCGACGAGCGTCTGGCAGAGATTACCGGGCAAACTGAACAAGAAGTCTCGGCCCTGAGACGCAACCTGGATGTTCTGCCTGTATTCAAGCGGATCGATACCTGCGCGGGTGAGTTCCCGTCAACAACACCTTATATGTACTCTTGTTACGAAGGCGACGGGGTTAACCCGGCGGAATGTGAATCAGAACCAACCGACCGCGATAAAATCATGATCCTAGGCGGCGGGCCAAACCGTATTGGTCAGGGTATCGAATTTGATTACTGCTGTGTTCACGCGGCCTATGCGCTCAGCGAAGCTGGCTACGAAACCATCATGGTCAACTGTAACCCGGAAACAGTTTCTACCGATTACGATACTTCTGACCGCCTGTACTTTGAGCCCCTCACGGGTGAAGACGTCATCGAAATTGCCCGCAAAGAACAGAGCAACGGCACGCTCAAGGGTGTAATCGTTCAGTTTGGCGGTCAAACTCCGTTGAAATTGTCACAAGCACTGGAAGATGCCGGCATTCCAATTCTCGGAACCTCACCAGATGCGATTGATCTGGCTGAAGACCGTGAACGTTTCCAGAAATTATTGCAAGATCTCGACCTTCGCCAGCCTGTAAATGGCACCGCAACAACAAAAGAAGAAGCCTTCGCTGTTGCTGAGAAAATCGGTTACCCTATTGTCATCAGGCCATCCTACGTGCTTGGTGGCCGCGCGATGGAAATCATTCACGAAACTTCTCAACTTGAACGCTACATTAACACAGCGGTTCAGGTTTCTGGCAAGAACCCCGTTCTTCTCGACAGCTACCTGCAAGACGCCATCGAAGTTGATGTGGATGCGATCTGTGACGGCAAGGACGTTTTTGTTGCTGCGATTATGGAGCACATTGAAGAAGCAGGTATTCACTCCGGCGATTCAGCTTGCTCACTACCGCCTTACAGCTTGTCACAAGACATTATTGCCGAGATTACCGACCAGGCAAATAAACTTGCGCTGGCTTTGAATGTCGTTGGCCTTATGAACGTTCAGTTCGCGGTTAAAGACAACGTGGTTTATATCCTCGAGGTGAACCCGCGCGCCAGTCGTACGGTTCCCTTCGTTGCCAAGGCAACAGGCAACGCGGTCGCAAAGATAGCCTCTCGGGTTATGGCAGGTGAAAAACTCGCAGATATCGACCTCATCCATGATCGCGGCGACCATATCGCGATCAAAGAAGCTGTGTTCCCGTTCAACCGCTT
>MABB01000005.1 GCA_002162915.1 Rhodospirillales bacterium 47_12_T64
TGCGTTGTAAAACCCAGTCGAAACCATTGAGCTTTGGGGATCGGGCGCAGCCGGGTAAGCCAATAACCGTTGCCTTTGTATGATTGCCCAGCAACAATAAGTTTCCCGGATCAACAGGCATTCCAAAGTGTTCAATTGTTCCGCCAGCAAGCTCCAACCCTTTGGGTAAGGAATCCCGTCGATCAACAATAGCAGAAGCCCCAAAAATGAGAATCAGATCGTGATTTTCTGAACTTAGTTTCTTTATTGCCTGTGCGATCTCGGCACTCTTGTGAGCAACGGTGATGGTTGTTTCCAGCTTGTTCTCGCAGTTTTTCAGCCGCTGATTAACAACGGATCGGGTTTTTTCGAGAACGGTGTCTTTGGTTTGCGGTAACCGGGTTAAAATCAACCCGACCTTATGAACTTTGAAGGGATGGGCAACGATCCGGGTTGTTTTTTCTGCAGATTTCAGCGCTTCAACCGGGGCTGCGAGGGGGATTATCTTGGCGGTGGCAACTAATTGTCCGGGATAAACAACGCTATAGGGCGCCAGGGTCGCGAGTGTAATTGCTTCGTTTATGTTGTTTAGGCTATCGACCTCACTTGGTGAAACAGAAAGTACCCCGTGGACCGTGCTATGGATATTGCAGCGCCCGGTGAAGGCTTCGCTTGGGGAAAGTCCGTTTCCTGTTATGGCTTTACCGAGACGCGCGGCAGCCTGATCTTCATGAATATCGCCCTCTTCAAGTTGGATTGAAACGACTTTCGTGATATCTGACTTTAACAGATCATCGATATCAGAAGCAGTAATCCTGTGCCCTTTACCCAGTCTTCCAGAGCGACTTTTAATTGAGTGTGCGAGAAAAGAACCTTCGGCCTCTTCAGTATCAATCTCGGCGTAAATCACTTGGGTGCCCCATTACGAAGAGTGTCAGTTATAGCAGCCAGTATTGACACCGCTATCTCTGCTGGGTTTTTGGCGCCAATGGGAAGCCCAATCGGACCATCAATCCGGTCCAGCCCTTCTACATGTTCCAGGCGTTCCAGACGTTTGGCATGGGTACGTTTGCTGCCTAGAGCACCGATGTAGAAGGCATCAGATTGAAGAGTTGCTTCTATCGCAGGATCATCAAGTTTGGGGTCGTGGGTGAGAATAACGACGGCAGTTCGGTGATCGAGTTTTAACTCTTCCATGGCGTCATCCGGCCATTCGTTATTGATAACGCAATCCGGGAAGCGGGTTGGATTGCCAAAAGCTGATCTTGGGTCGACAAGGATAACTTCATATCCGGCGAGTTGCGACATGGGGACAAGAAATTGAGAGATATGGACGGCGCCGACAATAATGATGCGTAAAGGCGGATTAAAAATCTGGATGAAAGTTTTAGAGCCCGATAGCTCATGCACATAAGATTTGTCGTCTCTTACAGCTTTTCTAATTTCGGGGAGTAATGGATGTTCGGCGTTCTCTTCGAGAGGAGAAATCAGTTCCTGAGTACCGCTTTCAATATCTGTAAGGAGGGCGACGGTTCTTTTTTCAGATTTGGCGAGGTTAAGTTGGTTCAGCAGATCTCGTTTCATGCCGCTTCCAATCGCTCGACATAAACCTGGATGGTACCGCCGCAGGCAAGGCCAACATCCCAGGCTTGTTCATCGCCAACCCCGAATTCCAGGATTTGAGCTTTGCCATGGTCCATGATCTCAAGAGCTTCCTGTATCACGGCACCTTCAATGCATCCACCACTAACGGACCCGAGCATTGTCATATCGTTATCTATGATCATCATGCTACCGGCCTGCCTTGGAGAGGAACCCCAGGTTTGGATCACAGTCGCAAGGGCGACTTTCTTGCCGGCATCTTGCCATGACGCAGCTGTCGCTAACAAATCTCCAGACGATAGATCTTGTTTGGTAAGAGTATTCACCGTTTTTCTCCCGCGCCCCACGATTAACCTATGTTGTAGCTTTCTCTTGGGTTCTTATATGGTCTTTTTTACTTCTTGTTATGTTTAATGAAGGGATTGGATTGCAAGCTTTCAACCAGTCTCTCCAAACTTTCCAGATTATGTGCGCTTCGAAATTCATCTACATGCGGTAACATGAGCTTTATGCCACGTGCTTTTGCTTCAAAAGCATCGTACCGAAGTAGTGGGTTAAGCCAAATTAATTTTCGACAGGATCTGTGTAATCTATCCATTTCCAAAGAGAGATCTTGATCGCTTTCTCGCTCTAGGCCGTCTGTTATCAACAGTACATTGGCTCCCTGGCCGAGAACACGACGTGACCAATGTTGGTTAAATTCATGAAGAGCTGTGGCTATTCTTGTGCCTCCGGACCAATCGTCGATCTGCTTGCCAACAGCGTCGAGTGCCTCATCCACATCTTTATTTCGCATCTGTCGCGTTATGTTATGCAAACGGGTGCCAAAAACAAAGCTATGTATTCTGTCTCGCGCCCCACTGAGGGTATGTACAAAGTGGAGTAACATTCGGCTGTAATGGCTCATAGAGCCTGAGATATCGCAGAGGACAACAAGAGGGGCTTTTTTATGTTGGCGTGACTTATGCCGAAGCTCGATGATGTCGCCGCCGCTGCGCAGGGAAGCTTGCATGGTGCGTCTTGCATCTATCCTTTGCCCTCGTGGTGTCGGTGAAAAGCGGCGAGTGATTATGTCTTCTGATGGCAATTTTAATCGCTTTATGAGCCGAAGTGCATTTTGCTGCTCTTGGGAACTCATTTGTTCGAAGTCTTTGTGCCTTATGACTTCTTCATCCGAGATGGTCAGGCGCGCATCGAATTCAACTTCGGTTTTTTCTTCATCTTCTTCTCGGGCGGGCGGTTTTTCCTGATCTGGCGTGAAGGCCTCACTCACGCGTTTTAATGCCTTGTCCTTTTCATCTTTAGGCGCATTTTCCAGAAATGTTGTTGGCAAGAGCATTGCCATGGCACGTTGCAAGAGGTCTGGGTTACGCCAGAAAATATAAAAACACTGATCAAAAATCTCCTGCTGATCTCTGCTCGTGATAAAGAGGCAGCTTAGAGTGGCGTAGAGATCATCTCTACGGCCTAAGCCGGTAATCTCTATTGCATCGATCGCATCCAACACGCGTGCAGGAGGAATGTTGAGGCCCGCTTTACGTAAGGTCCTGGCAAAATGAACCAGGTTCTCTGCCAAATATCCTTCTTTTGAAGGCAAATTTGAGAATGGGGTGGATGGCGGGGATGAGGTCAAAAGCTAAACCCCGGCCAGATCCATCTCTCCATGGATCTTTTGTAGCATTTGTGATGCTTCGCTACCTTGAATACGCCCGATGTCATCTTGATATTTCAAGAGAACACCCAGAGTATCACTGATGGCTTCAGGTGCCAGTGATACGCAGTTGAGTTGTGTCAATGCATTGGTCCAGTCAATCGTCTCTGCAATACCTGGCTGTTTGAAAATTTCCGGATTTTTTCGAAGTTCCTGAATAAAGAATACCACTTCCTTGCTTAATCTTTCTGCGGCATCTGGTGCCTTTATTGTCAGAATTTCCAATTCCCTCAAAGCATCAGGATAATCAACCCAGTGATAGAGACACCGACGTTTTAATGCATCGTGGATTTCCCGGGTTCTGTTTGACGTAATCACGACAATTGGCGGCTCTTCCGCCTTGATTGTACCGAGTTCGGGGATGGTAATCTGGTAATCAGAGAGAACTTCCAGAAGATAGGCTTCGAAAGCTTCATCTGCACGATCAAGTTCGTCGATGAGAAGTATGGGGCTTTTGCCCTTTGCGCCTTCCAGGGCTTCGAGAAGGGGGCGCTTGATCAAGAATTCAGGTGTGAAAATGTCTTTTGATAAACGACTACGATCTGTCTCACCCGCAGCTTCAGCAATGCGAATTTCAACCATCTGCCGGGTGTAATTCCATTCATAGACGGCGGTGTTGACATCCAGGCCTTCATAACATTGCAGGCGGATCAAGGGGCGGTCGAGTGTTGCGGATAGAACCTTGGCGATTTCAGTTTTCCCAACACCGGCTTCCCCCTCTAAAAACAGAGGACGTTGCATCTTCAGTGTCAGGAAAATTACCGTTGCGAGGGATCGATCTGCAACATATTTACCTGCCGAAAGATATTGAAGAACGTCATCAACAGACTGAGGAATTTGAGGTTGGTTGGGCATGACGCGCTCCGGGTAATTAGAAACACAAAAATGGCCACTCCCGGGTATTGTAACCGAAAGTGGCCAGATAAATTAACCGTCGATTTGGGCGACAGCTCGCTTGGCAAGAACCTTGATCAGATTTGCCCGATATTCTGCCGAAGCATGAAGATCACTGTTGAGACCATCTGCTGAAACATTGATGTTCTCAATAGACTGGGTTGAGAAATTGCTCGATAGAGCAGCTTCCATCTCAGTTTGCCTGAAGACACAAGGACCTGCTCCGGTAATCGCAACTCTGATACCATTGGACGTTTTCGCTACCATGACACCGACAATGGCATAGCGCGAAGCCGGGTTATCAAACTTCATATAAGCAGCGGCATCTGGTTGAGGGAAAGTGACATTGGTAATAATCTCACCCTCCTCAAGTACAGTTTCGAAGAGATCCGTAAAGAAATCATCTCCTGCAATGGCGCGTTTATTAGTAGTGATAACAGCGTTCAGCCCGACCACTGCGGCTGGGTAATCTGCTGCGGGGTCATTGTTAGCAATTGACCCGCCAATGGTTCCACGATTGCGCACCTGAGCGTCGCCTATTCCCTTTGCGAGCGAGGCAAGAGCCGGAATGGTTGCCTTAGCTGCCACTTCGGCGTGGGTGGTCATGGAGCCAATAGCCAGTTGATCACCATCGGGACATACGCCACGAAGCGACTCAATCGCGCTCAGATCGACGAGAGCTTCTGGTTGAGCCAATCGCTGTTTCAGTGTCGGTAATAAAGTCTGACCACCTGCGAGTAGAACAGTATCCTCGTTCAGGAGGGCTGCTGCTTCGTCGAGTGTACTCGGACGTTTATAATTAAATTCATACATGATGCATTCCTCCCTTAAAGACCCTGTGCCGCACGCCAAACCTTTTCAGGTGTGGCTGGCATATCGATTTCCTTGCCGAGGGCATTGGTGATGGCGTTCATCAAAGCCGCCGGTGCAGAGATGGCACCTGCCTCTCCGCAACCCTTCACGCCCAGAGGATTGGTCGTGCAGGGTGTGTTGATGGTTTCAACTCTGAACGTTGGCAGATCATCCGCACGTGGCATACAGTAGTCCATGTAGGAACCGGTCAAGAGTTGCCCGCTTTCTTTATCATAGACACAGTTTTCCATAAGAGCCTGTCCAATACCCTGAGCAAGCCCACCGTGAACCTGACCTTCGACGATCATCGGGTTAATGATGTTCCCGAAATCATCTACAGCAACCCAGTCGAGGATCTCTGTCGTACCTGTTTCCGGGTCGATTTCGACCTCGGCGATGTGCGTTCCGGCAGGGAAAGTAAAGTTGAGAGGGTCATAAAAGGCCGTCTCATCCATTCCAGGCTCCACATCTGCGGGATAGTTGTGCGGGACGTAGGCCGAGAAAGCGATTTCAGCCATGGTCATTTGTTTATCTGTACCAGCCACAGAGAACACACCGCCAGAATGTTCGATGTCTTCTACGGATGCTTCCAGGGTATGTGCGGCAATCTTTTTGCTTTTTTCGACAATCTTGTCGATAGCTTTCATGATTGCAGAACCCCCGACTGCGAGAGAGCGGGAACCGTAAGTGCCCATCCCGAAAGGCACTTTCCCCGTATCGCCATGTGATATTTCAACCTGATCAATGGGAACCCCCAACTGATCAGAAATAATCTGGGCAAAGGTGGTCTCATGCCCCTGACCGTGAGAATGGCTACCGGTAAAGACGGTAACACTTCCTGTTGGATTGAAACGAACCTGAGCGGATTCCCAAAGACCAACACCGGCACCAAGGGAGCCAACTGCTGCAGAAGGTGCAATACCACAGGCTTCAATAAAGGAAGAATAACCGATGCCGCGTAATTTTCCGCGTTGGGCTGATTCCGCTTTGCGGGCGTCAAAGCCAGCGTAATCGATAGTCTCCTGCGCTTTGTCCATGGCGAGGGCATAGTTGCCGCTGTCATAAGTCATGATCACAGGTGTTTCATAAGGGTAAGCATCCGGCGCGATGAAGTTACGCTTTCGAATCTCTCCGGGATCTATCCCCATCTCGCGAGCACCGATCTCGATCATGCGTTCAACGACATAGGTTGCTTCCGGGCGACCCGCACCACGATAGGCATCTACAGGAGCCGTATTGGTGAAGCCTGCTTGGACCTCGACATAAATTGCGGGCATGGTGTACTGACCATTTAGCAATGTTCCATAGAGATAGGTTGGAACAGCCGAAGCAAAAGTGGAGAGATAACAGCCGACGTTTGCTTTGGTGGATACCTTGAAGCCTAAGATCTTACCGTTGGAATCAAAAGCCATTTCGGCGTGAGTTTCATGGTCTCGGCCATGAGCATCGCTGAGGAAGGCTTCTGAACGTTCCGCAGTCCACTTGATCGGGAGATTTAGTTTCTTTGTTGCCCAGGCACAGACGGTTTCTTCTGAGTAGATAAAGATTTTAGAGCCAAATCCACCACCTACATCGGGGGCAATAACCCGGAGTTTATGCTCTGGAGCTACGCCGTTAAAAGCAGATAGAACGAGTCGATGAACGTGTGGATTTTGGCTCGTCGTATAAAGCGTAATTTCATCAGTACCCATGTCGTATTCACCAAGAGCAGCACGGGGCTCCATCGCATTGGGGATAACGCGATTGTTTCGCAGATCCATGCGCGTGACATGGTGGGCGGTTGATATCGCTTGTTCAGCCGCAGCCTTATCACCGAGTTCCCAATCGAAGGAAAGATTACCCGGCACATCAGCGTGAATTTGCGGGGCTCCCTCGGCGAGGGCATCTCCGACCTCGACAACGTGGGGAAGTTCTTCGTAATCAATTTCAACAAGTTCTGCTGCGTCTTTGGCTTGTTGTAAGGTATCGGCGACAACCAAAGCGACCTGATGGCCAACATAGCGAACATGACCTATCGCCAAAGCAGGATGAGCCGGAGCTTTATGAGGCGTGCCATCTTTTGATGTAATACTCCAGCCACAAATAATGGGACCAATACCGTCGGCTTCCATATCCGGGCCGGTAAGGACAGCAACAACACCAGGGGCTTTCAACGCTTCCGTTGCATCAAAGTCATTAATCTTTGCGTGGGCATAGGGGGAGCGAACGAAGTACCCGTAAGTTTGCCCAGGTTTGGTGATGTCATCGAGATAACGCCCTTTGCCGATGATAAAACGTTTGTCTTCTTTGCGCCGGACAGAAGCGCCAATCCCTGTTTCTGTGCTCATAATCAGCCCTCCATCTCTTGTGCAGCCGCTTTCACGGATTTGACGATGTTCTGATATCCTGTGCAGCGACAGATGTTGCCTTCCAGACCCTTACGGATCGAAGCATCATCCAGATTGTCCTGCTTTTTCACCAGATCGATGGCACTCATAATCATCCCCGTGGTGCAAAAGCCACACTGCAGACCGTGATTTTCCTGAAAAGATTTCTGCATGGGGTGAAGATCTCCACCATGGTTTGAAAGCCCTTCAATGGTTGTGATTTCTGCACCTTCTGCCTGAACAGCAAGCATTGTGCAGGATTTGGCACTGTTTCCATTCACATGGACAACACAAGCGCCGCATTGGCTGGTGTCACAACCGACATGGGTACCGGTTAGTCTCAAGTTTTCTCGGATAAAAGTTACAAGCAAGGTGTTCGGCGGGATATCAGCCGAGACTTGCTTGCCATTTACTGTCATGGATACCGTTGGCATCGGTTCTCTCCTGTTCGTAGTGTTACAGCCCAGTATTTTTATTGTGCATTTTTACTTCTGGGTCTGCCTGCCCGAGAGGGCGAAAAAAGCATTGCAACCGGAGCATTTAACCGAGCAACGCAATCTGAAATCCATTCATTCTTTTTGCAAGAATGTTGATAAATTTTGTACATCTGGAGCAGGTTAGTAGATATCCTGCATATT
>MABB01000096.1:0-1887 GCA_002162915.1 Rhodospirillales bacterium 47_12_T64
TTATTAATTGCAAAATCAGGTATTTCTGGTGCAAAGTTCAACAAAAAACTAAAAGCAGCTTTGCCCTGGACCTGCCCTGTGCGGTCAAACACCACAACTTCTGTGAGGTTTAGGCGGTTGGCTCTTTCGGTCAAAAAATCATCGAATAGGGCCTCATCCTGAATAAAAGAATTTAGTGTCTGGCTAATATCAAACGACACAGAAAGGGCATCCGCCGTAATACCTTGTCGATGTTCTTGAAGATAAGCTTCAGCAACGGCATAGGATTCTTTAACCGCTGTACTTACCCGCTCATTAAACCAGCCTTTAAGACCAAATTCAAAAAAACCAACAGATACCACAGCAACAATAATTGTTGGCGTCACGGCAACGACACTAAACAATCCGACCAATCTGGAATGAAGTTTGGAGCCAGCCAAACCTCTTTTACGCTCTAACCACAAAAGGACGAGACGTCTGACAACAATGGTAAGCAGGCCCATCAAAAAGATGAAGTCTGTCGTGAGAAGAAGAAGCAAGCTCTGAGGCTTAATGACTTGAGACAAATCACCGGTTAAAGCTAAAAACGTGGTAATTCCGCTTATACTGGCGGCAATTAAAAGTGTAATAGCAAGCTTTCTTTCAAGTCCAACCCGTTTGGCCCAAATCATTATGCCACCCCAGAACCCGATACTTTCCTGAGGAGGATTCAAATTGTTATTTTCAGAATGATTATTCCCCTGAGTCTCACTGACCATTACTTGGCACCCTTAATTATGGATACGTTCAGTTCCTTGATTTTTTTTCGCAAGGTGTTTCTGTTTAAACCAAGTAATTTAGAAGCTTGAATTTGATTCCCATTAGTTGATGTTAAGGATAATTCAATCAGTGGCTTCTCTACCTCTTTTATTATTCTATCGTAAAGTCCGCTAGATGGTAATTCGGGAAAATGAGCCGCAAAATATTCACTCAAATGGCGCTCTACAGCTTCGCTCAGAGATTCGTTAAATGGCGGTGGCGCTATTAGTGAAGGGCTATCTATATTCTCACTATTTGTCTTGGTAATGAGGCCTAATTCATGCTCGACAATATCGCAGGTTATAACATCCTGACTATAAAGAACGGTTAGTCGTCGAACGATATTTTCCAATTCACGAATATTTCCAGACCAATGATGACCTCTGAGTGAAGCCATCCCTCCTTGATCAATGAGTTTCCCGGGCAGCCCTTCTATCTCGCACAACCTTAAAAAGTGGGAAACCAGCTCCGGTATGTCTTCAGATCGCTCTCTTAATGGGGGTAAGCGCAGAGGAACAACACTGAGACGATAATAAAGATCCTCCCTGAAACTCCCCTGCTCGACCATCTGCGTCAAGTCTCTGTGGGTCGCCGTAATAATTCGAACATCAGCTTTTATCGAGACACGTCCACCTACCGTCGTAAATTCATTTTCCTGTAACACACGAAGCAATCTGGTTTGAGCTTCAAGCGGCATATCCCCAATTTCATCAAGGAAAAGAGTACCGCCAGCGGCCTGTTCGAACCGGCCGGAATAGCGGGCAGTTGCACCGGTAAACGCCCCTTTCTCATGGCCAAAAAGCTCACTCTCGATTAATTCCTTTGGGATCGCAGCCATGTTTACGGCAATGAAAGGACCTTCTTTCCTCTTACCGTAATCGTGCAAAGCTCGTGAAATGAGCTCTTTTCCTGTTCCAGACTCTCCCGTGACCATCACAGTCAAATCCGTTGGCATGAGACGCGCCATGACACGGTAAATCTCCTGCATTGCTGCAGATCGTCCAATTAACGGTAACTGTTCATCCTGATCCTGCTCTTCAATAGTGTCATTTGAAAGCTCTTGAGGCTCTGACAGAGCACGACGTACAGTCAGAGACAACTCTTTCAAAT
>MABB01000096.1:1897-2107 GCA_002162915.1 Rhodospirillales bacterium 47_12_T64
TGGAAGATATTCAAAAGCACCCCGTTCAGTCGCTTTTACCGCTGTGAGCAAGGTATTTTGTGCAGACATGACGATAATGCGTAGTTCTGGCCTGATCTTCTTTATTCTTGGGATCAAGTCGAGGCCATTTTCGTCCGGCATAACCACGTCAGTGATAACCAGATCACCTTCCCCTTTTGCAATCCATTGCCAAAGCGATGCAGCACTACT
>MABB01000096.1:2149-7433 GCA_002162915.1 Rhodospirillales bacterium 47_12_T64
CAAAACAGTTCTTATCGCCTGATCATCATCTGCAATCAAAATTGTTGCTGAGTTCATGAGCTTTCCAAACCATTGTTGTTAGTCGCCACTCCAGTATCAGACCTTAACCCCTTAGGCACCAAAGGAAGGCTGACAGAAAAACGTGTTAAGCGTTTCTGGCTGTTAAATTCTATTACACCGCCATGCTCTTCTATTACTTTCGAAACCAGTGCTAAACCAAGCCCTTTGCCTCCAGCCTTGGTTGAGACAAAAGGGTCGAACAGGTGTTCGTGTAAATCTTCTGGAATACCCGGGCCGTTGTCTTCTATGGTAACAAGCATAGGCAGATCCATACGGTCCTTGCCTCCGAACAACCGCATACGAACACCCTGCTGATAGCTGGTTTTTAAAATAATTTCGCCGCCTTGTTTACCGATAGCTTCTGCTGCATTTTTTACAAGATTTAAAAATGCTTGAATCAAAAGATCTCTGTTACCGTAAACTTCTGGTAAGGACGGATCATACCTGTTGATAAAGGTCACGTTTTTCCCAAAAGCCGATTTAGACAATAATCGAACATGGGAGAGAACTTCATGAATGTTGACTGCAGTTCTTTCAAGCGGCCGCGTATCGGAAAACATTTCAATACGATCAACAAGCTTCACAATACGGTCGGCCTCATCACATATAAGTCGGGTTAATTGTCGATCATTATCATCAGCATTTAATTCCAAAAGCTGCGCTGCGCCACGTATACCTGACAAAGGATTTTTCACCTCGTGGGCAAGCATTGCCCCCATAGCTGTCATAGACCGGGTAGCATTTCGATGAATTAGCTGATGATCTATTTTCCGGGCTATACTTTGTTGTTGAATGGTTACGACACAATATTCATCACTATCCAGAACGGGAGACGTAATCACACCAACGAGATGGCTACCAATTCGTGGACTATCCAGGCGGACACCATATTCGGCAACAGAGCTCTGTTCTTTTCGCGTTTGCTCCAATAGCTGATATAACGGAGAACCATCAAGAAAATATACGTTTAGATTACTACCAAGTAAAACCGACTGACTACTTTGCAAGAACTGTTCTGCGGCAAGATTAACAAAGGATATCTGGTTTTTCAGATCAATAACAAACACAGGGTCCGTCAATGAGTTGAGTATCGAAGAGGTCTCGTGTTTCAGGGCAGATATACGTTGTGATTTTGTCAATGGCTCAGGCTTCATTCTTATGCCGCCTTGCCAATGTACGGCTGAAAATATTCACCCAGCATTTTGATCACGATTTCAGGTTCAACTACTTTGTTAACTTCGGCTCTAAATGCTGCAGAATCAGGTAATCCCTTACAATACCAGGCAAGGTGTTTTCTCGCGATAGCAACGCCCTTTCTTTCCCCGTAATGGGTCAACATGGAATCATAGTGCTCACAAATAAGATCATGAACCTCTTGCAGCGAAGGAGGGGCAATTTTAGATCCGTCGCGTAAATATTGAATAACCTCTTTCAACATCCAGGGCTTTCCATAACACCCCCGACCGATCATGACACCGTCTGCACCAGATTTTTCCATCGCTTTACGAGCGTCTTCTGGCGTCAAAATATCACCGTTAATAATCACAGGTATTTTGACACTATCCTTTACAGCCTTTACTGCAGTCCAATCGGCCTCTCCTTTATACATCTGGTTTCGGGTCCGACCGTGAACTGTCACCAGTTGAATACCGACGTCTTCGGCACGCTTTGCGAGCTCGGGGGCATTTTTATTGTCGTCATCCCAGCCTAGCCGCATCTTGACAGTTACTGGCACATCAACGGCCTTAACAGTCTCCTCCATTATTTTCTCTGCAAGTAATTCGTCCTTCATCAAGGCAGAACCAGCATATTTAGAGACTATCTTTTTCACAGGACAACCAAAGTTGATGTCGATAATTGCGGCACCTCTATCAACGTTCATCTTTGCCGCTTCAGCCATTATCTGAGGGTCACACCCTGCAAGTTGTACAGCCATGGGGAATTCTTCAGCGCAGTTCGTACTTAGTTTGAGAGACTCTCTGCTTTCTTGAAGCATAGCTTTGCTTGCGATCATTTCTGATATCACCAAGCCAGCACCATAACGCTTTACAAGGCGTCGATAAGGCATGTCTGTCACACCAGACATGGGGGCCAGAAAAACGGGGTCCTCGATCTTTATCGGACCTATTGATATGCTCATTTGTTGGGCACCAATCATGAACGCCTAAGAAATAGGCAAATTAATTATGATTGGGTTATAGCGTGTTTATTCGAAAATGCGAAGAATTTATCACGGGAAAGGCAGATACTTGCTATGAAGTAATCAGAACGTCTGTGACAAGCTTCACCCCGGGATAAGCGAGTGTCATCAACAGATAGACTGCCAGAACAAATCGAACCGCGCTTTGCCCCCTGATACCGATAAATCTATGCAAGACAAGAAGTACCGCAATAACAAAGAAGGCTATGAGCGCCAGCAGAGTTTTGTGATCAAACTCTATCAAGTTACCAGAAGAGGAGTACTGCCTTGCTATCCCGGTGAGTATCCCAAGCCCCAGTACCACCTCTGCCATCGTCAATAAACTTACCTGAAAACGATCCGAGACATATACAGCGGGAAGTTTTTCAAGAAATTTGTTTTCTATCTTTTTTTCTTTGAGCGCACGTTCACGAAGAAGCACAGCAAACGCCGAGATCGCCGCCAAGGTACAAAGTGCATAAGTTATTACCGATGCAATAATATGCAGAACCAGCCAAAAATCCGATCCATCCTTGATATCTTGAGGACTTCCACGCCCCTCCCATAACAAAGCAAAAATACCAAGCACAAACAAATAGGGTAAAAGGAGTATGGCCAACCTTGAAAAATCTTTGACAAGAAGTGAAAAACACATAAATAACAAAAGGCTAAATGAAATTGTTACCCATATGGATATACTTACACCACTATCCCATTGACCGCCGAAATGAAGCAATGTAACAAAACTTGACCCAGCAAGAGCAAGAAACATTGATCCTCTCTCACCCAGAGATGGGCTCTCATTTTTCCCAAACCAACTAAGTAAAATAGCTGGTATCATGGAAACTAAGGCAATCATCCCCCAATAAATGGTCATTTCGACACCTTCGCACTAGACATATTATAGGCCTTTGTTACATATATTTCTTGTTACTACTGTATGTTAGCCTGATATGGCAAGAATCGAGAATTCAGGAGAAACGTTTATGCCAGGTACCTGGGCAATAATTGTCGCTGCAGGAAGAGGAAGTCGCTTAGGCGGCGAAACCCCCAAACAGTATCTTCACCTAGGTAAGCACAGTATTCTTACACATACACTTAGAAAATTCGCGACCCATTCAAAAGTTGATGGAATAATGGTTGTCATACATCCAGATGATAGCCCGTTATTTCAGGATAATTGTGCCGCCTTCACAGACAGGGTTCTCATTCAGCATGGCGGAGATACCAGACAGGAATCTGTACGTAACGGATTACTCGCGCTGCAAGACCAGTCCCCGGATTGTGTCCTTATTCACGACGCAGCGAGGCCCTTTGTAAGTGATGAAGTCATCTCAAATCTGGTAAATGTCGCCAATGAAGGTACAGCAGCTATTGCAGCCTCTCCTGTCGTAGATAGCTTGAAGTATGCACCTGACACGACAATAGAAAAAAATATTGAACGCGCCGGATTGTGGCATGCTCAAACACCACAGGCATTCCCCTACAGTATGATTGTGGAAGCGCATCTCTCGGTTACGGATCAAGAAAATCACACCGATGATGCTGCTGTTGCTGAAGCTTGCGGGAATAGTATAACCCTCATTCATTCTGATCGTAGTAACTTCAAGATCACAACAAATGAAGATCTGGAACTTGCAAAAAACATGATCCTTAACCCGCAAAATAACAGGATAATTATGGAAAGTCGGACCGGGCTTGGTTATGATGTTCACTGCTTTGAAGATGGTGATCATGTAACATTATGTGGTGTTAATATCCCGCATACGCGCAAGTTAAAAGGCCATTCAGATGCCGATGTTGGACTACACGCCTTAACTGATGCAATTCTTGGCGCTCTTTGCGAAGGCGATATCGGCACCCACTTTCCACCAAGTGATCCTCAGTGGAAGGGGGCCAAATCCGATCAGTTTCTTGAGTTTGCAAGAGATTTGGTGATTAAGCGTGGGGGAAAGATTATCCACGTTGACGTTACACTTGTTTGCGAAAGACCAAAGATTGGCCCGCACAGAGATAGCATGGTGACCAGAATGTCTGAAATTCTGGACATTAGCTCTTCCCGTGTCAGCATAAAAGCAACCACCTCAGAACGATTAGGCTTTACCGGCAGGGAAGAAGGAATAGCAGCACAAGCTGTTGCGACAATTCAAATACCTGCCGAGAATTGACAGAAAACTAAATACATTCAACCAACTAATTAATAAAAGACAGAACAGATGAGCTCTTCACCCTTAAAATTCTTCCATCCTGCAACACTTATATCCACATGGTTTGGATCTGGCCTTATTAAATTTGCTCCGGGGACATGGGGCTCGCTTGCAGCCCTCCCCTTCGCTTGGGTAATATCCGATCTATCAGGTTGGGCAGGTTTGATTATCGCTTCTCTCCTTGCCTATGGCATAGGTATATGGGCAAGTGGAAAATATTCGAATGCCCTTGGAAAAGAAGATCCGGGCTCCGTTGTCATTGATGAAGTCGCAGGTCAATGGCTTGCTCTGGCAATTGTTCCATTAGACCCCTTTCTCTATCTTCTGAGTTTTTTGCTGTTCCGTTTCTTTGATATCGTAAAGGTATTTCCCGCCAACTGGCTGGATAAGAATGTTAAAGGAGGCTTGGGTATCATGTCAGACGATATGGTTGCAGGTTTGTATGCCCTGGCAGTCTTTTACCTTTTTCAACATTTTATACCCTATGATAAAGAGATGTTTACGTTCTTTTAGGAGGGCACGATGAATATCGCCGAGGAGATAACCACACTTGCTACAGAAATTCTTGGGCTCTGCCGCACTAGGGGAATAAGAATAGCAACGGCAGAATCTTGTACCGGGGGCTTAATTGTCGGCGCACTTACCGAAATAGCCGGGTCATCTGATGTCGTTGACAGAGGCTTTATTACCTATTCCAATGAAGCTAAGTGTGAAATGCTGGGTGTTCGAATTGAGCAACTCTCGATGCACGGTGCCGTTAGCTCTCCCGTTGCCTCTGCTATGGCCGAGGGAGCAATGCGAAATTCAGATTCTGAACTTACGGTTTCTGTTACAGGAA
>MABB01000096.1:7440-7950 GCA_002162915.1 Rhodospirillales bacterium 47_12_T64
ACCTGGAGGCGGCACAGCGGATAAACCTGTTGGCCTGGTTTATATCGCCACGACCCTTGAAAATGATCGCACCCTCTACCAAAAGTATTTCTTTGAGGGTGATCGTACATCTATCCGACAGCAAACCGTTCTTGCGGCTTTAACCTCCATGAAAGCTCGGATTACATGAGCAACGATCCTTCACAGCACGAAGCACATCATTCCCCAAAAAGAAAATCACTCGGTCAGGCTCCGTTTACAGATCTTCTACTTACCTTTATCGTTTTTCTTGTCGTCCTGAAGCTTTCAATTCCCATAATTAGCGATTTTATCGCCGCCCAATCAGATCAGATAAATCTGTCTCTCGTCATCACATGTCTTGTTTTATTTCAGAATGTTCTGATGCTGAAACTTGTTCATTTTTTTATTCTAAAGAAACACGGTCTCAACTGGAAAGATGCTGGATTACGACCCGCAACGACCAAATGGTGCTATAATGCAATATTATTTGCCATTCCTCTGGTTTTCATC
>MABB01000063.1:0-1098 GCA_002162915.1 Rhodospirillales bacterium 47_12_T64
GTTGTTAACACGTTCCCCTCTATCGTCACTTTTTTCTCTGCAATCAGTCTCAGGCATTCTGGATAAAGTTTGTGTTCTGCTGTGAGGACACGGGCAGCGAGGCTGCTTTCTGTGTCGTTTGAAAGAACGGGTACTGCCGCTTGACCTATAATCGGGCCACTATCCATTTCGTGGCGGATGTAGTGCACCGTACAGCCGTGGAGCTTGCAGCCTTCATCCAGGGCGCGTTGGTGAGTATCAAGGCCGGGAAATAGAGGGAGCAGCGCGGGATGGATGTTGATCATCCGGTTGTGCCAGTGCTCAACAAACTCTTTGGTCACGAGGCGCATAAAGCCCGCGAGGCAGACGAATTCTACCCCGGCATCTTCCAGGGTCTTGGTAACTGCCGTGTCAAAACTTGCGCGGTTCTCGTAGTCGCGATGGTTGACTGTTGCTGTTGTAACCTCAGCTTTTTTTGCGCGCTCAAGTCCAGCCACGCCGGGTACGTTTGACACGACCAAGACGATCTCTGCAGGAAAAGATGGATCTGCTGCTGCATCGAGCAGCGCTTGCAGATTACTTCCCCTACCTGAAATCAGGACGCCGACTTTTAAGCGGGCCACGTTTCTGCGAGCCTTTCGATCTGGACGGCTTCTTCACCTTTGCTTCTGGATTGGATTGTACCGAGGGATACAACGGTTTCACCCTGAGCTTGAAGAATGCCGGTGACGGCTTCAACTTTATCAGCAGCAACAACGACCGCCATGCCTATACCGCAGTTAAAGGTGCGCATCATTTCGTGTGGATCAATACCACCGACTTTTCTGATCCAACTAAATACAGGTGGCACAGGCCAAGTGATACCGTCAATGGTGACTCCGAGACCTTCTGGTAATACCCGGGGTAAGTTTTCGGTAAAACCGCCGCCAGTGATATGAGCGAAAGCTTTAACGCCTTCACCATGAGGACCAAAGGCGCGAATGGCTTCGAGGCAACTTTTTACATAAATACGTGTTGGTGTCAGAAGAGCTTCACCCAAGGTGGCGCCTTCCTGGAAAGGAGCAGGATCGCTGTATTCCAGGCCAGAAAGTTCGACGACTTTACGAATAAGTGAATAGC
>MABB01000063.1:1111-7782 GCA_002162915.1 Rhodospirillales bacterium 47_12_T64
TCCGCTAGAAGCAAGACCGAGTACAACATCGCCATCTTCTACCAGATCACCCGTAAGGGCCTGACCACGTTCGACGGCACCAACTGAAAATCCGGCAAGGTCATAGTCATTATCACTATACATGCCCGGCATCTCGGCGGTTTCGCCACCGATCAAAGCACAGGATGAAAGGACACAACCTTCTGCGATACCGGCTATGATGTCACGACCAGCTTCTACACTGAGTTTGCCCGTGGCATAGTAGTCGAGGAAGAAAAGCGGCTCACCGCCCTGAACAACCAGATCGTTGACGCACATGGCAACCAGATCAATACCGACGGTGTCATGTTTGTTAGCCTCTATCGCGACTTTCAGTTTTGTGCCGACACCGTCGTTACAGGCGATTAACAGCGGATCAGTGAAACCTGCCGCTCTGGGATCAAAGAAAGCGCCAAAGCCACCAAGACCAGCCATGGTGCCTGAACGAGTCGTTGATTTTGCAAGCGGCTTAATAGCCTCTACCAATGCATTTCCTGCATCGATATCAACTCCAGCATCCTTGTAGCTCAAGGACTCAGGATTATTAGGGATGGTACTTATGGTATCCTCCTGTAACTTCGAGTATTAATGTACTCAAGCGTCTGAATCTGATAATAATCCCGGATCATTTCTAGCCGGTTAATACGCCATTGATCTTTATGGGCGGTCCTCATAAAGGTCACAGTTTGGGGTTATTATCAGGTTCAGACACTGCCTAACGCCTTTGGCGGCAGGCTCTATAACTTGGGAAGATACTTAATCCGGGATGGTTTGCAATGCGGTTTCGCCGCTTTTTCTATAGAACAGCAGTTCTTATTACCTTTTTTGCCCTGGCTGGGCAGTATTCTTTGGCACCTGCTCATGCTGAAAACCATGTGTATACGGTTAAGGATATATCCGTCGATGCCACAGCGGGATCCGCGACGGAAGCAAAAAATCTTGCCATAAGTCAAGGATATCAAAGGGCTTTTAAAGCATTGGTCAAGAGGATAGTCCCCCAAAAAGACCATGCGAAGGTTCCGCTTTTGAATGCGAAAGACGCTTTAAATTATGTTCTCGATATTTCGTTATCGTCCGAGCGTTCTTCCTCGGTTCGCTATATTGCAAAAATGACTGTGCGATTTAAAGAATCGCAGACTCGAAGTTATTTTCGAAATACGGGTGCGGCTTTAGCGGAATTAATAAGCAAGCCAGTTCTCGTTTTACCGATAACTAGGGTGGAGGGGAAATCCTCTCTTTGGAGTGAATCAAATCAATGGCGCGCGGCCTGGGGGAATTTGAGAGCAACGAACGGTCTTGTCCCTCTTGTGATGCCACTTGGTGATTTAGAAGACATCAGTTCTGTTGATGCAAAGGGCGCTTTGGCTGGTGACGCTGGTCTATGGAGTCTGGCATCCAAATACGGAAGTAACGATGTCTTCCTTTCAATTGCAGACATAGCAAGTGATAGGAATTCCGCAAAGTTAACTGCGGTTCGCACGGGTAAGTTTGGTGAAGGGCGCACCTATCATTTAAATATTTCCAAGACGGCAGAAGAATCGACGTTAAAAATGTTGGAAAGGGGGGCGAACTCTCTTAACGGGTCCTTACAGCAAGATTGGAAGCAAGCAAATTTGCTCCAATTCGGCGTAGAGCGATGGATTCTCGTTCAAGTTCCTATTGCTGGGTTACAGGATTGGGTACTTATTAATCACCGCCTTCAGGACGTTCCTGCTATTAATCGGTTAATTACCCGCTCAATAAACCGCAATCAGGTGAACCTGGATGTTTATTTCTCGGGCGATGAGCGTCAACTCTCTCTCGCGCTTGCGCAGAAAGATCTGGCGATGCTGTTGAACGAAAACAGTATCTGGGAATTGCGTTTATTGAACAGGCCTGCTGCTGCATCAAGTTTAACCTTGCCTGCGCAGAGTGAGGCACCGATTAATCCTCAGGATACTGTTGTGGATGAACTGACAGTTCCGACACAAGAAATCAATTTGGGTGGAAACAATGAGGATGTCGCTCCGGAATAAACCTGAAATTTAGGTTCGATTGGGAGTTTGATATTTTTAGGGGGCAATAATGACCGCAGAACGACAGATACGCTTTTGGTTAATCGGATTGGTATTCTTTCTGGTATCCGTTTTTTTTCTTCGCTCGGTTCTTCTTCCCTTTGTTGCTGGAATGGCTATTGCTTATTTTCTGGATCCGGTTTGTGACAAGCTGGAGGCGATGGGACTGTCCAGAACCCTTGCCACAACACTGGTTACCATTGCGTTCATTTTGATTTTGGTTTTTGCCCTTGTCCTTCTCGTGCCGGCACTGGTCGGACAGGTCATCGACCTTATTGAAAGTTTGCCCAAGTTGATAGAATCTGTTCGTGGGCAGATAAATAAACTATTGGCGATTATTGAAAACAGAGTGGATGGTGAAAACCTCATTAGTTTGAAAGAAGCGTTAGGGGATAGCCTGAAGGCAACAGCTAAATGGTTCACGGGTCTTGTCGGAGGCCTTGTGGATGGTGGTGTTGCCTTTGCAAATTTAATGTCTCTGCTTGTGATTACCCCAGTGGTAACTTTTTATCTCTTGCGAGATTGGGATAAGATTGTTGCGCGCGTGGATAGTTGGCTGCCACGACCACAGCTGGAAACAATTCGTGTGTTAGCAAAACAGGTTGATGATACTCTTGCCGGGTTCATTCGAGGCCAGGGCACAGTTTGTCTGGTGTTGGGTGGATTTTATGCCATTGGTTTGAGTTTGGCAGGCCTGAAATTTGGTTTGGTTTTGGGAATGATTGCAGGCTTGCTCTCCTTTATTCCTTTTGTTGGCTCTGGTATTGGTCTGGTTCTTTCTGTTGGCCTCGCATTCTTTCAGTTTGATAGTTGGGGCCCAATCATGGGTGTCGCAGGGGTTTTCTTTGCCGGGCAGTTTCTTGAGGGAAATGTTCTCACACCAAAGCTTGTCGGTGAAAAAATTGGCCTTCATCCCGTCTGGGTTATTTTTGGACTTTTAGCCGGGGGAGCACTGTTTGGATTTGTTGGAATGCTGCTTGCTGTTCCGGTTGCCGCTGTAATTGGTGTCGGAGTTCGATTTGCACTGAGTGAGTATATGGACAGTCGGTATTATTATGGTATCAATCGTCCAATTGAATCCGAGGAAACGACTTCCGAAGATTCTTAAACTCTAAGACTTTGAATTGAAGACAATTGCTTCAACAGTGGCGTTTCAACAATGGATAGTTCACAGCTACCTCTTGATCTTGGTCATCGCCCTGCGCTTGGCCGTGAAGATTTCCTTATTGCACCCTGTAATGAGGTGGCTGTTGCGTGGATTGATCGCTGGCCGGATTGGCCCGGACATGCCTTGGCGTTTTATGGCCCTTCCGGGTGTGGGAAAACGCATCTTGCGCATGTTTGGCAAACTGAGAGTGCTGCAATCTCAATCTCAACCAAAGATTTATTAAACAGTGATCCAGATGAATTACTGCTGCAACAGAATAACTGTATTTTAGATGATCTTGAACAGGATCTGGTGGCCTCGCCAGAATTACAACGCAAGCTCTTCCATCTATATAATTTTGTGAGAGAAGAAGGCGGTACAATCCTCTTTACGGGACAAGAGGCACCGGCAAGGTGGGCGATTTCACTGCCTGATTTAGCATCTCGGCTATCGGCGATTCCCTCTTTTGAAATGGGATCTCCAGATGATTTCCTATTCGAAGCATTGTTGGTGAAACTGTTTTATGATCGCCAGTTAACGATTAGCAAAGAGGTCTTGCGTTTTCTTGTGCTCAGGCTGGACCGATCATTTGAAGCCGCTCGGGAGATCGTGCGCAATCTGGATCAGGCTTCCCTTGCTTCCCAGCGTGAAATCACAATTCCTTTTGCGAAATCAGTGTTGGAGAAATCCCATTCTCTGGTTTAACTTTGGGGGTTAAATGAGAGCCACAGGGATCGACTATTCTCCGGGGTGGAGGATGTTCAGTAATTTTGTATTTTCTTTTGTAATATCAGACCAACTCGATGATTGGCTTTCCAGCGTTGCTAATCCTGCAGGTGGTAAGCCACGATATATGCGCTGTACAGCTGTTGGGTTAGATTTTGGGCCACTGATATCCAGTAAAAATTGGCTTAATCCTGGATTATGACCAATCAAGAGCAAGGTCTCAGTTGAGTTTGGTAGATGGTTTATGAATTTTAAAATTAATTGTGACGGGGCTAGATACAGCTTTGGTATTACATTGATTTTTACTTTTTTATCCAGACTTTCCTGAACAAACAGAGATGTTTCTCGGGCACGGACGGCGGATGATGTCGTGATTTCTGACAACGACGGCACCGTTTTTATAATCTGTCCAAGCCACTGGGCTTCAGCTTGCCCCTTTTGTGTAAGCGGACGTTCAGTATCTTCTTGATTTGGCCGAGCTGCCTTTGTTGAAGCATGGCGTGCAATAAAAATGGTTTTCATATCAAATCACAACATTATTTGTATCTAGTGTTCTCAAGAGCATGCTTTATACTAAACTCATAGTGATCAAGCTTATCAATACTTTCATTATTTTTCTATATTACTCATAAAGTTCAATAACGCGGAGAAATTTATGCCTTCTAAGGTTGCTCAAGATATTTCTACAGGGATTAGCGATAACGACAAGACAGAAGTTTTGTCGATAGCTGCGGACTCCCCAAATCGTTTTATCAACCGGGAACTTTCTTGGATTGCATTTAACGAGCGTGTACTTGAGGAAGCTTACAACCCGGCACATCCATTATTAGAGCGTATTAGATTCTTATCGATTTCGTCGGGAAATCTCGATGAATTTTACATGGTTCGTGTTGCGGGGCTTATGGGGCATGTGAATGCAGGTGTAAGCAGTCGTAGTCAGGATGGTTTGTCACCGGAACGACAACTCAAAGCTATTGATGAAAAAACCGCAACTTTGATGCATCGTCAACAGAAAATCTGGTCTTCCTTGAGCCGTGAACTCGGGGAAGCTGGTTTCGATCTGCTAAAAACGACTGATCTCAGCGAAGAAGATCATGATTGGGTTTTAGAATACTTCCAAGATCAAATTTTCCCAATTCTGACACCAATTGCTATCGATCCGGCACATCCATTTCCATTTGTGCCTAATCATGGATTCTGCATGGTTTTGGAGTTGGAAGATGAAGTCGAAGATAAATTTATTAATGGTCTGATTGCGATGCCGCATCAGCTTAGCCGTTTTGTGAGATTACCCGGCGATCACCACCGCTTTATTCGTCTTGAGCAAATAATCAGGCTTCATATATCACAGCTCTTCCCCGGCTTTAAAGTGAAGAGCGTCGGGCATTTTCGCTTGTTACGTGACAGTGATATCGAGATCGAAGAAGAAGCCGAAGATCTTGTTCGAGTCTTTGAAAGTGCTCTGAAACGCAGACGCAGGGGAAGTTGTATTCGTCTTTCTATCGATGCGAAGATGTCGGATAATCTACGTGCTTTTGTTATTCGGGAACTCGATGTTGATCAGGGGCGCGTGTTTGCGCTTGAGGGCCTGCTTGGGTTGGTTGATACCAGAAAACTGATTGTTAAAGATCGCCCCGATCTTGTGTTCAAACCCTATACGCCGCGCTTCCCGGAACGTATTCGTGAATTTGGTGGTGATTGTTTCGCGGCCATTCGTGAAAAGGATCTACTGGTCCATCACCCTTATGAGAGCTTTGATGTTGTTGTTCAGTTCATACGCCAGGCTGCGAGCGATCCTGCTGTGGTGTCAATCAAACAAACTCTCTATCGGACCAGCGAAGATTCTCCGATTGTTAAGGCTTTGATTGAAGCCGCAGAACGAGGGAAAACGGTCACGGCCCTGGTTGAATTGAAAGCCAGGTTTGACGAAGAACGCAATATTCGCTGGGCCCGGAATATGGAACGGGCAGGTGTTCAGGTCATTTATGGTTTCATCCAGTTAAAGACCCACGCCAAGCTATCTCTTGTCGTACGCCGCGAAGGTAAAAAGCTGAAATCCTATGTTCATTTTGGCACAGGGAATTATCATCCGATCACGGCCAAGGTATACACTGACCTTTCTTTCTTTTCTATCGATCCCGCACTTTGTCGAGATACGGCAAAGCTGTTCAATTACATTACCGGTTATGCCAAGCCTCTTCCTATGGAGAAAATTGAGTATGCGCCCCTGACTTTCCGTGAAAGACTTTTGAGCCATATTAACCGTGAGACAGAACTGGCAAAGGAAGGGAAACCTGCGACGATATGGGCAAAAATGAATGCACTTGTTGATCACGAAGTCATTGATCATCTTTATATCGCTTCTCAAGCTGGTGTTTCCATTGATTTGGTGGTGCGTGGTATTTGTTGCCTGCGCCCGGGTGTTCCGGGATTATCAGAAAACATTCGGGTAAAAAGCATCGTCGGGCGTTATTTGGAACACGGACGGATTGTCGTTTTTGGCGATGGGTACTCAATCCCGTCTCGGGAAAACAAGGTGTTTATATCATCAGCCGATTGGATGCCGCGAAATCTTGACCGTCGTGTTGAAATTTTTGTGCCTATTGAAAATCCAACTGTACACCAGCAGGTGCTTGAACAGGTGATGATCGCGATCCTGAATGATGAGGCACAATCGTGGAACCTGAGTGCTGATGGTAGCTATCTCAGGACTGAATTAAATGAAG
>MABB01000049.1:0-1252 GCA_002162915.1 Rhodospirillales bacterium 47_12_T64
TTCAATTGTTATGCGTGGCAAGGCTGGAATCGAGGAAGTCCGCAAGGACAAGATGGCAATTGTCATCACCGAGGTTCCTTTTCAGGTCAATAAATCCCGCATGCTCGAGAAGTTCGCCGAGATTGCCCGTAATAAAACCATTGAGGGTATTACGGATATTCGCGACGAAAGTGATCGTCACGGTGTACGGGTTGTTGTCGAGCTTCGGCGTGATGTTGAACCTGAAGTTATTCTTAACCAGTTATACCGCTACTCACCTTTGCAGACCTCATTTGGCGCGAACATGCTGGCGTTGAATTCTGGCAGACCAGAGATTTTTGATCTCAAAAAAATTATCACTGCATTTATCGCTTTCCGCGAAGAAGTTATTACCCGCCGGACTATATTTGAGCTGAACAAAGCGCGTGATCGCGCTCATGTTCTGGTTGGTTTGGCGATTGCAGTTGCTAATATTGACGAAGTTATCAAACTGGTCAGAGCGGCCTCAGATCCGGTTATCGCACGCGAACAACTTATGAGCAGAGCCTGGCCAGCCAAAGATGTCGAGCCGCTGATCAAGTTGATTGATGAACCTGGCCGTAGTGTGGATGGTGAGGGGAATTATTACCTCTCTGAAACACAAGCCAGAGCAATCTTGGAACTGCGTCTGCAAAGATTGACCGGGCTTGAGCGCGATAAGATTGCGGGCGAGTTGGAAGAAATCGCAGAGCAGATTCGCTATTACCTCGAAATTCTGGCGTCTCGCGAAAAACTGCTTGGCATTCTTCGTAATGAATTGATCGAAGTAAAAGAAAAGTACGCAACCCCACGCCGGACAGAAATTCTTGATGGTGTCTTTGGCCACGATGATGAAGATCTGATCCAGCGCGAAGACATGGTTGTTACTGTCAGTCATGGTGGCTATATCAAACGCGTACCTCTCAGTACCTACCGGGCTCAACGCCGTGGTGGTAAGGGGCGCTCTGGTATGGCAACAAGAGATGAGGATTTTGTTTCTCAGATCTTTGTTTGTAACACGCATACGCCTGTCCTGTTCTTCTCTTCCCGCGGCATGGTTTACAAGATGAAAGTTTACCGTCTGCCCGTCGGTACTCCAACATCACGTGGTAAGGCTCTCATCAATATGCTGCCATTGCAGCAAGGTGAAACCATTTCAACAATGATGCCGTTACCTGAAGATGAAGAGACATGGTCGGATATGTATGTGATGTTCTCCACTTCAACGGGTGGTGTTCGTCGCAACAAGCTGTCA
>MABB01000049.1:1264-1561 GCA_002162915.1 Rhodospirillales bacterium 47_12_T64
GTCATGGTAAACGGTAAAATCGCCATGAAGCTCGAGGAAGACAGCCATCTGATTGGTGTCCAAACCTGTTCCGAGCATGATGATATTATGTTGGCAACTGCACGCGGAAAGTGTATTCGTTTCCCTGTTAATGGTGTCCGCGTCTTTGTCGGTCGTGCATCAACAGGTGTCCGTGGCGTATCCTTGGCAGAGGGCGACAGTGTTATCTCCATGGCGATTATTAATCACATGGATGCCAACTCTGAAACTCGAGAGCAGTACTTGCGTTATGCCAGTGCCAAGCGCAGAAGTGAAAAT
>MABB01000049.1:1587-4871 GCA_002162915.1 Rhodospirillales bacterium 47_12_T64
AAGTCTTGAGACGACCTTGTCTCAGGAAACTCTCGACGAAATGGCAGAGAATGAGCAGTTTATTCTTTCTTTGTCGCAAGATGGTTTGGGTAAGAGATCTTCTTCTTATGAGTACCGCGTAACCAGCCGTGGTGGTAAAGGTATTGGTAACCTTGATCTTTCACGTGCTGATGGCTTGATGACGTCGGTTATTGCAGTATTCCCGATTGAAGAGAACGATCATATTATGCTGGTAACCGATGCGGGTAAGCTGATCCGCTGCCCTGTTCACGATGTGCGCATCGCAGGTCGTTCTACGCGCGGTGTTAAGCTCTTCAACGTTGCCTCTGATGAGAATATTGTATCGGTTTCTCGTCTTGAAGATGATGGGGATAGCGAAGACGGTGAGGATGAAGATGTCGAAGGATTAGACACTTCCGAAAATATTCCGCAAAATCAACCAACTGACCAAGAGGGCGGGGAATAATCCCGCCTCTCAAGAGAAAAGGCCAGAACCATGACGAAGAAACACGTCGGGCTCTATCCCGGTACTTTTGATCCCATTACCAATGGGCACATGGATATCATTACGCGCGGCTGTCGTGTGGTGGACAAGCTGGTCATTGCCGTTGCCAGCAATGACCGAAAGGGGCCTCTCTTTAGCACTGAAGAACGTGTTGAGATGGTACTTCATGATACGGCTCCTTTGCGGGAAAAGGGATTTGAGATAGAAGTGCGCCCTTTTAAAAACCTTCTCGTGCACTTCGCCCGAGATGTTGGGGCTAGTGTTATTCTTCGAGGGCTTCGGGCTGTCTCGGATTTCGAGTATGAATTCCAGATGACAGGAATGAATGCGAGGCTGGATTCTGAAATTGAAACCGTCTTTTTGATGGCTTCTGAGAAACACCAGTTTATCTCCTCACGGTTTGTGAAGGAAATTGGCTATCTGGGTGGAGATATTGATTCTTTTGTTAGTTCCGAGACAAAAATCAAGCTGGAAGAAAAATTCAAATTGATGCATCAGGATGGTCTATAACAAGGCCTTTTAGGGCATGAAAAGTTTGTCAGACTGATATTATTCATTTTTTTCTTCTAGATGACAAAAAGGCTGTTGACCGAATCAATAAGTGGTTCTATCTTCCGCCTCGCTTACCGCATTACAGTTTGATGTTGGTAAGCAAATGAGAATGGGCCCGTAGCTCAGCTGGTAGAGCGTCCGACTTTTAATCGGCAGGTCACTGGTTCGAACCCAGTCGGGCCCACCATTCTCATCCGAATTTGTTTCGGTATATATACGCAGGTTGGGGCCCGTAGCTCAGCTGGTAGAGCGTCCGACTTTTAATCGGCAGGTCACTGGTTCGAACCCAGTCGGGCCCACCAATCTGCACAAACAACCCCGCTTTATTGCGGGGTTTTGTTTATCTGATTCTTCAAAATCATTATAATGAACAAATAATAAAACGCCTTTCATTCTTTAATGACAGAATGAATAATGTTCCCCTCTGGAAAGATAATATTTATTAGGATAAAGACGTGTCTCAAAAACCGCTTGGCCTCATCTGTGCCATTCCCAATGAAATTCAACACTTTGGATCAGCCTTTGAAAAAGAATCAGAACAAGACATCGCAGGATTCTGTTTCTATTCGGGCAAGCTGGATGGCGTAGAGACGATCCTTGTTGAAGCTGGTATGGGGAAAGTCAATGCGGCGGTTGTGACAACCTTGCTTATGGAGCATTTCAATTGCAGGGCAATCCTGTTTTCCGGTGTCGCAGGGGGGCTTGATCCTGAACTTGGGGTCGGGGACGTTGTTGTTGGAAACAAGCTTATCCAGCACGATTACGGGATGACCGTGGGAGAGAAATTGACCGCATACCAACCCGGTCACCTTCCGATACATATGCCAACAGAAAAACTTGGCTATGAGGTCAATGCAGCCCTGATCGACAAAATTATGGCTGAGTTAAAAGATTTTGAACTTCCGGAGATTTCTGCTGAAGCTGCAGGCGGCACAAAAAGGCAACCAGTTATTACTTCCGGCACCATTCTGACGGGAGATCAGTTCATAGGGTGCACTGTGGCTAGGGACCAGCTGCATAAAGGTTTATCTGGGCTTGCCGTCGAAATGGAAGGCGCTGCGATTGCGCAAGTGGCTGATCGTTATCAAGTGCCGTTTATCATTATTCGCTCTCTTAGTGATCTTGCAGGTGAAGAAAGTACCATGGACTTCATTAAGTTTCTGGAAGAGACTGCAGGCGGAGCTGCATTGGTTCTAAGGCGCATTATAAACTTGGTATAAAGGTCAGCTTTTATGAACAAGCTGTTTTGTGCATTTGGTTTGTTGGGATTATTCACACTGCTTAATTCTGTAGCTCAGGCTGAAAAATTGGAGCCTCCAGAATTTATCACTCCGATACAATGTGAAATTCCAGCTGAATGTGTTGTTCAAAATTATATGGATGTCAGGCCTGGTCCCGGGGTTCGAGATTTTAACTGCGGGACGCTTAGTTACGAACGGCATCGAGGGACGGATTTTCGTGTTTTAAACTACCCGTCTTATAAGAGCGGGGTTCCGGTTCTTGCTGCTGCAGATGGTACTGTTTTACGGATCAAGAGTGGGGTGAACGACGGTACTTTTATTAAGGAGGGCGAAAAAAGCATTGTTCAGGGGAGAGAGGGAGGTAACGAGGTTGTTATTCTGCATAAAAATGGCTGGCAAACCTTTTACGCTCATTTACGAAAAGGGTCGATAGCGGTTACTGAAGGAGATAAAGTCGCTGCGGGTGATGCTTTGGGAATCGTCGGTCTAAGTGGAAAGAGTGAATTTACGCATCTGCACTTTCATGTCATGCATAACAATAAATTTTATGATCCTTACCTGGGTACGAGCTCTACTGGTTGTCAAAACAAGTTATCAAAAAGCTTTTGGCGTGCGCCTGATCAGGAAAAATTGAAATACAGAGCAACAGGCTTGATAGAAACAGGCTTTTCATCTGAGATTCCTAATGTTGTAAATTTGCCCTTTTCCAGTGAAAGAGAACGAATAGCGCTTAAGAAAAACGGTGAAACTCTGGTCTTTTGGATACAAGCCTGGGGTTTCAAAATTGCAGATCGCCTCACGCTAACCTATACCGATCCCACGGGGAAGGTGTCTACCAATCAGATAACATTAAAGAAAAATCAGGCGTCGTATTTTAAATATCTGGGAAAGAAAAAACCACAGACGGGTTGGTTATCGGGAAGTTATACTGGAAAGGTAAGGTTGGAGAGGATTGTTGATGGGGCCTGGATAATTGTTTTTTCTCG
>MABB01000049.1:4902-7746 GCA_002162915.1 Rhodospirillales bacterium 47_12_T64
AAAACCATAAGAGTTTAAGAGGTGGTATTACCAATATAAAAAATTGCTGAAGCTAAACTTCAATATCCAAATTCTGTCCGCGATCTTGGCTCGTATTGAATTTACGAGGTTCACTTGTCGCTTCTGAATTTTCAACAGGACGTTTTGTTAAGGCCGCAGCCTGCGAATTTTGATGAACACCGCCTTCTAGCGAAGTGTCAATGGCAGCCGCAGGTTCGGAGAACCGAACTGTACTCTGGAAAGATGTCGCATTTACATTCATAATCTAAACTTATCACAGGTCTTATTAAACAAGTGTTAATATATAGTATTGTTTTTTTAAACGGAAAGAGAAAATACTTTTAGTTCTGAGTATGATCCGTTAATCAGTTCCTTTAAATCTAATGTCGGAGAGCGTAAGCGTGGATAACAACGAAATCACCAGCGTAGAAAAGTATCTTCGCCAAACCTTTGGTAACGAATCAATTGGTTTGGATCTGAAGACTAAAAAAGATGATTCTATAGAAGTTACTCTTGGTGGAGAGTTTATCGGTGTCATTTACCGGGATGATGAAGACGAAGAGCTTTCTTATTCGTTCAACATGGCAATTCTTGCTGACGATCTACCAAAATAAATTTGGCTGTCTATCAAGCTAAGTTCTTAAGTCGAGGTAAGATCTGTAATTTTACCTCGACTTTTATTCTTGAGAAGTACGTAAAAAATTAACTTAACTTATACCAACAGCCCCTAATCTTGACCTTTCCAGACATATTCTCAAAATCTTCGGCCAGGAGTACAGACTGCGGCGATGCGGTGTATCGCAAAGTTTGTACGATGCAGCTCGAAGGTCTTGAAAATATGCCGTTCCGGTCACGTCCCCGTCCTCCCGATGGGCGTCATAAAGCCTTGACGATACACCGTATCGCCAGCAACTTTATTCCTACTCGGGAGGACGGGGACGTGATCTGGAAGGGTCAAGATTAGGGGCTGTTGGTATTATCTGTAGCACAATCAACACAGAGGGTTACAGTGGGATCCAGCTCTAACCGCTTTATCTGAATTTCTTCGTCACACTTTAGGCAATATCCAAAATTGCCACTCTGAAGTCTTGTAAGAGTGGTTTCAATTTTTTCGAGTTCGAGTTGCCTTCTTCGTTCCGCTTCCAGTGACATTGCCTGAGACTGAAGAGCATCCATGCGCGAAAGGCGTCCCATTCTCGTTTGGTCGAGCTCGACGACTTCACGAGATTGCATACTGGATTGGCAGAGATCGGTAATCTCTGTTCGCCGTCTCGTTAAGTCTTCAGAAAATTTTTCAAGATTAAATTTGATTATGTCATCGACCATGCTGTCTCTGCCTTTCCTATATGCAGAAATCATCATAGCAAATAATTACAGTGATTCGAAATAATACCAACGGTCCCTAAATCTTGACCCGTCCAGACATATTTTCATGATTTTCGGCGAGGAGTACAGATAGAAAACACCCCGAACTGGGACAGGGGGACGGCCGAATGGGGGTTACCATGAACAAGCCATGGCAGGCCAGCGTCTCAGTTCGGGGTGTTTAAAAGAGCATATCAGGGAGTTTGACGATTGGTTGTGATGTTTCTGTGTTCTCATATCCCGATTAAAGCGCACCATAGAACTCTTGGCTTGTTAACTATCGATTCTTGAACAGTAATTCGTGATTAATAAAGAATCGGTTTCGCGGAGGAACCTTCTTTAAGTCGATGTCTTTGGTCGAGAAAAATAACATGATCAGAGGAAATCCAGTCGCAGCAGAGCCTTTTTTTAATTATCCACGGATAATTTCACTTTTCTGAAATTTTTCGATTGCCCTTTCTGAAGGGATCAGTATAAATCCCCCTCAGCAACAACGATGCGGTCGTGGCGGAATTGGTAGACGCGTAACGTTGAGGTCGTTATGGGCTAATAGCCCGTGGAGGTTCAAGTCCTCTCGACCGCACCAAAATTTAAAGTTGTTGCTGTAAAATGCCGATATTGATCACCATAGGTATTCGTGGTCAATCTTCTGGGCAAAGCCTGTGGGTGCACTCGATATGCGGCAATGGCGGAATTGGTAGACGCGCTAGCTTCAGGTGCTAGTTCTCGTAAGGGAGTGGAGGTTCAAGTCCTCTTTGCCGCACCATCCCACAGTTTCAATTCTGATTGTTGGTTTTTTGATTTCTTGGCATTACCAGCTCACTTCTTCCCTTGAAAACGACAGCATTAACAGCGATCTTATACGCATAGAGTGCCGATTCATTTGGTAGCTAACAGTTGTTTTTAACGGAACCTTGATTAATGAAAGATACAGGTCGCGAGACCCAAAAAAAGCTGAAGCAATCTTTTGCTCAACGGCTTAGTAATTATCTTCTTGCAGGGGTTCTGATTACAGCACCTGTGACCATCACCCTTTGGTTGGCCTGGAAGGCGATTACCTTCGTCGATAATCAGGTTACCCCCCTGATACCGGCAAATTGGAACCCCGAGCACTATTTGCCCTTTGGCGTTCCGGGGCTCGGCCTTGTCGTTATCATTGTTGGCCTGACGCTTGTTGGTTTTCTTACAGCGGGATATATCGGACGCCTTTTGATGCGAACGAGTGAAGGGGTTGTTAAGCGACTTCCTGTTGTTCGCAGTATTTACAGCTGGACCAAACAGGTTTTTGAAACGGTTCTTTCAAAAAACTCCTCTGCTTTTAACGAAGTGGTTCTTGTTGAGTACCCACACAAAGGATCTTGGGCCATTGGCTTTATTACTGGCAGAACCAAGGGAGAGGTTCAGAGCGTAACTGATGATACCGTTATCAATGTATTTGTTCCAGCAACGCCAAACCCGACGACAGGCTTTTTGCTCTTC
>MABB01000125.1 GCA_002162915.1 Rhodospirillales bacterium 47_12_T64
CACAAGAAATAACCCTTGTGTTGGATGCCACCGCCTCGGTGTTCAATTTACCAGTGGACAGGGAACAGAGGAAGCTTCAGGCCAAGCGGATATACCCAACGCTGATAGCTGGGCCAAAAGTTATCCTGCGTCCCATTTCATGCCTGTTGGAAACTTCCATTCAGAAGCTCAATGGAATGTAATTTATGCTCAATCGGTACAGGATATACTTGATTGCCATAATGCTTACGAAGTCCAAGATACAAAGCAATTAGGTATTCTGGGGTGCTTGACTGAGCCCATAACAGGAAAACCGTAATCCGATCTAGAAAATGGTCTCATTGTTGGGGCTATTTTTTATTTCTTTGTAAAATTACACCATCAGGTCTCTCAAAATATATTTCTTTTGGATTGCTGATTAGCTCTAAAGTGGATCTATACTTTTTCAACAAAAATAATGTTAAATAATACAAGAATTTTAAATCAGATAACTGCCCTTTTTAGGCCCAGGTAATTAACCAGGTAATAGCATGTGTGAAAAAGAAATTAGAAACATTCTGTTGATAAGTGTCGACCAGTGGCGTGCTGAATGTCTTTCTTCTGCCGGACATATGGTACAAACGCCTAATCTGGATCAACTTGCTGCTGATGGTTTGGCGTTCAGGAAACATTACACCCAGTGTCTTCCATGTGGGCCGTCACGCACTTCGTTACTTACCTCTATGTATGCCATGAACCATAGACATGTTTCTAATGGCACGCCGTTGGATGCAAACTTCACCAATATTGCGCTCGAAGCCCGCAAGAAAGGTTATGAACCTACTCTTTACGGATACACCGACACGCCGGTTGATCCACGAGGCCGGGATGAGAATGATCCCGATCTAAAAACCTATTGTGGTGTTATGCCTGGATTTCGTGTCGGGTCTCTGGTTAGCGAAGAAATGGCCGTGGACTGGTTCGGGGAGTTGGAAGCCAAAGGTTATAAGCTTCCAGAAAACCAGTTTGATATTGCTCTTGGTAAAGAAAATTATCCCGGAGCAGAGGAGAGAGGCTATAGTTTTGCTCCCCCTCAGTATGACAGAGATAGCAGCGACACTGCCTTCATTGCCGACAAACTTATAAAATATATAACCATCCATAGAGAACCCTGGTTTCTCCATGGTGTGTTTTTAAGGCCTCACCCTCCGTTATTCGCTCCAGAGCCCTATAACAGTATGTATGACCCGAATGATATTGAAATGCCGCATCGGGCTGAGAGTGTAGATAAAGAAAAGGGGCAGCACTCTTATCTCGATTACGCTCTGGATAAAATGGCTAAAGACGGGGCCTACATGGGGCATGATTATAATGTTCGTGACTTACCTGATCATGAAGTCAAACAAATGCGGGCTGCCTACTATGGGCTCATTTCAGAGGTTGACGATCAGCTCGGCCGCGTTATCCAAACCCTTAAAGACACAGATCAGTATGATAATACGCTCATTGTCTTTACCTCTGATCATGCAGAACAACTTGGTGATCATTGGTTGTGGGGTAAGCTTGGATACTTTGATGAAAGCTGCCATATACCGCTCATCATAAGAGACCCTCGTCAGGAAGCTGACCTATCACGAGGACAGACAGTAAATACGCATTTTAGTGAGGCAGTCGATATCATGCCGACCATTCTGAATTTACTCGATATGAAAGTGCCTATGCAATGTGATGGACACTCCCTGCGTCCTTTCCTGGAAGAAAGACAACCGGATAAGTGGCGAAGTGAAGTTCATTGGGAATTTGACTTTCGGGATCTAGGGAACTTTTCAGCAGAAGAAAAATTTAATCTCACCAGCGATCAATGTGTCATGACGATAATCCGTGATGATAAATTCAAGTACGTCCACTTCACAGCACAACCACCACTGCTGTTTGATATAGAATCAGATCCTGATGAGCGTGTAAATTTGGCAAATAATCCTGAATACATGGCCATAGTTTTAACCTACGCACAGAAGATGTTGAGCTGGCGTCAAAATTATGTGGCAAGACGGATGAGCCACATGAAAATAACACCAGAAGGGCTGACTGAGCGAGATTATACGCGTATTTAGTCATCTAAACTCTTCGACAAAGTCGCAGCAAAGGCGCGACCAATGTTATCAACGGGTCGCGCCTTTAAAGAAGTTAGGTTTAGTTCAGGTAGGCTTTCCTTACCTCTCCTGATCCAAGTGCATCTGGTATTCAGTCAATCGTTCGTTAAGCTTGGCTGCTTCTTCTGCGAGCTCTCTGGAGGTACCAAGAAGGCTTTGAGCGGAACTTCCGGTATCGATTGACTGTCTGTGAACGTCATTGACCAAATCAACGATCTGGCGAGACCCTTGCGCCATACTCTCGATATTCTGGGCTATAGCTCCGGCTGCGCGATCTTGTTCATTGATTGAATCAGAGATTTTATTCTGTGTTTCTCCAACTTGTTGCATGACAACATCGATAGATTCCATGGTATCGGTAGTTGCCTGAGCATGAACCTGTAATTCTTTGATCATCGCCGCAACCTGATCCGTAGCAGAGGCGGTTTCTTCTGCAAGCGCTTTCACTTCGGAGGCAACCACACCAAAACCACGTCCCGCTTCGCCTGCGCGTGCGGCCTCGATGGTCGCATTCATCGCCAGAATTTTAGTCTGGTTGGTAATGGTTGTGATCATCTCGTTGATCTTGCTGATACTGTCGCTTGAACTCCGCAACTGGGTAACCGTCTCTGATGCTTTGGCAAGTTGATTGATCGCTTCAGTTGACGTTGTCCTGGCATGATCAGATTCGGTATTAATGGTTCTGATATCTGTGGACATTGCTTCCGTCGTCTGCGTAACACCCTGAGCGGAATCATACCCTCCTTGAGCAAGTTGTTGTGTATTTTGAGCTTGTTCCGTAACGGTTTGAGACTGACTATTAAGCGATGTCGAAGTTTCTTCAACATTTGAGGATAATGCACTTACTCGGTCTGCGACCAGACGAACATTGTTGATGAGCTCGCTCGCTGCTTCCCTGTTGTTTTCCCGTTCTGTTACATTTTGCCATGTGAGCATACAGGCTTTGAATTCGCCCAAATTTCCAACAACAGCAGAGGCCGATACTTCGAGTAACTTATCATCATAAGTTATCAAACGTGTGTTTGGTAAGTTTTCCGGGTCTGTAAGTGAGATAAAATCAGCCTGTTCCAATCCGAAAAAGTTTCCATCTTCCCCGATGGGATCTCTTTCTGCATTTTCATTGTTGATGTACCTACGCGCGCGATGATTTGCAAAAGAAATAAAGCCTTCTGTATTTATCATAACAGTCGACATCGGGCTGGTCTCAACCATGTTTTTGAGCTGGAACACCTGTGCAACGCTATTACTTAACTGATCGAGCGCAGTTGCCATGGTTTTAAACTCATCAGGCCCGACAACAGGTGGAGCAATATCCACCTTACCTTCACTGATCGATGTCATCGCCTTTGCAAAGGCCTTTAATTTTCCAAAAACGGCAAATCGAAGCATAAGAAAGGCGAGGAGCCATGTCGCGAGAAATACACCTGCTAGAACTTTGATTGCGTCTTGGGTTAGTTGCTCAGACCCTTTTGCAAAATCACTAACGTCTCTCACCAATGTTGCACGGGCCCATAATATATCATGGCTACCGAACAAGCTGGCAGTGATATGAGCTGTCGACCCTACAAGCTTAAGTCCATTTTTTAGTTCTGTCGTTGTTATATCTGGAGTTGCTGTATCTGGTTGGCCTGTTTCTTCTGTTTTGACAGCTTCAATTTCGGGCTCGACTTCTGGAGATTTTGCTCCTTCTTGAACCTCTTCAACGGCAGTCTCGTTCTCTGAGACGATCTCAGGTCTTTTTTCTGAAAAAGCAAAGCCTGTTTCACTGTTTGAAGGGTCATAGATAGTAACATCTGCGCCAAGTGTTTCACTGATACCTTCAAGGTATTGCATAGGATCTGTTACCAACTCGACAAAGCCGGCAACTTTAAATCCACCGATTGGAAAAATCGTAGAGTGAACGGGGCGTCCATCACTATTAGCCCAGAGAAAGCTTATAGGTTTTCTTTTTGCTTTTTTATCTCGGGCCTTTAACTCTTCAAGAATGGCAGCATTATCCGTGATGCTGCCCTTTTGTGAAGAGGTAATAAGGCCCATTTCCGGTGTATAGAAATGCGTTGCAACAAGGACAATTTCACCAGTTTGTATTTCTTTGTTATTTCGGTACCATTTGTCAAAGGTTGCGATTTCTTCAGGTGATTTCTTATCTTTCATTGCTTTGGCAAGAAATTTATATCGAGCCCAATCAGAACCTACTGTAAACAGTTTAGGTTCATATTTTTGGCGTATTCTTTCCTGAACCATCAACCGGAACTGATTGGTACTCTCCTTGTTAAGTGTATCTAACGAAAAGTTCTTATATTTCTCAAAAGACCAAAACTGTGCTGCAACAATAGCTGCAGATGCCAGTAACCCTATCAAGAGCAAGATTTTTCGCAAAGTCCAAATGGTTGTCTTTTGGTGGTCCCCCGACCCGAGCATATCGATATTCCTAAATATTGTTCACTGAACGATTTTTTTATTCACATGTAAATTTGTTCATACAAGTGTTGCTATAAAGTAAATAAATGTCGTTATTTAGTGAGTTAATAGGAGCACAATATTCTGAAAGCACTTTCTTTAGTTGTATTTTATTTGAGTTGTGGAGTTAGGCACCCTAAAAAGTAAAAGAAAATAACTAAAGCATTGTTCAGTTCATCTGTCCGGAAGGGTGAGGTGTCATTGGATTATGAATTTCTATAGAACATAGAATGCCCAGAGTATAACCGACTTCACCAATCAAAATAGAGTCTGGACGGCATGTGTTTGAAAGGAGTGGGGAGGAACAGCGTTATACCTGCGAATCCAAACAAAATTATCATCCCTTTGATAATTAAGATCACCATCCAGGATTTAGCCCATAAATATAAACCTTCTGACTCTAATATAGTGCTCTTAACAATAACAGCGTACATACACATGTTATTTTTCTATTAACCATTGAATAGCATAATGTTTATTAGTTTGTTTCCAAAGAAGGAATTATGTCAAAGGAGTACTGGGACAGTGTACTCATGTTTTTTGGAATGACTATTTGAGAACACTCTTTTTTGCTTTCTCTTTGAAAGGATCAACGTCATCGGGTATAAATTCGTTCCAGGTTACTTATATGATAATTTTTTGTTCCTAAGACATAGTCATCGACTATTCAAGATGGTTGCGTATTGGAACAATATGCGGGGGGATGAGTGTGCACGAAATTGCGCATAGAGCGAAGCTTAAATTAGATCAAATATTCGCACCACGTGAAATTCATATCCGTTCTCACGATGAGGTCCGTTTTGTCAGGTTAACTCCGGCGATTCAAAAGAGTGTTGCATCAAGTGTCCTGGCCCTAATGGGGTGGTTGGCTTTCAGTTCTGGAACTATGGTTTTCACAGAGCAAAGACTTGCTGATAAAGATTTAGTTATCGAAGAACAGAAACTTGATTATTTTGACCTTCTTCAACAAGTTGGTGAGTATCACACTCAGTTTTCAAAAATAACAAACGATCTTCAGGAAAATCAGGATCAACTAATAAGTCTTCTCGATGGGACGGAGGTTCGTGAAACCTCTACCACTGAGGTCGTAAAACTTAAAAGTTCCGAGAATGAAAGAGCCCGTGTTGCTCTCGCTCGCCAGGCCTTAGAAGATAAGCTAGAACAATTCGAAGACGATCTTGAAACTATTGCCGGGCAAAGTGCGGCTCTTGAAACGCAGGCTATACAGTTACGTCAAGTTTTGGCGACATCAGAAGAAGAGCGAAGCAAAACTGCCGAATCACGTAAAATGCTTGGTGGCAAGCTGATCCGTGTTCAAAATGATCTGGAAACAGTTTCAAAGGCTAAAACTGACCTGGAAGAAAATCGTGAAGAGATCCTTGCGCAAGTGGGTGATCTCAACGAAGAAATTGTTAACCTGAAAGAACAGCTGGCTGATCGAGATCAGGTGATCGACGGACAGCAAACTCAGATGGCTTCTTTAATGGAAGCCAAGCGCGTTGCGGCCGAAGATGTTGTGCAAACAGATTTGCAGCTTATAGAACAAGCCACGATCCTTAACATGTTCAGAGAAGGTAACCGGAATTTAGAGAGCGAGGTTAGTCAACTCAAAAATTCTCTGGTTGAGGTTTCAAATATTCAACGTGAGTTGATTGAGCGCTTAACTGAACGGTCAAAATACAGTCTTGATGTCATTGAGAAGACCGTTGAAATGACCGGATTAAATCTGAATAAACTACTCGGTTCCGATGATTTGCAAGTTGGTCAAGGCGGACCTTATATTCCTGTCGATGAGATTGAAGAAAGTGCTGAATATGAGCAATCAGTCAATTTACTGGACATGCAACTAAACCGATGGGAATCATTACAGGAAGTCGTATCAAAGCTGCCGTTAACAACCCCCATAGATCAATATAGAATCTCCAGTTCTTTTGGGAAACGTCGGGATCCTGTAACTGGCAAAACCTCTGTGCATAACGGGCTTGATATGGCTGCGCCAATGAAATCATCTGTTTATGCTCCGGCACCAGGTAAGGTTGTATATTCGGGCTGGAGAGGTCGATATGGCCGGCTTGTCGAAATTGATCATGGCAATGGTATCAGAACACGGTATGGTCACTTAAGAAAATTACTCGTGAAACAAGGTCAGGAAGTATCCCACCGGGAAAAAATCGCTTTACTCGGAAATTCTGGGCGTAGTACAGGGCCACACGTTCATTATGAAGTGTTATACAACGGTAAACCCGTAGATCCTCGTAAATTTATTTTGGCAGGTAGAAATGTTTTCAAAGTCCAATAAGACGAATACAAAAGTAGCCAACGTTGATTCTCTTCCGAAAAAAATCGAACCATCGGGTATTCCTTCAATCTTAAGTCCAGATTTGAGTATGGTCGGGGATCTTACTTCAACCGGAGATCTACAAATCGATGGGACCGTTCAAGGGGACGTTACCTGCCGTAGCGTGACCATTGGGGAAAAAGCCGTTATAACAGGCTCTGTGAATGCCGAGGAAGTACGCGTTTGTGGAATGGTTAGCGGGCAACTGAATGCCGATACAATTACACTGGCAAGTACAGCTAAGGTAATTGGTGATATCTTACACAAGTCGATTGCAATAGAGGCTGGTGCTCAAGTTGAGGGACAATTCCGCCGGATATCAGAGCATGATAGCTATAAAAGCAAGGCGGTAGGATCCTTGCCAAGCCAACCCTCTGCTGCTATTGCCCCCCCAGTTGGGGTTAGTGATAGCATGCCTTCGAATACAAGCCCTGCTGTTACACCTGTAAATTCGGGACTAACAGAAGTTAAGACAGTTGATAAACCAGCCGAAAACAAATCAAGTAGTTTTGGCTCGTCTTCCTGGAATAGCTCTAACTGACATCAAGACATTCTTTAAAGACTGAAGGGTCAACGTTTCCTCCCGA
>MABB01000009.1:0-6717 GCA_002162915.1 Rhodospirillales bacterium 47_12_T64
CTTCGAACATGACAAGAATACGGTCGCTTAAGGACATAATTTCTTCTAGTTCGACAGAGACGATCAGGATTGCCGAACCAGCATCGCGCATTTTAATCAGGTTCTTGTGGATATATTCAATCGCTCCGATATCAACCCCCCGTGTAGGCTGCCCCACAAGAAGAATTTTTGGGTGTTTGTCCATTTCCCGGGCAAGAACGAGTTTTTGCTGATTACCACCTGAAAAATTGGCTGATTTTAGGTTTGGATCTTCTGGTCGCACATCGTAATCGTGCATTAAGCGCGTACAGTTGTCTTCCACCGCTTTTTGATCCATCAGGACCTTACCGTTAAAAGCAGGGTCTTCGTGGAACCCCATTATGGCGGTTTCTTTTGCAGAAAAGGCCGTTACCATTCCCATGCGGTGGCGATCTTCGGGAACGTGACCAACGCCGATATCACGAAACTCTTTTGGTGAGAAATAGGCATCTGGTGAAACAGTAATATCACCGATCTGGATGTATCCTTTTTGGAGAGGGCAAATACCAGACAAGGCTGCAAGTAATTCTGTTTGACCGTTTCCGGAAACTCCGGCTATGCCGACTATTTCACCTGCGCGCAATTTGAGAGACACATTATCAAGTTTAATAATACCGTCTTCTTCGTAGGTTAGACCTTTTGCATCTAGTAATATATCTGCAGGATTAGCATCTGATTTATCAACTTCGAGAAGAACTTTACGACCAACCATAAGTTCGGCGAGTTCGTTCTTGGAGGTATCAACAGTTTCTCTTTCAGAGACCATTGTGCCTGCACGCATCACAGACACACGGTCCGTAATCGACATGATTTCCTGTAGTTTATGAGTGATCAGGATGATAGATACGCCACGGCTGCGGAGTATATCCAGAATTTTAAAGAGTTGATCTGTTTCCTGTGGTGTTAAAACCCCGGTGGGCTCGTCGAGAATAAGGATCTCGGCGCCGCGATACAGGGCTTTTAAAATTTCTACCCGTTGCTGTAATCCAACAGGAAGATCTCCCGTTAAAGCGTCGGGATCAACGGCCAGACTGTATTCCCTGGAGAGCTTTATAAGTTCTTCCCGGGCAGATCGCGCGCTCTTGTTAAGGAGAGGAGCCCCTTCAGCACCGAGCATGACATTTTCAAGAACTGTAAAGGTTTCTACGAGCATAAAATGCTGGTGAACCATACCAATACCAAAAGAAATCGCATCTCTGGACGAGTGGATTGTCTTTCTATGACCGTGTATGAATATATCTCCACTGTCAGCTTCGTAGAAGCCATAGAGAATACTCATCAGAGTAGATTTCCCGGCACCATTTTCACCAATGATCCCGTGAATTGTTCCCGGAAGAACCTTTAAATCCACATTGTGATTTGCTTTTACAGGGCCAAAACTTTTGCTGATGGCTTTTAGCTCAATAGCAGGTGGGGGAGCTGATTGCTCCCCCACTGCGTCAGACTGATCAGTCTTGATGCTTTTTATACTCATAAAAAACCTAATACAGTATTTCTAAATTTCTGATGACTTACCCTTATAATTACAGGGCAGGACAGGAATTGTCTGATGTAAAGTCATGTACAGAAATAGCACCGGAAATGATAGCTTCACGAGCAGCTTTAACCTTTGCTTTCATTGCGTCGGTAATCAGTGCTTTGTTGTTATCGTCCAACGCCCAGTCAACGCCATTTTCAGCGAGACCAAGAGCGTGAAGGCCTGGTTTCCAAGTACCGTCCATTGCCGTTTTGAAAGCGTTGTACGCTGCAACGTCAACACCTTTGGTCATTGAAGTCAGCATGGTACCTGGCTGGATGTGGTTTTGGTTTGAATCAACACCAATTGCCAGTTTACCAGAATCTTTGGCAGCCTGATACACACCAATTCCCGTGCCACCAGCAGCAGCGAAGATTACATCTGCGCCTTTATCAAATTGACTTTTAGCCAATTCAGAACCCTTACTCGGGTCATTCCAGGCCGAAGGTGTCGTACCTGTCATGTTGCTGTAAACCTGAGCATCTGCATTCGCAAATTTTGCGCCCTGGGCATAACCACAGGCAAACTTACGAATAAGAGGAATGTCCATGCCGCCGATAAAGCCAACCTTATGGTTTTCGGATGCCATTGCGGCAAGAACACCGACAAGGAATGAACCCTCGTGTTCTTTGAAAACAACGGACTGAACGTTTGGAAGGTCAACAACAGAATCGATGATGGTAAATCGAATTTCAGGAAACTCTTTTGCCACTTTTTCAATGGCAGGTCCCTGAGCAAAGCCCACCCCAACGATTGGATCTGCACCACGTTGAGCCATTTTGCGAATGGCTTGCTCACGCTGTGAAGGATTGGTTACCTCGAATTCACGGTACTTTATACCAGTTTCTTTTGAGAATTTTTCGACGCCATTATAAACCCCTTCGTTAAAGGATTTATCAAACTTACCACCCATGTCGAAAACAACGGCTGGCTTGATTTCTTCGGCGTGAGCGGCTGCAGCTGTCAATGCAATAATTGACGCAGCAGCTGTCTGAAACAGCTTCTTCATTTGAGTGCCCAATCCCTGTCTATTGGTTATTAAATAGTAATTATAAATCTTTTTGCCGACCTCCAGTATTATCTGGAATCGGTCGTGTATGGTGAGGCAAAAACCCAACATGTTCAACCAATCGTTAAAGCCTTTGTTGAAAAAATTGTTCAACCGGTCAAAAAAAAATCCATTTTTCTTGTGAAAATAACAACATATTCAATAAAACATTAAGTATTGGCGTCTATTGTTATTCGCAAATATGGGGGCCATCTGGGAGCTAATAATGAGCACGACTGAGCCAAAAAAAGAATTTTCAGCCGAACGGGGGGTACGCCTGCGTCGGGGGTTAGCGCCAACTGCAACAATATCTAATATGCAGTTGTTTGAATCTATTAATGAACTTAGATCTGAAATTACAGCGCTCAAACAGTCTAATGCAATGCAGCGACAATCTTCCATGGAATTATCTCAGGAAGAACGAAATTACAACGATGCAGAAGACGTTCGTATCGAAATAGCCCAAATGGTACGAATGATCGGTAAGACGAAAAAAGAAATTGCCGCAATAAAACATCCTGACGATGTTGATGATCCCTTTGCACAATCTACCAATGAACTTGATGCTATTGTTATGGCAACAGAAACTGCCACGAACAGCATTTTGGATGCCAATGAGCGAATAGAGGCAACGGTGAATGAATTGTCTGGACTGTTACATGATGATTCAGATGTGCAAACCGCTTGTGACAAGATTGCAAACGAGGTGATAACTATTCTGGAGGCATCAAACTTTCAGGATATCACCGGACAGCGCATGACCAAGATCATCAATACGCTCCGCTTTATCGAGGATCGTATCGTCTCCATGATTAATATCTGGGGTGTGGAAGCTTTTGTTGATTTACCTGTTGGGGCCGAAGATGGTCGCGAAGGGGATGACCAATTAATGAACGGGCCCTCTGCGGAGAATGAAGGTATCACACAGGATGATATCGACGCACTGTTCGATTAATAGTTTGAGATATAATTAAAAAAAGCGGGGATGGTAATCTTAAATCCCCGCTTTTTTGTATTCTTCAATGAGCTCAACCTTCAACGAGTTCACAGGCCAGTTGTTCAGCTAACTGCTGCATGATGAATTCAGAAGCCTTTAGTTGAACGGCAAAACCATCCTCAACGTGTCTTAGAACAATGCCTTCGAAACGACCAAGGTTATCGATGTGGATTTCTATTGTCTGTTTCAGCTCTGGCCGTTGGTCCGTTATGAAACGAATGCCACACCCTGAAATATCCTTGCATTCAGTTGTTTCCCAGCTATCTCCGAGATTTATAAGAGCCTTCAAGCCACGAAGATATCGAGGAAACAGGCGACGCTCTGCCGAATTAGGCTCCAACAGGTTTCTCCTTAATTGCAAGGACCAATGACCACCACTTGTCTCTCGATGGTGTTGATCGTGAACAAGGTTAAGACTGGATTATTCGGTACGCTGGATAAGGTGGTATCCAAAATCCGTTTTAACCACGTCGCTATTTTGACCTGGTTCGATATCAAATGCGACCTGGTCAAATTCAGGAACCATCATGCCCTTACTGAAATGACCAAGATCTCCACCTTCACTCCCGGATGGGCAATCAGAGTGTTCTTTGGCAAGGCCAGCAAAATTGGCGCCGTCATCAATTTGAGTTTTGAGATCATTTATAAGTGTCTCGGCTTCGTCCTGACTGCGTGTGGCAGTCGAACGCATGGAACCTTCATACATTAACAGGATATGAGAGGCGCGAACTTGATCAGACATAAAACTTTATCTCCATAAAAGAACCCGCACGAAATCACGGGAAAACATACCCTATACATAACGTGCGGTTCAAAATGAGCAATGGGCAGTTTAAGTTTATGTAATATTAAATTTTTGCAGTACATCTGCGAGGTCGTCGCCAAAGGTTGTCCCGCGGCGAATCACACCGACACTCATAGGCAAAGCCAGCATATCCGGATGTTCCGGGGGCAGACTTGTTAGAACGGCGACGTGGGTACTTCTCGTCGATGGCATTGCTTTTAGGGCGCAGGCCAAATCAGCTCCGCCAAGTCTGGACATCACCATCGAGGTGATAATTAAATCAGGTTTGGTCTCCAAAATCATCGAAATGGCTTCAAGAGGCTCGGTGAGGGAGGTTACCCTGTAGCCGCAAGCTTCAAGTTCTCTTGCGACCACCTTGCCTGCTGTTTTTTGAGGAATGACCAAGAGAACTTCGGTGTTGGTTATTTCAACATCTTCAACGTTAAATGTACTTTTGTGCGGCATTGACCGCACGACTTCAGCAATAGATTCCTCGGGCATGGATTCGCCATCGAGGAGTGCTAAAATGCGATCACTATAGGTTTGAAGATCCTTGATGTTTTGAGCGGCAAGATCGTCTAAGCCGCCAAGGTATTCATCTAGTCGGTGAGTAATTGCTGCCAAACCAGGAATGTTAACTGACTTTGCTTTAAACCTTAGATTGGAAGAATCTTGTGACAAGCGATCAACAGCACTCTTGCCATCCAGATTTTTGGTTCGCACTTGTTGTAATGTAAGTTCAAGGCTTGATGCTACATCCCTTGCCTCGTCCAGCATCTCACCCTCAGCAATTTTATCTGCTTCTTCTTCGCTGATTACAGAACTCGAATTCTTATTCATTTACCTACCGCCTTAATTCATAATTCAGAGACACGATAGAGGTAATGAGTTAATGCTCTGCTAAAATTCACGGTATATGTTTGTTTTTTCTCAACTTAAATGTGAGTTGGGGTGCGGGGTTATTTTTCAACTGAAAGTTAAGTAGAGTTTTGTCTCATGGGATATGATTATGGCCCGGTTTTGAGCCGGGCCGTAATCCTGCAATCACTTAATTCTGGGCAGCCTTTTACTTTGGAGTGGCATATAGTTCGGCAGGATCTTTTTCTACGCCCATGGTCTCTTTTATCGAACCATCTGGTTGAACTGATCGATAAAAGCAACTCCGGCGGCCTGTATGACAAGCGACGCCATGTTGTTTTACATGTAATAAGATAGTGTCCCCATCACAATCGATGAGTAAATCAACAAGTTCTTGATGCTGGCCTGATGTTTCGCCTTTCTTCCAAAGGCTCTTCCTTGATCGGGACCAGTAACATACCCGTCCACTCTTTAGTGTTTCTTCGATTGAGGCTTCATTCATCCAGGCCATCATCACGACATCGCCTTTGTCGATGTCCTGAGCAATGGCCGGAACGAGCCCCTGGCTATCAAATTTGATCGAGGAAATAATTTTAGACATTGGAATCGAGGTCATTTCTTGAGCCTTTAACTATCTGTCATTCTTGCAAATCCTGCTTCCAGATCCTGAATGAGATCATCCGGATTCTCAAGACCGATGTGAAGCCTGATAAGAGGGCCTTCGGCTTCCCATTTTGTTGCGGTCCGAATGGAACTTGGGTCACTCGGCAGGATGAGGCTTTCAAAACCACCCCAACTATAACCGATCCCATAGAGATCCAAATCATTGACCATAGCATTTATCGCAGACTTGGGTGTTGGATTAAGGATGAAACTAAACAGGCCAGTTGCACCGGTCATGTCGCGCTTCCAGATGTTATGGCCGGGATCATCAGGAAGGGCAGGGTGAAGAACCCGCGATACTTCTGGTCGGCCAAGCAACCAATTGGCTACCTGCAAACCACTTTCCTGATGTTGCTTTAGACGAACGGCCATTGTTCTCAAGCCGCGCTGCGCAAGATAAACATCATCTGGGCCAGAACACTGCCCGAGGTGAAATGTTGTCTGTTTGACCTTGGGGTAACATTCTTCAGTTGTAATGATCAAACCAAGCATCGCGTCGGAATGACCAACAACGTATTTTGTACCGGCATGTACCGACACATCGACACCAAGATCAAAAGACTTGCAAAAGAGGGCGGTCGCCCATGTGTTATCCATGATAACCAACGCCCCTTTTTCATGGGCCGCTTTTGAAATGGCGGGTATGTCCTGCATTTCGAAAGAGTGTGATCCTGGAGATTCGGTAAACACCAAACGCGTATTGGGTTTTATGAGTGTTTCTATATCTTTACCAATTAGAGGGTCATAATAAGTTGTCTCTACGCCCATACGCTTCAAGACATCATTACAAAACATTCTGGTGGGTGCGTATACAGAGTCTGTAACAAGTATAT
>MABB01000009.1:6739-7432 GCA_002162915.1 Rhodospirillales bacterium 47_12_T64
AAGAATTGCAGTTGTAATTGCCCCGAGCCCAGAGGATACGGAAAACGCTCCGTAACCGCCTTCAAGCTCTGCAGCAGCATTTTCTAAAGAGAAAATCGTCGGCGTACCTTGTCGTCCATAATTGATCGTCCCTTTGTCAAACTTAACAGCAGCCCGGGCTTCCATTTCCTCGACAGTGTCAAAAAGAATAGTGGAGGCATGGTAAACTGGTGGATTAACCACACCGTGGTTATCTGAAGGATTTCTGCCGAGGTAAGTTATCTTTGTTTCTTGTGAAAATTTTTTCTTGGACATGAACATCTCGATTTAAAGTACGTGACGAGGGAAAAGATTAAGGCAGCATCGGCTTTGAATTTGAGTAATGCAAGTAATTGTCGATGAACTTTATTCTCAAACCAGAGACTCGACCTTTATTATATAGGTGATTATTTTGCTCAATCTTCTGTCGAAATTATTCGAATTAGGATTCTCGAAATGAGTTTCCGATGGCGCTGTGAGAACAAATGTCCATTAATTTTTAAAAATTAACCATTTTATGAAGAGCCCTATACAATTTTCTCGTCAAAAAACAATAAAGTTTGAGTTAACTAAAATTATCTAGTCATTTGTTTTTATTCAATGTTTTTAATGTGTGTGAAAATTGTCTCCTAACAAAGTTAAAAATGCTGTTTGCCGAAAGCTTTAGATAGGTTA
>MABB01000050.1:0-6288 GCA_002162915.1 Rhodospirillales bacterium 47_12_T64
GGTCGTAAGGCAAACAATTAGTGCTGATTTTGCAAAAAATCCCGAGGGCAGCTATAGGGAGACATTCAAAGGTATAGATTACACAATCGGGAAGTCGACAAAATATGGGGTGAATTTTAATGCAAGACTCAAGTGCCTTCCCTCCTGCCCTTAAATGCCCGAAGACATCCTCAAGCCCATAGCCTTCATACCTAGAGACATGATCAACTGTAAAAAGAATTAACTATGCAAACCAGAGCTGGAGATATTCGGCCAATCGACGAGACTATGAGCCGACTGCTTTTCTTGCTTGATGATCTGAAGAAAATCCGTGTGAAGACGTCCGATCACAACACTGAAGATGCTGTGGAAGAAGCTTTTGCCTGAATTTGCGAAATACATGGGAGGCTCATGGCTCATGCGTCTACGCTGCCGGGGTTCTTTGGTGTTACTTTGGTGTTCATTCGGGCTCTATACAGGATAGCGAATATCAGATTGTTTGAAAATGCGTTGGAGTGATTTTGGTGGAGAGACTATTTTTGTTAAACAAATGAAGACAGGTAGTGAATTGGATATTCCTTGTCATCAAGTACTGTTAAATACATTAAATGAGATACCAAAAGATCAAAGAAACGAATTCATTCTATCTCGACGTAATGGAAAACCATACAGTGACAGTCACTTTAGAAAGTTATTCGTTGACCAGAGAAGTGATAAAAAACCTTTCTAATGAACTTCATTTCCACGGATTGAGAAAATCTGCGGCAGTTGCACTCGCTGAAGCTGGATGTACTGAAAGACAAATCATGTCAATCACTGGTCACAAAAGTGTTGCTATGGTATCGCATTACACGAAAAAAGTTGATCAAAAGAAGCAGGAAAAACAGGCTATTATCAAGCTCTCGCAAGCATAAATTGTAAACTTATTTAGTTTTTCTGTAAACTTCACAAATATTATATATGTATATCAGTTACTTATAAATTTGGGAAGTTAATGACCTTTTAATCTTTTTTTACTTAAATTTGACTATCCAATGCCTCTCAAAAGAGGGTAAATTACTTTGAATTGTTAATCTTTAGGAGCCAGCAGCATAAGGACGATAATTCGTTTACACTCCTTATCGTCACAGTGTCTAGATTTTATCGTTATCGGTTCTGTTTCTAAGATCTTTATTTATTTAAAAATATTTTAACAAAGGAATTTATTATGAAATTTTATAAAGAAGAACGCGTGGCCCTTTTTATCGATGGTTCAAATTTATATGCGACCGCACGCGCTCTCGGCTTTGACATCGATTATAAACGTCTCCTGTCACTCTTTGCAGAACAATGTAAATTAGTTCGGGCTTATTACTACACTGCGCTTATTGAAGATCAGGAATATTCTCCGATACGCCCACTCGTCGATTGGCTTGATTACAACGGCTACACCATGATTACCAAGCCAGCCAAAGAATTTACCGACGCGACCGGGCGACGCAAAGTAAAAGGCAACATGGATATAGAGCTGGCGATCGATGTTATGGAGGTGTCAGACAACCTGGAACACGTTGTTTTGTTCTCAGGTGATGGTGATTTCCGCAAGTTGATCGAGGCGGTGCAACGTAAAGGTGTTCGTGTCACTGTTGTATCGACAGTTCGCAGCCAACCTTCGATGATTGCAGATGAACTCCGTCGCCAAGCTGACGTATTCCTGGATCTGGTAGAGCTTAAAAGTGAGATCGGTCGGAAAGTATCTGATAATCGCACCCCTCACCCGACAACTCAAGCAGCAGCCCCACCTGTGATTCAGGCAATCGATGACGATGAATACGGTGACGAATACTATGACGACGACGATGATGAATACGAAGATGACGAAGAGTAAAATTTAGTCATTACACACAAAAAATAACAAAGGCCGCTTGGAAAAGCGGCCTTTGTTATTTGGGAATTCGTCTCAAGAAGAAAACAGAAATACTCTGATCAGCCGCGATCGCGAAGAATACGTGATTGTTGACGTTTCCAGTCTCGTTCTTTTTCAGTATGCCGTTTATCCACAGCTTTTTTACCACGGGCAAAGCCGAGATTTATTTTGGCCATCCCTCGCTCGTTGAAATAAAGCGATAAGGGAACAATTGAATAACCGTCACGACGACACAAGCCAATCATTTTGGCGAGTTCCTTTTTATGAACCAATAGCTTTCGATGACGTTTGGGTTCGTGATTAAACCGATTAGCAGCTTGCTCATAAACGGGTATGTTGGCGTTAATCAAAAAGAATTCACCATTCTCTTCGCTGGCATAGGCCTCCAGAATAGAGGCCTTGCCAGACCGGAGCGATTTGACTTCGGTACCAACCAGCATCAGGCCAGCTTCCAGGGTGTCCTCGATCTGGTAATCATACCGGGCACGGCGATTAACAGCGACGGTCGTCCCTTTTCCTGAATCCTTATGTTTCTTTTTGGTTTTCCCCATAAAATTATCCGTTGATCAACCCGGCATGCACCATTGCAGAACGAACAAGATCTTCCGTTTCTTTGCTAACGGTCAAAAGAGGAAGGCGTAATCTGTTTGCCCCCCATCCCAGCAAATGCATGCCATATTTAACAGGCCCAGGACTGGACTCAATAAACAGAACCTCGTGCAGTGGTGTCAGAAGATCGTTAATCTGACTTACCTTTTCGTGGTCTCCTGCCCACCATGCTTCGTGTAAATCTGCGCAAAGGCGCGGCGCAATATTAGCCGTGACAGAGATACACCCATGCCCCCCGAGAGAAAGGAAGGGAACAATCGTTGCATCCTCACCACTGAGAAGCGTGAAATCATCACCGCAAGCAAGTCTGGTCCGAACTGGAAGTGCCAGATCTGCTGTTGCATCTTTAACGCCACGAATACGTGGAAGCTCTGAAAGCCTTTTCATCGTATCAACATCGATATTAACGATGCTGCGACCAGGGACATCATAGACAATAATCGGAATGTCCGAGTTATCATGAATAGCTTTAAAGTGTTGGTATAGACCTTCTTGCGATGGCCTGTTGTAGTAAGGGGTAACAACAAGCGCCGCATCAGCACCTACTTTTTGTGCGTGCTGTGTAAAGTCAATTGCTTCGCGTGTAGAGTTTGATCCGGCACCGGCAATTACAGGTACCTTTCCCTTTGCAACTTCAATACAAAGTTCTGTAACACGTTTATGTTCGTCGTGACCTAGGGTTGGCGATTCCCCCGTAGTTCCGACGGGGCATACCGCGTGGCTCCCTTGATCGATCTGCCATTCGACGAAGTTCTGAAACCGCTTCTCGTCAACATCACCATTATCCAACATGGGTGTTGCGAGCGCAGGAAAAGAGCCTCTAAAAAGCGGGCCGGTCATAGCGATACCTCAAAATATCATTGTTTCGTTGTCAAAAGGGCCGAATGCCTTAATGAATGGCGGAGAATAGCGAGAGTTTTGCGATGCGAAAAGGCAAAATAAAGGCTCGGGTGTGATTTATTTTAACCATTAGAGAATATTCCTAATAAATCATCGCCTAATTTGTGGGTAAAATCATAATAAAATTTGAACTGGCTATTTTGTGATCACCTGTAAGGTGGCTTCTATGAGGGCTGACTGTTAGAGTTCGCGTATGCTTAAAAAAATGCGCCGGCTTCGGGAAAAGTTCGAATCAAAAACACTTATGACATTGAGTGTTCTCACCTTTTTAAAAGTGATAAGTCCCTACGAAATATCCATTAATTTCAGCACGCCGGTTCAGGCCAATGTTGTAACGGACACCCAGGATTTTACCAAGGACAGAAAACTATTTAAATCGATATCTCAACATGTAAGGCAAAAACAATATTCCCGGGCATTAAGTCAAACAGACAAAATAAATACGCCCCTATTACAGGAAATTGCACTTTGGTTGGTTCTGTCCAGTGACGTCGGTGTCGGAAACTTTGACAGTTTAAGCCATTACATTGCTGAACCACGCAACTGGCCACGCCAAAGTATTCTAACGCGTAGTGCTGAAAGTAAGCTTCCTGCCGATGTCTCTCAAAAAAATATTCTTGAATGGTTCAAAGAGAGTACACCCAGCAGCTATCAAGGTATCGTCCGTTATGCTTCAGCCCTGGAAAGTATTGGGAAAAAGACTGAGGCTGAAAGTGCTATCAAGATTTTCTGGCGTGAAATGTATTTAGGCAAAACCGATGAACAAAAATTTCATACCAAATTCAAAGGTATCCTTAACGCGGACGATCACATTAAACGCCTTGATGTTCTGATATGGAATAAGCACTTTGTCGCAGCAGCCAGACAACTCCCACGCGTACCGAAAGATTACAAGGCCCTTGGTAACGCAAGGATTGCCCTTCTTAAGCGCAAAGGGAATGTAGACGGGTTGCTTAAAAAAGTACCGTCAAGCCTGAAGCAGGATGCAGGATTGATCTATGCTCGTGCCCGATGGCGTTTGAACGCAAACAAGAATGATGAGACAATCGCCCTCCTCGATCCTCCCTTGCCAAATGCCCGTGAAGCCGAGAAGTGGTGGTCCCTTCGTCACTGGGCTGCCCGAAAAGTGCTCAGCAAGAATGATTATGAAAAAGCTTACAGGATAGCATCGGCACATGGCCTGTCTCAGGGTGTCGGTTTTGCCGAAGGTGAATGGTTATCAGGCTGGATTGCCTTGCGAAAGCTGGGAATGCCTCGACGAGCTTACACTCATTTTCACCAACTATATAACGGTGTGAAATCCCCTATAAGTAAAGCACGGGCATCCTATTGGTCCGGGCGAGCAGCAAGAGAAATCGGGCACGACGATTGGGCAACACGATGGTTCACGATCGCAGCAACTCACCAAACAACGTTTTATGGCCAACAAGCCGGTTATGAACTTGGAAAACAGCCAACGATCACAAATTCTGAGTTAGAAACCATAAGCCTAGATCAAAAGCTGTTGTTTGATGATAAAAAAATTGTGCGCTCGATTAAGCTTCTCAAAAAAATGGGTGAGGAAAGGCTGGTCATTACCTTTCTCACGCGCTTGCGCCTGGATGCAAAAACCAAAGAAGATCACATCTTAACGGCCAAATTGGCAAAACAAGTTGAGCATCCAAATATAGCACTGAGAACTGCGAAATCAGCCCGCCAAAAGGGTATTCTTCTCCCCGACTTACTTTATCCAGATCTTTCGATCGCTCCCTCACAGACATCTAATACTGAACGGGCCCTTGTCCTTGCTCTCATTCGTCAAGAGAGTGAGTTTAATCACAAAGCCATCAGTCACGCAGGAGCCCGAGGCCTGATGCAGTTGATGCCAGCAACGGCAAAGTCCGTCGCAAAGAAAGAAAAAGTAAAATACACGAAACAAAACCTGACCGATGATCCCTCTTACAATGTCAGGCTTGGTACCGCATATCTTTCAGAGCTAATAGGATCTTTCGATGGCTCTTATATCATGGCTCTGGCTGGGTATAACGCAGGGCCTCACCGTGTAAGGCAATGGGTCAAAAGTTATGGGGATCCCAGAGATCCGAACGTGGATATCATTGATTGGATAGAACAAATTCCCTTTAATGAAACGCGAAATTACGTTCAACGAATCTTGGAAAGTCATTTAATCTACAGAAATAAATTGAACCAGAGCCTTGTGCCCGAAACAGCCGTCGGACAGCTTCCCTATTCCTTATGGGGGCATCCTCATTCCGGTAGTTAAAACGGGAACCATCTTGTTTCCGTCAGGCCATAAACATACACATCCTGATAATATTAAGTATCATCGCTTAATCCCTTCACCAGCAAGGCAAAAAAAATGCGCCAACAACCGATAAAAGCCTTTGTATTTGATGCTTATGGAACTCTACTTGATGTTCATTCTGCCGTTGGCAAAGCTATGGATGATCTCGGAAAAGATGCAGAGGATATATCAAATATCTGGCGTACCAAACAACTGGAATACACCTGGTTGCGAAGCCTTATGGGAAAGCACGCTGACTTTTGGCAGGTAACCTCGGATGCATTAAGATATGCACTACGTTGCCACAACATGGAAAATGACCAAAGGCACGATAAGCTTATGGCACTTTATCTTGAGCTTTCGGCCTATAGAGATGCTTTTGATACGGTTAAATACCTTAAAACCCTTGGACACACGACCTTAATTTTAAGTAACGGTTCTCAATATATGCTCGACAAAGCCTTAGAAAATTCTGGGTTGGATGAGTATATTGATAGGGCGATCTCAATTGATGAGGTCGGGATCTATAAACCAAGCCCTGTCGTGTACAAATTGGCTACAGATCATATGAAGTGCTCACCAGCTGAGATTCTCTTTGTTTCTGCCAATG
>MABB01000050.1:6447-7483 GCA_002162915.1 Rhodospirillales bacterium 47_12_T64
TTATTTAAGCAACACAATTATAGGCCCTCTGGTATGAGCACTCTAGATCTCCCCGGTTTTTCCGATGTACTGGATGCACAAAGCAAACTGTCTGGTATGTCGATACGAACGCCTTTACTCGAAAATGTTGAACTGAATAGAGTAACCGGGGGGCGTATTTTCCTAAAATCCGAGATTCTGCAGCATACGGGGTCATTTAAGTTTCGTGGCGCTTATAACTTTATTTGCCGCCTGGATGAACGTCAAAAAAAGCAGGGGTTGGTTGCCTACTCATCGGGAAATCACGCTCAGGGTGTTGCATACTCAGCCAAACTCCTTGGGGCCAAGGCCACCATCATTATGCCCAGTGATGCACCGGATATTAAAATCAACAATACCCGTGATTTTGGGGCCGATGTTGTTCTTTATGATCGATTTAGTGAGGATCGGGAAGCTATCGGTGATAAGATCATCCAAGAAAACGGTGCCCTTCTTATTCCCCCCTATGACCATCCATACATTATTGCCGGTCAAGGTACCTGCGGACTGGAAATAGTTGAGCAGGCAAAAGAACGTAACGTTATTCTGGATGCGACGGTGATATGTTGTGGTGGGGGTGGTTTAACCTCTGGCTCTTCAATAGCCATTAAAGAGCTTTCACCCTCTACGTTAATTTACAGTGCTGAACCTGCAGATTTTGATGATACCGCGCGTTCACTTGTTATGGGACAGCGCGTAAGTGTTTCTCCTGATGCAAGATCTATATGTGATGCTGTGCTAACACCTACGCCAGGTGAATTGACCTTCTCTCTTAATAGAACTTTTGTCGAAAAGGGCCTCGTCGTGACGGATGAAGAAGTTCGCAGGGCTGTTAAGTTTGCCTTTAACACCTTAAAGCTTGTGGTTGAACCTGGTGGGGCCGTTGCCTTGGCTGCTGTCCTGCACAACAAGATTGACACAAAGAAAAAGGCCATTGCCCTCACCCTTTCGGGAGGAAACGTTGACCCTTCAGTCTTTAAAGAATGTCTTGATGTCAGTTAGAGCTATTCCAGGAAGA
>MABB01000089.1:0-4683 GCA_002162915.1 Rhodospirillales bacterium 47_12_T64
TGCTGCGGCTCAAAGTTACGAAAATCAGTCTGAGGTTCAGTTGAAATCGGCCCTGGTACTTGCCAAATTGATCCAGGAGCGTTGCACAGAGAAACAGCCAATACGAATTCTGGAGATCGGATGCGGTACAGGGTATTTAACAAGAACGCTTTATCCTCTGTTTCCTGAAGCGGATTGGCAAGTAACTGATATTTCTGAAAATATGATCAATCAATGCCGGGAAACTATCGGTAGTCTGGTAACGGATAAACCTCTTGATAAAGAGAACCTCACCTTTAATGTTATGGATGGGGAAAATCCTGATTTGCGAGGTCCCTTTGATCTGATTTGTTCGAATATGGCCTTTCAATGGTTTCATGACTTAGAGACAAGCCTTCCCAGACTTTCAGATTTGCTTGCTCCTGGTGGCCTATTGGCTTTTAGTTCATTAGCCAATGATACTTTTAACCTCTGGCATAAGTGCCAAAAAGAACTTGGTATTGACAGGATCGCACCTGAATTCCCGACACACGATTTTTATGAAAAGTGTCTGCCAGATTGTATCGTTGATATAAAACATCAGTTTTTTGTGCAACGCCATGCGAGTGGTTTGGAGTTTATACAGACCCTCAAAGAAATTGGAGCTCATTCCGGTGGGATGGGGCACAAGCCCTTGGGGACTGGTCGGTTACGAACCCTGCTAAAAAAATATGAAAGTTACTTTACAGGTGGCCCCATAGAAGCTGATTATGATGTGGTTTTTGTGCTTTGCAGCAAAATGTGAGCTAGATAGCGTTTGTACAACGTTCTAATAAGCACTTGCGGCTAATTATTCCGGTGAGAAATGCAGGATATAAATCATTCCGTACTGAATGGACCAAGCTTGGATAGCCCCCATTCGAATAGCCCCAGTTCGAGTAATCTGAGCCAGCGGGGACTTTTTGTAACAGGTACAGATACGGAGGTTGGTAAAACCTTTGTCGCTGCTGCTTTGGTCGCAAGACTAAAGGCTTCTTATTGGAAACCTGTGCAGACAGGGCCGGAACAAGATCACGATACCCCTGAAATTCAGAGACTTACCGGGATCGCAGAGCAATCGATTTATCCCTGCTCCTACACCTTCCCTGATCCTCTGTCGCCGCATACTGCAGCAAAGAGAGCTGATCAGACAATTAACATTGATAACATCCGTTTGCCCAGTATTCAAAGGGATGAGTATCTGATCGTTGAAGGGGCAGGGGGTGCATTCGTTCCTTTAAATGATCACTATATGATGAGCGATCTGATGGTTCGTTTCAACCTGCCTGTAGTTATTGTTGCGCGTTCCGGACTTGGCACCATCAACCATACCCTTTTGACAGTTGAGGCACTTAGGCGCCGGGGGATTAGCTTGGCTGGCGTCATTATGAACGGGCCAGAAAACTCAGATAACCGAAAAGCCATAGAGCAATACGGTCGAGTTCAGGTTCTCGCTGAACTCCCGCATTGTGAAGAGGTTAATCAAAATACAATAGCTACCCTTATGCCAAAGCTGGATAAGGTTGCTGAATTATTGGGAAGGAACAGTAGCCATGACGGATAATTTTTTGGAGCTGGATAAGCGCCACGTATGGCACCCTTTTACCCAAGCTCAGACTGCGCCTGATCCCGTTGTTATTGATTCTGCGCAAGGGGTATTCTTACGTACTAAAGACGGACGGGAGATTGTCGATTATATCTCATCCTGGTGGGTAAACGTTTTTGGTCATGCCAATCCCAAAATTTCCACTGCGATTGCTGAGCAAGCAAACAAGCTGGAGCAGGTTATTTTTGCGGGGTTTACCCATGAGCCTGCTGTCAAATTAGCAAAAGCTCTGAGTGATCTCCTTCCTGGTGCGTTAAATCGAGTGTTCTTCTCTGATAATGGCTCAACGGCGGTTGAGGTGGCGATGAAGGTTGCCTATCAACATTGCCGTAACACGGGACAGACGGGACGAACCCGGTTTATGACATTTGATGGCGCCTATCACGGGGATACTGTGGGTGCCATGTCAGCTGGTGTTTCGTCGAATATGTTTGATGCCTGGAAAGATCTTCTCTTTTCGGTCGATGTTATGCCCTATCCCAATACGTGGGAAAATGATGAAAATGTTGAGGAAAAAGAAGCCGCTGCTATTGAAGCTATAGACCGTCATCTGGAAAGCTTTGGCGATGAAATATGTGCCATGGTTCTGGAGCCACTTGTGCAAGGGGCCGGGGGCATGCGCATGGTGCGCCCTGAATTTATCAAGGCGATAGTTGAAAAGCTACAGGCTAGAGATATCCTCGTGATTTTTGATGAAGTCATGACAGGCTTTGGTCGGACGGGTCGAAATTTTGCCTGTAATAAAATCGGTGTAACACCTGACTTAATTTGTATCTCCAAAGGCTTAACGGGTGGTTTTTTGCCCTTGTCGGTAACCGTTGCAACAGACCGACTTTATGATTCCTTTTTAGGAGAGACTTTTGACAAGGCTTTTTGTCACGGGCATTCATTTACGGCAAACCCTTTGGGCTGTGCAGCAGCGCTAGCCTCAATAGAGTTATTACAGAGCGAAGAAACGCAAAAGAGCTTCACTCGGATTGAGGCCGCGCACCACCGAGGTATGGATTACATTCGCGAGTTACCACAAACCAGACATCACCGGATAACGGGAACAATTGGTGCATTTGATGCGATTGTTGATGATGGTGGTTATACCTCTTCGCTTGGCGGAGAGCTAAAGAAGTGGTTCTGGGACCGTAATATGCTTATCCGACCACTCGGTAACGTTCTTTATCTCTTACCGCCTTATGTGATTAACGATGAGCAGATCGACGATGCCTGGAAAGCAATGGCACAGGCCATGAAAGAGCTTAACCCATTATAAAGTTTGATTAATCAGGATATAGTTTGAATTTCGCCATATCGTTTGTATTTTATCGCAAAGTTTACAAGCGAGTATTCTGAAGATCGACAAAGAGTAAATTACGGTAAAAGAATAGCGAAACGGGCGCTTGTTGCTTGCTGAAATATCCTCGGACAGTTAGAACAGCGCATAGGAATAAACATGGGAGCAAGGGTCGCCATGGAAAACGAAGCAAGTATTTTGTCCTCAGAAGCGGCAGGACATAGCGTTACGATTTCTTCTGTTGAAGGTATCGCTGATCAAATGATAAACGAGAGCACAGGAACCTCCGGCGAAGCCTCCAGTGATATGGATGTTCGAAATAACTGGACCGCTGAAGAAATAGGGGCTCTTTACGATTTGCCTTTGATGGACTTGCTATTTCGTGCGCAGACCATGCATCGTAAATACTTTGATCCCAATAAAGTCCAGCTATCAACTCTTCTGAACATTAAAGAAGGTGGCTGCGCAGAAGATTGTAAATACTGTTCTCAGTCTTCGCGCTACAGCACGGATGTTGGCGCAAGCAAGCTGATGGACAAAGACACCGTCGTCGAATATGCCATGAAAGCCAAAGCTAACGGTTCCGGTCGTTTCTGTATGGGCGCGGCCTGGCGTAATGTCAAAGATCGTGATATCGGCAAGATTGCGGAGATCGTCACAGCGGTTAAAGACCTGGGCATGGAAACATGTATGACGTTGGGGATGTTGAACCGTGATCAGGCAGATAGTCTCAAAGAAGCTGGTCTGGATTATTACAATCACAACATCGATACTTCGCCTGAGTATTATCCTGAAGTTATCACCACGCGCTCTTTTGATGATCGTATCGAAACTTTGGGTAATGTCCGTGAGGCAGGCCTGAATGTTTGTTCTGGTGGTATTATTGGCATGGGTGAGGAGCGCAAGGATCGTGTTGGTCTCTTGATGGCACTTGCAAACCTGCCAAAGCATCCGGGATCGGTTCCCATTAACATGCTGGTCCCGGTAAAGGGCACGCCGTTTGGTGATATGCAACGCATTGATAGCTTCGAGATGGTCAGAACCGTCGCTGTGGCCCGTCTTATGATGCCAAAATCCTATGTTCGTTTGTCTGCTGGTCGCCGTTCCCTTGGTGATGAAGGGCAGGCACTTTGCTTTATGGCGGGAGCGAACTCGATTTTTTATGGCGATAAACTACTGACAACCGCCAACCCTGAAGAAAACGAAGATATGGCGCTTTTTGAACGCCTCGGTTTGAAAACAGAGCAAAAGGGCGCCGTCGTTGAGCACCAACACGAAGCTCCACGCGGGTGTGGCTCTCCTGATTGTGGCTGTGTCTGATCGATTTTGGCTTTAGATAAGCATTTTAAAAAAACGCGGCTTGTTCAAGTCGCGTTTTTTTGTGGATTTTGATTCGGCCAATGTTCTCTTGAGATATAGTTTTGATTGATTAATTGACTCGTTTTTAAAAAAAATACATCTATGGGAAATGTATATAAGATTTGTTCGATTAAAAGTTGTTGACGGTATGCGTGCACGAGAAGGATTTTTTTGTGCGGCATATGAACTCAAACGCCATCCTGAAGTTGATATGTATACTCGTAATTATGTTGAAGAGTTGCTAAGCTGGTTTGAAAAAGAGCTAGAAATTCCAGGAAGTTTTACGCGCTCTAAACTAAACAAACTACATCGAAATAACAGTTTTGGGATAAGTTGGTTCAAGCCTACTACCAAAATTTATCTAGCAAAAGCCTTTGAGCTTACTGCTTTACTTGATCAGCATGGCTATCCAATTGAGGTATTGAAGAGCGCGCGG
>MABB01000089.1:4877-7363 GCA_002162915.1 Rhodospirillales bacterium 47_12_T64
TATCTGTGGCAATTAAAGCCAATGAGGTTGGATATTTATCTCTGTTTTGTTTCCCACTCGGGGTGTATCCAGGTCTCTGCATTTGATGCTGGTAGGGGATTGTTCCCGAGGATGATATCAGCAGCCTTTTCTGCGACCATGATTGTGGGGCCGTTAAGGTTTCCGTTTGTAATCGTTGGGAAAACAGAACTGTCAACGACACGAAATCCTTCGATGCCTCTGACCTTACAGTCGTTATCGAGAACGGCCATAGGATCATCATCTGATCCTATCTTACAGGTACAGGACGGATGATAGGCGCTTTCAGCATTTTCCCTGATCCAGGCATCGAGTTCTTCGTCGGATTGTAGCTCGGCTCCGGGTTGGATTTCATCTTCGCAATAGGGCGCCATGGCATCTTGTTCCATGATCTCACGGCTTAAACGAATACAGGCCCTGAAGGCTTCGCGGTCATCTTCGTGTTCATTGTAGTTGAAGAGTATTTCCGGTTTGTCATTCACGTCACCAGATTTGATGCGGATGTGGCCACGGCTTTTGGGCTTGTTCGGTCCCACGTGTACTTGAATGCCGTGCCCATCAAAGGAGGCCTGTCCATCGTATCGCATGGCAGCTGGCAGGAAGTGATATTGAATATCTGGCCATTTAAGTCCAGCTTTTGAGCGAATAAAAGCACAGGATTCAAAATGATTTGTCGCACCCAAACCGTCTTTGAAAAGTATCCAGCGCGTACCAATCAGGAATTTGCTCCAAAGATCCAGTTTGCCGTTTAGGGTAATTGGTTCTTTACAGCGGAACTGGAAATAAACTTCCAGATGATCTTGCAGATTTTCCCCGACACCAGGAAGGTCGTGTACGACTTCGACGCCAGCATTTTTCAGGACTTCAGCCGGACCAATACCAGACAACTGGAGAAGTTGAGGAGACCCAACTGAACCTGATGAAAGAATAACTTCAGTTCTGGCTTTAACGATTTGAGCCTGGCCTCCAACCTCGATCTCTACGCCAGTGGCTTTCTTTTCCTCCATAACAATACGTTTGGTCAGGGCGTTGGATATGACTTTAAGATTGCGGCGTTTTAATACAGGTTTGAGATAAGCGTTAGCTGTTGACCAACGGACACCATCCTTAACTGTCATATGCATTGGGCCGAAGCCTTCTTGACGATATCCGTTGTAATCATCAGTTGGGCCATACCCTGCTTCTACGCCAGCTTTGACAAATGCGGAATAGAGGGGGTTCTTCATCTCGTTACCGTTGCAGGTGGCTAAGGGGCCCTCGTTCCCGCGATACTCATCACGCCCGCCTTTCCAGGTTTCAGCGCGCTGGAAGTAGGGGAGGCAGTTTTTGTAACCCCAGCCTTCTGCACCTTGTTCTTCCCATTCATCAAAATCACACCCGTGTCCACGGACATACACCATACCATTGATAGATGACGATCCGCCAAGGACTTTGCCTCTAGGGCAATGCATCCGCCTGTTATCCATCCAGGGTTCTGGCTCAGATTCAAACTCCCAATTATAACGGGACATGTTCATCGGAATGGATAGAGCGGTTGGCATTTGAATGAATATAGAGCCGTCGCTTCCACCTGCTTCAATGAGCAATACAGAGTGATTTGGATTTTCACTGAGACGATTTGCAAGCACACAGCCAGCGGAACCGGCCCCCACAATGATATAATCAAAGGTATCGTTCGACATGATTAATTCTTTCTAACCCAGTTTGGTGTCGTTATTTTGCTGAAGAAGCATTTCGTAATATTGAAGTACAATGTCCCGTGCTTCTTCGCAGCCCATAGAATTTTCCTGAAGTGATGCTCTTATCCAGAGCCCATCGATAAGAGCAACGATGCCACACGCTGCTTTTTCTGCCTGTGCATCTGGTAACAGGTTTTTCAGTGCGTGTCTGAAGGTGCTCATTTGACGCTGCTCATAGACGCGTTGTAATCGTTTGAGTCTGTCTGAATGAGGAACATGTGCCCAAAATGCCAGCCAGGCAGAAACTGTTTCAGGTTCAAACAGATGGACATCGAGATAGGCAGAAATCAATGCTTCAATCCGTTCATTTGGAGATGAAGCACTTTTGAGGTGATAAAGGACAGATAGTCTGAGATCTTCAAGCATCTTCCGCATTGTCGCCTGTAAAAGGTCATTTTTGTCCCGGAAGTAATGGTGTACTATCCCAGTGGAAACACCAGCTCTCTGGCTTATCATGCGTATGGTTATATCCGAAAACCCATGTTCATGGATCGAAGAAATGGTGGCTTCGATCAGCTGCTTTTTTCTGACGACTTCCATTCCCACTTTGGGCATAAATCTCAATCCATTTACTTTGTTGCAGAACTTATTTTATTTTAATTGGACGTCCGATCAATATAAAAATTTAATTTTATAAATTTTCCACTTACCAAGCTTTATATTAAGGAAGCATTTACCGTAATTGGTTAATTATATCGACATGAAAGTTGGGTACATGGGCTTTCGTCT
>MABB01000127.1:0-1364 GCA_002162915.1 Rhodospirillales bacterium 47_12_T64
GGTAAATTAAAGCCTGCAACGTTCATAAAACGCGACCAGTCAGATATCCCGGAGGGTCGACGCATTCTCAGCGAAAAGACCTCTTCCTATATGCGGGACTTAATGAGGCTTGTTGTTTTGCATGGATCAGGTAGAAACGCGAATGCCAAAGGTTATCTCGTCGGAGGAAAGACAGGTACCGCAGACAAATTAAAAGGTGGACGCTACGTGAAAAATTCACGTGTCTCTTCCTTTGTCGCGGCCTTTCCGATGAGCAATCCCCGCTACGTTGTTTACGTGATGGTGGATGAACCCAAAGGCACCAAGAAAACATATGGATTTGCTACAGGTGGCTGGGTTGCAGCCCCTGTTGTTAAGCGCGTTGTCGAGCGAATGGCTCCCTTACTAGGGATTGAACCTGTTCATATCGAAGACGCGGATGTCGGTGGGAATGCCCTTTTGAAAAAGGCTAAAGCCCGCATGGAAGGACGTAAGATTGCGGCTAGATGATTTACTGTCACAGTTACCAGAAAAGTGTCGCCCCTTTGGAGATCATGACAACAGGGATATAACGGGTCTGTCTTTGGATAGCCGCAAGATCAAACAGAATTATCTTTTCGCAGCACTCCCCCCGTCCAACGTGAACGGCCTTGATGGATATGATTTCATCCCTCAAGCACTGAAATCAGGCGCCAGCGTAATTTTAGTACCTGAAAATTGCGACGTAACGCCCTTCGAAGACCAGGCCACAATTCTGAGAAGTACTAATCCTCGACAGGTAATATCACTTTTAGCGGCAGCATTCAGTGCAACTCAACCTGAAAGCCTCGTTGCGATTACCGGTACAAACGGCAAAACATCCGTCGTAACTTTCACGCGTCAAATTTGGGAAGCCTTAGGCCATAAAGCTGCCAGTCTGGGAACACTAGGTCTCTACCCACCTCAACCCAACGCGCCCGCTGCTTTGACAACACCTGATAGCATCGGTCTTTTCGAGTGCTTGAAAAATTTGGATGAACGCGGTTTTACCCACCTTGCTCTCGAGGCGTCAAGTCACGGGCTGGATCAATACCGCCTGGATGGCCTGAAGTTAAAAGCAGCTGCCTTTACTAATCTATCACAGGACCATCTCGACTATCATCAGGATATGGAGAGCTACCTTCAGGCAAAACTTCGTTTATTCGAAGAACTCATGCCTGAAAATGGCACGGCAGTGATCAATGCTGATATGCCTGAGTTTAATCAGATTAAAGAAATCTGTCAGAACAGAAATCTCAATATCATAACTTATGGCCATAGCCGTTCTGACCTTCAAGTCCTGGAACAGCACCCCACAGTGGAAGGACAAGAACTCCGTTTGTCCCTGTTTGGAGAAGTTCACAACC
>MABB01000127.1:1373-6221 GCA_002162915.1 Rhodospirillales bacterium 47_12_T64
CTCTCACAGGCAGCTTCCAAGCCGCGAATATAATGGCATCTGTCGGGCTCGCCCTCGCATGTGGTGCTGAGATAAAAGATATCATCGATATTCTACCGCACCTATCCGGCGTACCGGGACGCGCTGAAAAAATCGGCCAATCCTCTACTGGCGGAACAGTTTACGTTGACTTTGCTCACACACCAGATGCAGTTGAAGCCATCATCAACGCTCTGCGACCACACACCCAGAAAAAACTTTCTATTGTCGTTGGATGTGGCGGAGACCGCGATCCGGGCAAACGACCGCTAATGGGCGGCATTGCAGACAAACTCGCCGATCGCGCCTACATCACAGATGATAACCCACGTTCAGAAGACCCGGCCAGTATCCGCGCGCAAGCAATGGCTGCCGCCCCCAACGCAATCGAAGTTGATGATCGTCGTAAAGCAATCTTCAAGGCAGTTTCAGACCTAAAAGACGGAGATCTCCTTATTATTGCCGGAAAGGGTCACGAAAGCGGCCAAATTATCGGCGATAAAGTACTTCCATTTGATGATCGTGACGTAGCCCGCGAAGCAATAGCTGCGACAATGCCAGAAATAACAAATGGAACAGAAATAACAAATGGGACAGAAGTAACGCACGGAACAGGAGTTACCAATGGCGCGTGAGGTTCTTTGGACCGCTCAGGAAGCAGCCGACGCCACTGGCGGAGAAAATACCCGTGACTGGCAGGCAACAGGTTTGTCCCTCAACACAAGGAACCTTGAGAAAGGCGATCTTTTTTTCGCTCTGCAAGGCCCGAATTTTGATGGCCACGATTACGTAGCTGATGCGTTTGAAAAAGGGGCTGCTGTCGCCGTTGTCCAGCGTCGCCCAGAACGATTGGCCGATGATGCCAGCCTCCTTATCGTTGATGATACCCTTGGTGCTTTGAACCGGTTTGGCGCAGCAGCTCGTGCGAATAGCTCTGCTAAGTTCATTGGTGTTACAGGATCCGTTGGTAAAACCAGCATTAAAGAAATACTGCGTCATTGTTTGAGTAGACAGGACGTAACCGCGGCTAGTGCCGCAAGTTTCAACAACCATTGGGGCGTTCCACTCAGCCTCGCACGCATGCAGCGCAATGCCGTTTATGCCATTAACGAAATGGGCATGAACAGCCCCGGGGAAATTAAAGAGCTATCCAAACTCGTTCGCCCACACGTTGCTATCATCAGTACAATCGAGGCCGCGCACTTCGAGTTCTTCAAATCAATCGAAGATATCGCCGAAGCCAAGTGCGAAATTTTCGAGGCAATGAGCACCGATGGCGTTGCAGTCTTAAACAGAGATCACACACTCTTCGATTTGATGGCAGAACGTGCAAGAGAAAACGGTGTCCAAAACATCATTGGCTTTGGAGAAAGCCCTCAAGCAGATGCAAGACTGATCGGTTATGAGCTGTTTGCCGAATATAGCCGTGTTCAAGCTGATATCTGTGGGGAGATTTTGGATTACACAATTTCAAATCCCGGATTTCATTGGATCTTAAATAGTCTGGCTGCACTTGCTGCGATCAAAGCCGTGGGCGCCGATGCAAAAAAAGCTGCTGCTGAGCTCAGTACCCTACATGGATTACCTGGTCGCGGAGAGAAAACAGTACTTGCCCTCGCGAACGGCAAAAAATTTGAGCTTATCGATGACAGCTACAATGCCAATCCGGCATCTGTACACGCCTGTATCAATGTTCTGGCCAACGCCACACCTGATAATGCTGGACGGCGGATTGCTGTCCTCGGCGACATGCTTGAGCTCGGCCGCCAATCGCGAAAAATTCATGTTGATCTTGCGGGTCCAATAAATGATTCAGGTATTGATCTGGTATTTACTTGCGGACCGCACATGGAAGCCCTACACGAAGCGCTCCCCGCAAATATGCGTGGTGTTCACAAAAATAACTCACAAGAATTAGCCCCAGTATTAGCACAGGCATTGCGGGCTGATGACGTGGTGTCTGTTAAAGGATCATTGGGAAGTCGGATGTCCGTGATTATAGAAAACCTGAAATCTCTGTCTGCACAAAACAGTGGAGGACAGGCATAATGTTATTCGAAATTTTCTTTCCTCTCGCGGATGATTATTCGATTTTCAACGTCTTCCGTTACATTACTTTCAGAAGTGGTGGCGCAGTCCTGACAGCGCTATTGATTTCGTTTATTTTCGGCCCTCGTATTATTCGCATGCTTAAGAACAAGCAGGGCGAAGGACAACCCATTCGCGATGATGGCCCTGAAAGCCATCTTTTGACAAAAAAGGGAACCCCGACAATGGGGGGAGCCTTGATTTTACTCGCTTTGTCAGTCTCGACACTCCTTTGGGCGGATCTTCATAATCCCTTTATCTGGATCATCCTTCTGGTAACGATCGGCTTTGGTCTTATTGGCTTTGGCGATGATTATTTAAAACTCACAAAACGAAATACCAAGGGGCTTCCCGGTAAGCTTAAGTTATTCGCTCAAGTTCTGATTTCTGTCCTCGCAACGTGGGGAATTATGGCCGTCAGTCCTAACGAGATGAATACTCATCTTGCCATACCCTTTTTCAAAGATTTAATGCTCAACCTTGGCCTTTTTTATATTCCCTTTTCAGTCTTTGTCATGGTTGGCGCATCAAATTCGGTGAATCTGACTGATGGTCTTGATGGACTGGCCACTGTTCCGGTTATGATCGCGGGTGCCTGTTTTGGGCTCATAACCTACCTTGTGGGCAATACGATTTTTGCTGAATACCTTCAGATATCCTATGTCCCCGGTACCGGAGAACTTACCGTCTTCTGTGGCGCTCTGGTTGGGGCCTGCCTTGGATTTCTCTGGTTTAACGCCCCTCCTGCAATGGTTTTCATGGGCGATACCGGCTCTTTGAGCCTCGGTGGTGCGTTGGGGACCATCGCGGTTATCACCAAACATGAAATTGTTCTCTCCATTATCGGCGGGCTTTTTGTACTGGAAACCGTTTCTGTCATTGTCCAAGTGGTTTCCTTCAAGACCACAGGAAAGCGGGTGTTCCGAATGGCCCCTCTGCACCACCATTTTGAAAAAAAGGGCTGGGCTGAACCTACCGTCGTAATCCGGTTTTGGATCATTTCCATGATTTTGGCCCTTATTGGTCTTGCAACTCTCAAACTGAGATAAGGAAAAATGATCGATCTGAGTACATATATCAGCACACGAGAAAAGAAGGTCTTTGCCGCTCTCGGCCTCGGGCGTTCAGGTCTTAGTGCTGCTTGTGCACTCGTTAAATCAGGAGCAGAGGTTTGGGCTTGGGATGATAATCCCCAAGGTCGGGAAAAAGCTGCAGATGCTGGAATCAAAATTGTCGATCTAAATGATTGTGCCTGGGACAAGGTTCATAGCTTGATCATGTCACCCGGCATCCCCTTGACCCATCCCGAACCACACCCGATAGCCACAGCTGCCATTACAGCGAATGTCGAAGTTATCTGCGAGGTAGAACTACTTTATCGCGTCTGTCCGAAGGCGACCTTTCTGGGCATTACCGGCACCAATGGCAAATCAACGACCACCAGCCTGATCGCACACATTTTAGAAGAAGCAGGACGAGATATTGCTGTTGGCGGCAACTTGGGAACGCCTGCACTTGAACTTCCAACGCTGAATAGTGAAGGCATTTACGTACTCGAGATGTCCTCATATCAACTTGATTTGCTCGAGCATCTTGTTTTTGACATTGCCTTGTTTATGAACATCAGCCCCGATCACCTTGATCGACATGGTGATATACAAGGTTATATTAAAGCCAAGAAACATATTTTCGACAGGCAGACAAAACCTCAAGCGGCAATTATTGGTATGGACGACGATGACAGTCGAAACGTCTTTGACCAGATAAACGCCGAGGGTAGAGTCAAAACCATCCCAATTTCCGGCCAAAGTCGCCTTGCCGAGGGCGTGTACGTCGTCGAAGGGCAACTTATTGACGACTGTTTTGGTCCGTTAACTGACATCGCCGACTTAAGTGCTATCGAACGCCTGCCCGGCAATCACAACCATCAGAATGCAGCCGCTGCCTTTGCAACGTGCCGTTCTCTTGGCCTTACAGCAGAAGAAATTCTTTCGGGGATGAAATCATTCCCCGGACTCGCACATCGCCAGGAACTGGTTATCACCAACAATGGTATTCGCTATATCAATGATTCCAAGGCGACAAATGCAGATGCCGCAGCACGGGCTTTAGGCAGTTACGAAAACATATACTGGATTGCGGGTGGCCGCGCAAAAGAAGGGGGTATTGAAAGCTTGATCCCCTACTCAGATCGTATTCACCGCGCTTATCTAATCGGGGAAAGTGCAGGAGATTTTTCTGCTCAACTCGGCAATAGCATTCCACATGAGCTGTGCAAAACCTTGGATCGTGCCGTTAAGAAAGCTGCTAACGATGCCACAGCTGATGGGCTGGAAAATGCTGCCGTATTACTCTCCCCGGCCTGTGCCTCCTGGGATCAATACCGAAGTTTTGAGCTCCGGGGTGACCATTTTAAACAGTGTGTTACCGAGTTTGTGACCCCTTTGACCAGCGATGATCAGGAAGGGAGCATTGCATCATGAGTACTTTCTCAAGAATGGATACTTCTGTTGTTGGTCGTTGGTGGTGGACGGTTGATCGCTGGAATCTTGCTGCACTCCTCGCTCTTATGGCGTTTGGGGCTTTACTCGTTCTTGCAGCTTCTCCTGCCGCAGCCGACAGAATTGGCGTTGGCACATTCCAACTTGCGAAACGCCACTTTTTACTTCTCCCTGTTGCAGCTGCTTTCATGATTGGTATTTCCCTTCTACCCGTTAAGAAAATTCGCCGCCTTGCCGTTCT
>MABB01000127.1:6275-7170 GCA_002162915.1 Rhodospirillales bacterium 47_12_T64
AATCAAAGGTGCAACGCGCTGGATCAACCTATTAGGTTTCTCGCTCCAACCTTCAGAATTTGTAAAACCTTTCTTTGCTGTAACCATCGCCTGGATGCTTGCCAGTGCCAAGACGGACGAAGGCATTCCCGGCACCTGGATCGCCATTGGTATCTGGCTTGTCGTTATCAGCCTTTTGTTGATGCAGCCTGATCTGGGCCAGACTGTTGTTATAACAGCAATTGGTGGCGTTCAGTTATTCCTTGCCGGATTGTCGATGGTACTTGTAGGCGTCTGCATTTTTCTCGCAGCGATCGGATTAATTGCGGCTTATTTTACTCTCCCTCACGTTACCGCTCGTATTGATGGTTTTCTGGACCCCGCTGCTGGAAACAGATATCAGGTCAATCGTTCAATGGAGGCTTTCAAGAACGGTGGCCTTCTCGGTCAGGGGCCCGGTGAAGGTACAGTTAAGTCTCAATTACCAGATGCTCATTCTGACTTTATTTTCTCTGTTGCGGGCGAAGAGCTCGGCTTGATTGCCTGCCTTATTATTGTTTCACTTTTTGCCTTTGTTGTCCTGCGCGGCTTCAGTCGTTTATTACAGGAAAACAACCTTTTTGTACTTCTGGCCTGCACAGGTCTTTTGACCCAGTTCGGCTTGCAATCAATTATCAACATGGCCTCTGCCATTCACCTTATTCCAACAAAAGGTATGACTCTTCCTTTCATCAGTTACGGTGGCTCTTCCCTTTTGGCATTGTCCATTGGCATGGGTATGGTTCTCGCGCTCACCCGAAGGCGTCCACATGGAGGGTATGAGGAATGAGCAAAAATCAAATGCATATTGTTCTAACCGCAGGTGGAACCGGCGGCCACATGTTCCCCGCACGTGCCTTGGCGGAAGAGCTTTTAA
>MABB01000061.1 GCA_002162915.1 Rhodospirillales bacterium 47_12_T64
AAAGCCAGCTCAAACGCAACATACTCAATACGCGCCTTTCAATTACCGAAGATGCTCTAAAGAGCGCCAAGGCAAAGCGCCTCCTTGACCCGATTGAAATCAATGAAACCTATTCACGACTTGCTGCTGCCTGGTATTATTACAACAAAGACCAGAAGGCTTACGATTTTGCAGCCAAAGCTACACAGTCTCGCAAGTACGTCCCCTCCGCTGATTGGATTGCAGGTCTTGCCGCCTGGCGTATGGGGAAAATCGAAAAAGCCAGAGACCATTTTAGAAAACTTTCCCAAGCCAAGAGAGCCAATAGCTGGATGCGTTCCGCAGGTGCTTACTGGACTGCGCGCGCAAACTTAAAGCTCAAATCACCACAAGATGTTAGCAGATACCTCTACGCAGCCGCAGAATATCCAAGAACCTTCTACGGCATACTTGCGCGTAGAACACTGGGGTTGGAGCTGGCTTTCGAAGAAAGCCCCCTGCAGTTAAGCAAAAATACAACTGAAACACTTCGAAGCCATGCAGCAAGTCGACGCGCTCTGGCGTTTCTCCAATTGGGAAAACAGCACGAAGCCAAACAAGAGCTAAAAAGACTGATTGGCAGTATTGATGGCAATGAAATCTACGCCTTCCTTAAGCTCACAGAACAAGCGGGAATGCCCGAACTCGCATTCCGGTTAGGTGCGAGACTGGCAGCAGAAGAGAAACAAGAAACCCAACACCCCTCTACAAACCGAGGCATAATTGACACTGCCCTTTACCCAATCCCGAAATGGCAGCCCAATGGTGGTTTCGAGATAGATCGCGCTCTTGTCTTTGCGTTCATGCGTCAGGAATCATCATTTAACCCCAATGCAAAAAGCCCCGATGGCGCCAGAGGTCTTCTTCAGTTAATGCCACAAACGGCAAATTACATTGCGGGGACCCGTAACTTTCGTGGCAAGGGCCGAAATCAGTTATTTGAACCCTCCCTTAATCTTGAGCTTGGGCAAAAATACCTCGGATACCTTCTCAATCACAACTATGTAGAAGGCGATCTCTTTAAATTGGCCACCGCATATAATGGTGGCCCCGGGAACCTGGGAAAATGGGAACGAAAAATAACATACAACGATGATCCCCTTCTTTTCATTGAAAGCCTCCCTTCCCGAGAGACACGCCTGTTTATTGAACGTGTCCTGACCAACCTCTGGATTTATCGGGCAAGATTAAAGCAATACTCACCATCCCTAGATACTCTTGCAGCCGGTCAGTGGCCACAATATGAATCCCTGGATAAACTCGAGAACGCCTCAGGATCGGATGTCGCCGAAAATGCCAAAGTTAGATGAATCCCGCCCTTTTTTGCCTGTAAGTATTGCCATTCTAACCATCTCGGATACGCGCACTGAAGCAGATGATCGATCCGGTGATACCCTTCAAAAGATGATTACGGAAGATGGCCATAACATTACAGCGCGCGCCATTATTAAAGATGATTTATCTGCCATAATTAACGCTCTAAACGATCACATCAGCAATGAGAACGTTGATGTCGTTATTACAACTGGCGGCACAGGCGTTACCGGGCGCGACACAACACCTGAAGCTTTGAAAGCCGTAATGGAAAAAGAAATCGAAGGTTTCGGCGAACTGTTTCGCTGGATCAGCTATGCCAAAATCGGGACATCCACCATGCAAAGCCGTGCTATAGGCGGCGTTGCCAAGGGCACTTATCTTTTTGCTCTGCCGGGCTCACCCTCTGCCTGTAAAGATGGCTGGAGTGAAATTCTTCGCTCTCAACTGGATAATCGTCACCGCCCCTGTAACCTTGTTGAACTAATGCCACGGCTACAAGAGCACCTAACATAATAACGACCAATCAACACTTCAGTTACTTAGTAACCATTTTCCACCAATCCATTTGTGTTAAAGATTATTCATGGAAGATCATAGTGGTAGCCTCACAGGCCTCGCAATTGTCGTATTAGGCGCACTGGCCTGTGGCATAGCCATGCGCAGCTTCAAGCAACCTCCCGTTTTGGGCTACATTCTCGCAGGAGTCCTTTTGGGCCCAACAGGGCTTGGTCTGGTGGAAAACCGGGACAACGTCTCCACACTTGCAGAACTCGGCGTTCTCATGCTGCTTTTTGTCATAGGCATGAACCTCTCACTGCGTGGAATAAAAGAAGTTTGGAAGGTTGCCGTAATCACCACTGCCGCTCAGATCGGTGTTGGAGTTGGCGGCATGCTGGCGCTTGGACAGCTTATGGATTGGAGCCTGGAACTAAGTCTGTTTTTTGGTTTCGTCTTTGCCCTGTCCAGCACCGCTGTCGCCGTCAAGATGTTAGAGGAGATCAACGAGTACAGCACACGCATTGGGCAAGTCACAATTGGCATTCTGATTGCTCAGGATTTAGCCGTCGTGCCGATGATGCTTTTCGTTAGCTCTTTTGGTAACGAAGGTGGTATTGGCAGTGATGCCTTTATAAAAGTTGGCATTTCTATCGCGTTACTAGCTCTTCTCTTTATCTTCCTGAGTAAAAAACGTGGCCTGCAAATCCCTTTTGCACGCGTCATAGGTGACAATGAAGATCTCACTCCACTTGCGGGAATGGCGTTTTGTTTTGGCGCTTCAGCTTTATCAGGCTTACTAGGATTATCAGCGGCTTATGGCGCATTTTTGGCTGGCCTGATATTAGGTAACTCGGCAAGCCACAAAGTTATGTCCAAACAAGTCGCACCGATTCAAAGCATTCTACTCATGGTGTTTTTCCTATCCATAGGCATGCTCCTTGATGCAGGATATATATGGGATAATTTGTGGCTCGTTTTCCTGCTTGTTCTTTTTGTCGCGATATTCAAGACTGCCCTAAATATTACCCTTATTCGCTTCCTGGGAGAGACTTGGCCTCGAGCGTTCTTGTCGGGCGCACTCCTGGCCCAGCTTGGTGAATTCTCCTTTATTCTCGCAGCTCTTGGTGTCGGTGCCGGAGTACTCGGAGACAATGATTACCGCCTCGTCGTTTCGGTCACGGTTATTTCTCTTTTCACCAGCCCCTTTTGGCTTTTCACAGCAAGAAGGTTGCACCAGATAACGCAACTTGGTGTCACTTCAGGTGTCGAGACAATGCGTTTGACCTACGGGCCTGAAGTCGGTGCAATTATCCGAACCTCAACCAAGGCCGAAGGTGCCGTACAGCAAGCTCTGGCGAAATGGTTAAAAAGAAAAAATCCAACCCATACCAACGTTGGAGAGACGGAGACGGATCTCGCTTCGAATCCAGATCAAGTAACAGATCAGGAAGATCAGAGCTCAGAGACTCCCTCAAGCGGCGACTCAAATCGTGCCTGATTTCTCGAGAGAGAGGAAATTCGAGAAAGAACTTAATATCAGAAATGCGGTTATCGTAGGCGCTGATGAAGTCGGACGAGGTCCTTGGGCCGGACCTGTTGTCGCCGCAGCGGCCTGGCTCGACAAAAAAGCCGTTCCCAAGAGCTTGATTTCAATACTCGACGATTCGAAAAAACTCTCCATCAAAAAACGTGAACAAATTAACGCTCAACTACAGGAGCTAAACCAAACCAGTATTGTCAAAATTGCTTTGGGCGAGGCTTCTATAGAAGAAATCGATGAGATCAATATTCTCCAAGCCTCCATGCTCGCAATGCAGCGCGCGATATCGAATCTGGATCTCAGTCTCGATGGCGCATTGATTGACGGCAATCGTCTCCCAAAACTCCCTTGCCCAGCAAAAGCCATCGTCAAAGGCGATAGCATCAGCCTCTCCATTGCTGCCGCGTCGGTGGTGGCAAAAGTGAATCGAGATCGGCAAATGCAGCAGTTGTCGATTCAATACCCTGGATATGGCTGGGAAAGAAATCAGGGCTACGGAACCGCCGAGCATCGCGCTGCCCTACTAGATCTTGGGGTTACCCCGGTTCATCGTCGCACATTTCGCCCCATAAGAGAGCGACTCGAGCTAAACGATTGACTCCTATGACTCTTTACTTGACTCCTTGGGTAAAAAATACTTGACCGCGACTCCAAGCTGACTCAAAATGGGGGACTCGAGTCAAGAGGAGTCTACCTTAGTGAAGAAAAATGTTGTCCATCTCGGTGAGTGCGTCGAGATCATGAACAGCCTACCCGAAAAGTCGGTTGATGTGATCTTTGCGGATCCTCCGTACAATCTACAATTGGCAGGTGAACTTACCCGCCCGGACAACTCCAAGGTTGATGCCGTTACCAACGATTGGGATAAATTCGATAGCTTCAGAGCTTATGACGAATTTACCTGGAAATGGCTTAAAGCTGCACGCAGGGTCTTAAAAGACAACGGCACGCTTTGGGTAATCGGTAGTTACCATAACATCTATCGTGTAGGCACCTTGTTACAAAATCTGGAATACTGGATGCTGAACGATGTCATCTGGCGCAAATCCAACCCTATGCCGAATTTCCGTGGTCGCCGGTTTACCAACGCGCACGAAACCATGATTTGGGCCGCGAAATCGAAAACCTCCAAGTACACCTTCAATTACGAATCCATGAAGGCATTAAACGACGATATTCAGATGCGAAGCGATTGGCTCCTGCCAATTTGTAACGGTGGTGAACGCCTCAAAAATAACGACGGCGACAAAGCACACCCAACTCAGAAACCCGAATCCCTATTACATCGGGTCATTCTGTCGTCCACGAAACCGGGCGCTGTCATTCTTGACCCTTTCTTTGGCACTGGAACCACTGGCGCAGTCGCAAAAAAATTGGGACGCAGCTACATTGGAATCGAGCAAGAAAAGAGCTATGTCAAAATAGCAGAGAAACGCATATCCCAGGTCAAGCAGCTAGATGATATTGATCTGGTGACGATTGAGCAAAAGCGTGAACAACCAAGAATTCCATTTGGCACTCTACTTGAACGAGGGTTACTCGAACCTGGCACAACACTCTACGGACCTAAGAAAAAATTCTCTGCAAAAGTGCGTGCAGATGGCAGTTTAATCTCTAAAGATTTCCAGGGATCCATTCATAAAGTCGGTGCCATGGTTCAAGGCGCCACGGCTTGTAACGGCTGGACTTACTGGCACATGGACGCTGAAGGACGCGAAGTATCTATCGACGTTCTCCGTCAACAAGTTCGCGCCGAGATGACGAACTAACAGTCTCAAAGCCACAATACGATCAAGCCCGCAAAATGCGGGCTTTTTTGTGCACGGTTTAATATCAACAACCGTTGGTATTAAACCGTAAATTCAGCGTGTTTTAAAATTTTGTTCATTACTGTTGGCAAGGCGAGGGAAGCAAAATCAACCTCATGATACCAACGAGCTCCCAGCTTCTTTACAGCTTCAGACTTCGCCACAGAGGGACCACCGCACACCACCGTTATTTCAAAGTGAAAGTGTGTGAAGGTGTGCTTTACCACTCCATCTAAAACATCCCACTCACCAAGCGAACTCATCAAAGGATCATGAACGGGGCCTTCACCCTGAAGCCAGTCACTTGTCGGAACTTCAGTCATCCCCCCAAGAAGTCCCTTATCAGGCCTTCTACGAAGAAGAACCCGCCCCTTTTCATCTTTCATAATATAAGCGTAAGTTTTCCGGGTCGGCTTGATCTTCTTGGGGGCCTTTTTAGGCAACAGCACTGCGGTTCCGTCTTTTCGACCCTGACAATTCTCCTGAATAGGGCAAATAACACAAGCAGGGGAACGAGGAGTACAAATCGTCGCGCCGAGATCCATCATAGCCTGCGCATAATCTCCAGAACGTTTATCTGGTGTTTGTTTCGCAGCACAATCTTTCATCTTTCCCTTCACACCAGGTAAAGGATCCTGAAGAGAATAAAACCGCGCTATCACCCGCTCTACATTCCCATCAACAACAGTTGAAGGGTGATCAAATGCAATCGCCGATATCGCTGCCGCAGTATAAGGTCCAACACCTGGTAATGTGAGTAGAGCCTCTTCATTATCAGGAAATACTCCTGCAAAATCCTTGGATATGACTTTGGCGCAACGATGAAGATTTCTGGCACGTGCATAGTACCCAAGCCCCGCCCATGCACTCAAAATGCTGTCGAGTTCCTCTGCGGCTAAATCATGGACAGTCGGCCACAAAGACAAAAACTTCAGATAATAGGATTTCACGGTCACAACAGTCGTTTGCTGTAACATGATTTCACTTAACCAGACATGATACGGATCAGCGAATTGAAGATCCGGAGCGACAAGGCGCTGCTTAGGAGATAACCTCCAGGGAAGATCGCGCGCGTGCTTATCATACCACGGCAATAAATTTTCAGCGATCATCCTCAACTCTTCCCCAACACACTCTCAAGCCTTATCAAGCTTATTTAAATACCATCTTATAATACGGGTGCAAAAAATGATGCGAATCGTAACTGTCAATTGGACTGGACTGGACTATACTGCTTTTCATTCCAGCTGAGATCAATTGAACTCGACTGATTGGCGATAGAAAGAACGCATAGGAATAATGGCCAGATCTCCAACGACCCGCAAAATCGGCACGAAGAAAAAAGCTGGTAGCAAATACAAACAGGAAAATGACGTTCCCACTCGTCGTCAAAAAACCATGCAGCCGATTGCGGCCTCCCTTCCCCGCCTGACAAAGCAGCTCACAGGGAAAAGAGGGTTCGCCGAAGCCGGGTTGATTGAAGACTGGAGTTCAATTGTCGGCAAAGAGCTCTCAACACAATGCCTTCCCGTAAAACTTCGATACCCCAGCCAAGGTGTTCGTAACGATGGCACCCTTCTTGTGAAGGCAGATCCTGCCTTTGCTCTTATGATACAACAACAGACGCCTCAGATTATCGAGCGCGTTAATAGCCATTTCGGCTATCGCGCCATAGCCAGGCTCTCAATCCAGCAGGGGCCTTTATATCAGGTAGAGAGAAAAGCCCCGCCTGAGCTTCCTAAATTGACAAAGGGTGAGAACCAGGCCATTCAAACAGAGTTCGCAGATGTCGAAAACGACGCCTTGCGTACAGCTCT
>MABB01000052.1:0-3565 GCA_002162915.1 Rhodospirillales bacterium 47_12_T64
AGATATTAACACTTTTCGTATAGACTGCTTTCAGTTACAAAACAGTTGGTTAGAGGTTCATATTTTCTGTTCATTTTTTTTACTCTTAAGTATCTGATTTACAGTACTTACGACTTAACTACTTTTTAACCATCTTGGCCCTTTATTAGGGGTGAATATTCCAACTGGAGGCGTGAAATAGTATATGGCTAATGAATCTGCCGGTGAAGAAGAACTAGAGGTTGAAGCCCGCCCAAAAGGTGGGATGTCAGGAAAAAAACTCGTTATATTCTTCATCTTGCCTTTATTGCTTATCATTATAGGAGGGGCAGGGGCTTATTTTACGGGAATGTTGGACTCTCTTCTGGGTAAAGAAGAAGTAGAACATGAAGAAGTCGTCGAAGAAGTAATTCCCGCTCATGGTCCTGCAGCCTTTTATGATGTGCCGGAATTACTGGTTAATTTGAGCTCTTCGGGGAACAAAAATCACTTTTTGAAAATTACAATCAGTCTGGAACTCGAATTACAAACTGATATCCCTGCGGTTGAAGCTGTCATGCCGCGAATTGTTGATAATTTTCAAGTCTATCTCCGAGAATTAAGAATAGAAGATTTGAGTGGATCTGCAGGGATCCAGCGGTTGAGAGAAGAGTTGCTACTCAGGGTAAACGCTGCGGCAGCTCCTGTAAAAATCAAAGATGTATTGTTTCAGGAAATGCTGGTGCAGTAACCTGTAAGGTAAGAAATGGCTGACGAAACGGAAGAAGAAGTCGATCAGGAAGCCATGATGGCCGAATGGGAGGCCATGGCGGACGAAGACGCGGGTGAAGAAGAGGATGCTTTCGACGCTGTCGATGACAATCCCGGCGGAACCCGTGTGCTTGATCAAAATGAAATTGACAGCCTGCTTGGCGTAGATGCCGGGGATGATGAAAGTGGAGACAATTCGGGAATTCAAGCAATTCTCAACTCTGCATTGGTCTCTTATGAACGTCTGCCGATGCTGGATATCGTCTTTGACCGTTTGGTCAGGATGATGTCTACGTCTTTGCGTAATTTTACCTCTGATAACGTAGAAGTTAGCCTGGATAATATTACATCTGCTCGTTTTGGTGATTATCTGAATTCAATTCCGCTACCTGCAATGCTGACTGTGTTTAAGGCCGAGGAGTGGGATAACTACGGCCTTATGACAGTTGATTCTGCGTTGATTTATTCAATCGTTGACGTGCTTCTCGGTGGACGTAGAGGCACAGCCGCTATGCGGATTGAAGGCCGGCCCTATACCACGATTGAACGCAATCTTATTCAGCGTCTTGCCCATGTTGTTCTGGCTGACCTTTCAAGCGCGTTTGATCCGCTTTCGCCTGTTACCTTCCGATTTGATCGTCTGGAAACCAACCCTCGCTTTGCGACAATCGCCCGCCATGAAAATGCTGCAATTGTCATCACTCTCAGGGTGGATATGGAAGATCGCGGAGGGCGGATTGAGTTGCTTATACCATACGCTACTCTTGAACCGGTCCGCGAATTGTTACTTCAGATGTTCATGGGGGAGAAATTTGGCCGTGATTCTATTTGGGAAGGTCACCTGACTGCTGAATTGTGGCAGACCGATGTATCAATTCTTGCTGTGTTGGAACAAGTGAATGTGTCACTTGGTGATGTTATGAATTGGAAAGTCGGAGATACTATGGATCTCACTGTTTCTCCGGAATCACTTGTTGAACTACGATGCGGTGACGTCTCTATGTTCAAGGGGAACATGGGGCGGAAAAGTGGCAATATTGCAGTCAAAATAGCAAACAAAATTGTACGTGATGATGGTGAATAGAAAATGTTAGATCTATCCAACATCGAACTCGGCTTTAACATTCTAGTTGCCATTTTATTGGTTGCCACGATTGTTTACGCAGTAATATTGAACAAGAAACTGGATGCGCTTCGTGAGGCGAAAGCTGAGATGGAGGAGCTAATTCGCTCTTTTGCCGAAACGACGGCAAAGGCAGAGAAAAGCCTGGTAGAATTCAAGGTGCATGCTTCCAATACAGGCCTTGGCCTGGAGAAAAATACATCCCGAGCTGATGACATATTATCAGACCTTAGTTATCTGGTCGATCGAGCAGAAGTTGTTGCAGATCGACTGGAAGGTGATTTGGGCCTGGCCCGCAAGCAATCACCCGGTACATTGTTGCCCAAGGGAGTTTTAAAAAGCGATGCCAACGCTCCAGAGGTAAGTCGTTCGGGCAGGGCAAAAGCTCCTGAAGTAAAAGAAAAGAAAAACAAAGAGTTGTCACCCGCAGCTGAAGATCTTCTCAAGGCCCTAAAGGGCATGCGCTAAAGGAGGATATATTATGCGTTTATTACCTGTTCTTATTGCTGTTTCTTCTATGGCGCTGCTCGTTAAAGCTGGTGGTGTGTGGGAGGGCGTCAGTCAGTCCGGTGAGGCTTTTGCTCAGGCTGCAGAAGAGCCCAAAGTCGAGGACGCACAGGACGATACGCCGGAAAATGCTTCAGAGGATATTCAGGCTGAAACGACAACAGAGACCGAAGCGACTGAAACGGCAAATGCGGATCAGAATAATTCCGAAATACCCAAAGTTAAAGGGCTTGAAGCTGACCCTTTTTCAATGACAGATGAAGAGGTTGAACTTTTACAATCACTGTCTGCCCGGCGTGAGCAGCTGGAAGCTCGGGAACGAGAGTTTGAGCAGAGAGAGGTTTTACTGCTTGCTGCCGAACGACGCATTGATGAAAAGATCAGCGAGCTTGGAAAGCTACAAAATACAATCGAGGGTCTTATCGTCCAGCATGACGAGCAAAGTGATAAACAAATGATCAGCTTGGTGAAGATTTATGAGAGCATGAAGCCTAAGGACGCTGCTCGAATTTTCGAAGAGTTAGATATGATTGTTTTACTGGATGTCGTTCAGCGAATGAAAGAAAGAAAAACGGCCCCAATTTTAGCAAGCATGAACCCTAAGAGGGCTAAGGAAATTACTTTGGAGCTTGCGCAAAGGCGTGATTTACCACTGGCAAAGGAATAGCCGAATCCTGTTTCAAATTTATGGTTAACAAGCCAAATTTAAAAATATCGTGTAACAATAAGCTCTGTATCCTTTGGATTACGGGGCTTTTTCTTTTTCATGCAACAGGAATTAATGGAAATAAAACTCTAAGATCTTGAAAAATGGTGCTTTGTTTACACTGCGTTAATTGTATGCTGATAGCTTAAAATCACAATTTACGTACAAATGTGTGCAAGAGATAGTTAAGGGAGTTGCCGATGTCGGACGTCGACATGAATATGCCAATCCTCATCGTAGATGATTATAAAACCATGTTGCGGATCATTCGCAATTTACTCAAACAGCTTGGTTTCAATAATGTAGATGAGGCGACAGACGGTAGTAGTGCTTTGCAAAAATTGCGAGGTAAACAATACAGTCTTATCATCTCGGATTGGAACATGGAGCCTATGAGCGGGCTTCAGCTTTTGAAAGAGTGTCGGGCTGATGCTCTTCTCAAAGACTTATCCTTTATTATGGTTACAGCAGAGAGCAAGACAGAAAACGTCATTGCCGCA
>MABB01000052.1:3609-4949 GCA_002162915.1 Rhodospirillales bacterium 47_12_T64
TGCGACCCTCAAGAAGAAGTTGATTGCAGTTCTAGGTAACTTCTAAGGATAATCGTATGGCCGATTTGGTCAGGGAAGAATTACTCAAAAAAATACAGGCCTTTGACAGCAATAGAGAAATTGCTGATATAGAGGAGCTTGTTGATAGTCTTTTGCCAAATGTCGGTGATGGTGCTGTAGAAACAAACCATAAAATTTTGACTGAAATTGGTTCTGTGGCAAGTTACATCCACGATACAAAAAGACAACTCGCCTCTTTGAGGCCTGATGAGATCAAGAGTGATTATCTCCCGACTGCGGCTGACGAACTTGATGCTATTGTGGGGGCCACAGAACAGGCTACCCACAATATCCTCTCTGCGATGGAGCAGCTGGAAGAGCTTGCGGAAACTGTTGACGATAAGACAGTTTCTGAAAAGATGAACGATGCTGTAACGCAGGTTTATGAAGCCTGTAGCTTTCAAGATATCACCGGGCAAAGAATATCACGTGTGGTGAACGCTCTGCAGCATGTTGAGCAAAAAGTCGACAAGCTGTTAGAGGTTTTTGGCGAGGACGCTGCTTCTGGAGCGGAAACGACTGCGCCAACTCCTAAACGTGCTGATGGCATTAATCGACCTGACGAAGATTTGTTAAATGGTCCTCAAATGCCAGGAAAGGGCGTAAGTCAGGATGATATCGATGCCTTATTAGGGTTTGATTAGTTGACATGCTTGGCCCTTTATTTCAAAGACGCCAAGATGAGGGTGACCGGAATTACGTTGCTCTACTAAGCCTTAAGCTTTTGCTTTTGGCTTTTTTCATTATGCTTAATGCAATGTCTTCTTATGAAGAAGATAAGGCGAGAGCCGTGCTTGATTCTGTGAACAGTACTTTCCGCGGCGATGCTAATCAGCTGGAACGGCACGCGACATTTAGCAGTTCTCTTGATAATTTGGATGATAAAGCCGAGCTTGTGGCTGATCTTGAACGATTATTTGAGACGACGATTCCTGCCGTCGAGAGAGATCAGGGGAGCACCCAGAGTTATTTACGCCTCCGTTTACCTCTAGAAGCGATGTTCCATGGCGAAGAGATTGATCTCGCTTCAGGGCGGGAACTCCTGCTTAAACGTTTAGCCGGGTTTTTAAATCGCTATACAGAGGGGGGAGGGTATTTTGAATTCGAATTTCTGTATGGAATATCCAGGAGCAGCGCTTCTGATAATTTATCTAATCTGAACACAATTTTGCGCCGCAGCGAGGTTATCGTTGAGGAAATTCAACGTGCAGGTATGCCTGCAGACAAGGTTGCAATAGGACTCGAACCTCAATCTGAGGGGTATGTCTATTTTGTAATTC
>MABB01000052.1:4992-7058 GCA_002162915.1 Rhodospirillales bacterium 47_12_T64
TCAGGAGCCAGAATAGTGCCTGAAAAGAGCAATAAAAATCGCAATAAAAATCGGGTAAAGAACAAGCGTGTTGCTGGTGGCGGAAAAGCGAGATCCGCAGATCAGCTGTATGCTGAAAGTCAGGATGATCTGGAGCATGAGCAGGATGTGCCTGAAGAAAAAGAGAACAAAGAGGTTGTAATAGAACAGCATTATTTTGAACGACTATTTAAAGTGAGTTCTAAAAAAGAGACCGTTGTTGCTGTAAATTACGGATCGAACTGGATGATCACTTTTACGGATCTTGTTGCTCTTATGCTGACTTTTTTTGTTCTTTTGTATTCCATGTCTGTTATGGAAGAAAAAAAATGGCGTAATTTGGTTGATTCGCTTTCGGTTAATTTGAAAATAGAAAAAGTGGTCGTCGAGCCAAAACCATCGAAAAGCTTGACCATGGAGCCGGTTGATTTTGTTCCCGGTGAGGATCTGGATTATCTTTCAACGCTTATTAGTGAAAAAATAAAAGATGATCCGGAGCTTTCGAAAGCGATTTTAACGCGCCTTGAAGATCGATTGGTGATCTCGCTTCCGGGGGATCTGTTGTTTCTTCCGGGAGAAGTCAAACCTTTGGATGAGGCCGAAGTTCTCCTTTTACGCTTGGGGCGCGTGTTGAGCTTTATTGATAACAAGATCGAAATTGCAGGGCATGCTGACCCTTCTGCACCGCCGAATGATGGCGCGTTTTCTTCCAATTGGCCTCTGTCATTGGCCCGGGCAAACTATGTCGCTGGTTTAATAGAAAAATCAGGGTATAAAAGTACAATTCTGTCGCGTGGTTACGGTGATTCGCGTTATGATAAGATCACGGATAGATTATCTGAAACTTTGAAGAATAGCCTCGCGCGTCGTGTTGATATTGTTGTTCATCTTTATGCCGGAGAAAATGGTTGATTAAAGCCTTGTGCCGAATTTTTCTGGCAGGAGCGTTTTTGATATCCTTCCCTTTTGTCCTTAATGCCCAGGAAGTTGCCGTTCGTTCTGGCATTCATCCGGGCTTTGGGAGAATTGTGTTTGATTGGCCAAGGCAAGTTCGCTTTGAAGCCAAAATCGAAGGTCGCCAACTGGTACTGGAATTTGGCGAGGCATCTGATTATGGGCTGAGCACAGTAGGTACTGGTTTAAAGGGATTTACAGGGAGGCCTGTACTGGATGCAACAAAGAAACGTATCGTTTTTCCGCTTCTTGATGATTTCACTTTAAAGAGTACAACATCCGGCACGAAAGTTATTGTTGACCTTTTGGTTAAGTCCGATAGCGCCTCTTCAGGGGCAGAGGCTCTTTCGAAAAAAACAGCACCTTTGGTTGGTTTTCGATATGCGGAACACCCAGATTATAACCGTTTAGTCTTCGATTGGCCTGAGAATGTAAATAGCAGTGTAGATCAGCGCGGTGATAATTTAACGGTCACTTTCGATCGTCCGGCGGATGTTGATTTGTCCAGATTCAATAATCAGCCGATGCTATTTGTAAAAAGTGGGCGGGTTATACAAAAAGCACCAAATCTGAAAGTCCAGTTTACATTAAAGCCTGGTTCAAATGCGCGATTGTTTTCTGTTGGAACCAAATCTGTTATCGATATTAAAGAGGGCGATACTGAAAAGAAATCGGCTAAGACAGAACCTCTAAAAACACCAAAAGAGGTCGTCGAACCAGTAGAAAAATCCAACCCTTCCGATAAGGCTGAGGCAAAAGTAACAAAACCAGATGAGGTAACGCCATCTAAAGATAAAACGCCAACAGAAGCGGCGTTACCAAAACTGGAGGAACTTGCTGGGCCTGGCCCTCTATCTTTGCTGCCTAAGCCTGCAAACCTGAGATCCAAAAACAAAGATAAAAAACAGCCTTCAGAGGTGGCCGCTGTGGACGGTACTCCCGCTGAAGAGATCACGAACCGGACGCCAGAAAAATCCGAAGAAAAAACAAAACTAAAACCGACGAGTAAAAAACGGTTGGCTAAAGCTTCGACACCGCGAGATGGGCCAGTCAAACTATCTGATTTTAAACTGGTTGATGATGAAGAGGATGCG
>MABB01000037.1:0-764 GCA_002162915.1 Rhodospirillales bacterium 47_12_T64
CCTCTTCTGGATCAGAGGCTCTTTCGAAAAAAACAGCACCTTTGGTTGGTTTCCGATATGCGGAACACCCAAATTATAACCGTCTGGTCTTCGATTGGCCTGAGAATGTAAATAGCAGTGTAGATCAGCGCGGTGATAATTTAACGGTCACTTTCGATCGTTCGGCGGATGTTGATTTGTCCAGATTTAATAATCAACCGATGCCATTTGTAAAAAGTGGGCGGATTATACAAAAAGTGCCAACCCTGAAAGTCCGATTTACATTAAAGCCTGGTTCAAATGCGCGATTGTTTTCTGTTGGAGCCAAATCTGTTGTCGATATTAAAGAGGGTGATACTGAAAAGAAATCGGCTAAGACAGAACCTCTAAAAACACCAAAAGAGGTCGTCGAACCAATAGAAAAATCCAACCCTTCCGATAAGGTTGAGGCAAAAGTAACAAAACCAGATGAGGTAACGCCATCTAAAGATAAAACGCCAACAGAAGCGGCGCTACCGAAACTGGAGGAACTTGCTGGACCTGGCCCTCTATCTTTACTGCCTAAGCCTGCAAACCTGAGATCCAAAAACAAAGATAAAAAACAACCTTCAGAGGTGACCGTTGCGGACGGTGCTCCCGCTGTAGAGATCTCGAACCGGACGCCAGAAAAATCCGAAGAAAAATCCGAACAGAAACCCGAAGAAAAAACAAAGCTAAAACCGACGGGTAAAAAACGGTTGGCTAAAGCTTCGACACCGCGAGATGGGCCAGTCAAACTATCTGAT
>MABB01000037.1:984-7745 GCA_002162915.1 Rhodospirillales bacterium 47_12_T64
CTTGTTTTTGACCGAGAGGGGCCGGAAAATTTAGCCAAAGCTATTGAAAATATGGCACCTCAATTTGCCCCGGTGGATATACTTCCTCTCGCTGGAGCGACAGTTTTACGGTTATCCGCACCGGTAACTCAAGTGCCGCGCATGAGTAAGGATGAAAATACTTGGACTGTTGATATCCGCCGCCGCTCTCCTCTCCCTGTCCAGGCAATTTCAAACGTGTTGGGTAAAGGAAAAGAAGGTCCTGAAGTCAAGTTTTTGGTCAAGTCAGTCAGTCGTCTTCTTTCTCTGTCTCATCCTGAACTTGGAGATCGATTGATTGTGGCTCCAATTGGGGAACCTAATCTCGGCTCAGCTAAAATTGACGAATTTCCTCAATTCAGAGCATTACCATCGTATCAGGGGGTTGTGCTCCAACCAACAGCGGAAGGCTTGGTCGTGGCCTTAACACCTCGTGCTGTTGTCGTTCGCAGTCGCGATGAATTAATTGTATCTGATGATACGGCACGTTCTCTACCGCGTGGAGGAGAGAGTGCATCAATTCCGCCGATTAAGATGCTTGATCTTGAGGCTGACCGTCTTGGTTCGGATGAAGATTATCTAAGAAATTTACAAGGACTTCAAAGAACTGTCGTCGAGACGACGGGGATCCAGCAAGGGCTTGCCCGGCTTGACCTTGCCCGCTTTTTCTTCTCCCATGGCCGGATCGCTGAGGCGACGGGGATGTTAAATCTGATTGCTCAGGAAAATCGGCGCTTGAGTGACGATCCTGCTTTTAAGCTCCTTCTCGGTGCGAGCCAGTTTTTGAGCGACAAGTTTGATGATGCTCAAAAAACACTCTCCAGTACTGCTCTTGCAGGGGAGTGGGAAGCGAATCTTTGGCAAGCTGCTCTCGCAGCATCAGGGCAAGATTGGGGACCGGCGGCAATAGGATTCTCCGAGACCCTGCCTTTGATAGAGTCCTTTCCTTCAAACGTTCGAAATAAGCTCTTTTTGTTAGCTGCTGAAGCTGATTTACAAGTGGGAGACACAGGGGCCGCAAGCTTGCTACTGGGAAAAATATTATCCAGCGAACCCACTGAGTTTGAGACGGCTCAGGTTGATTTTCTGGAAGGGCAACGCCTTCTGCAAGATGGTCAGCCGGAAGAGGCAAAGGCTATTTGGAAAGGGTTGAAGTACAATCGGCACAGGCCGACAAGTGCGAGGGCTCGTCATGCTTTGGCAAAGCTTGGGATTGAAGAGGGTACACTTACCCAGAAAGAGGGCATAGAGCAACTTGAGCAATTGAGGTTTGCATGGCGCGGGGACAAGTTTGAGTTCGCTATTTTGAGTGAATTGGGGGACCGTTATGCGGATGAACAAGATTTTCGAAAAAGTTTACATTCGTTGCGGCAGGCGGCTTCGTATTTTCCTCACTCTGAACGTGCCGATAATGTTGCAAGACGTATGAAGGAAATTTTTGAAGGAATGTACATTGACGACGGTGGTCGTCGTATTCCACCTCTGTCTTCGATTGCGCTCTATGAGGAGTTTAAAGAACTAACTCCTCTTGGAGAGAAGGGCGATATGATGATTGCAAAACTTGCTGATCGGCTGGTTGATGTCGATTTGCTGGAACAAGCTGGAAACTTGTTGGATGAACAGGTTGAGTTCCGTCTCGAAGGGGAAGAAAAAGCCCGCGTTGGTAATCGCCTGTCTTTGATTCGTTTGTTAGAGGGTGATCCAGAAATGAGCCTTGCAGCCTTGGATAAGACCAATGTGGATAACTTATCTAAAGAGCTTACACAACAACGCTTGCATTTACGTGCGCGTGCTTTGGCGGAACTCGACAAAAAAGACGAAGCGCTCCAGTTGATAGCATCTGATGAGAGCCTCGATGCGATACGTTTGAAATCTGACATACTCTGGGATATGAGACGCTGGGATGACGCGGGTAAAATGCTTGGTAAACTTATTCCTGCCTCCCCTCCTGAAGGACGTCCTTTAAATGAAGAAGAAAGCCAGGGGGTTATAAACTTGGCTATTGCACAGACAATGGCGGGGGATAACGAAGGTTTGAAACTTCTGCGTGATAGTTACAAGACGATTATGAGTGATGGCCCTCAGGGCGATACTTTTAAGTTGCTTACCAGCAGTGTCGATAGCGGATCGGTGACATCAATTGCGGATGAATTGAAGCAAGTATCCCAAGTCCAGGCATTTATGAAGCAGTATCGTGATCGCTTGAAGTCGAGCCCTTTAAGTAAAATCAATTAAAAAGCGGAACTTGGGGACGCCTTATCAAGGGCGCAGGCATAACAGACACCAAATCATCTGGAATACAATTTTGAAGGTGCGCCAGATTGAATGTCTTAAAATTTCTTACCCGAAACTTCTTACGAGACTTCCCGCAATTAGATACCACCCATCTACCATTACGAAGAAAATCAATTTAAACGGTAGGGATAACATTATGGGGGGTAACATCATCATCCCCATCGACATAAGGACGGATGCGACGACCATATCAATTATAAGAAATGGTAAGAAGACTAAAAAGCCAATTTCAAAGGCGCGTCTGAGCTCGCTAATCATGAATGCTGGAATTAAAGCCCGTAGAGGTGTGGTTTCAGGACTGGTTACTTCTCCTGTATTTGCAAGGTCAAGGAACAGTCTAAGATCCTTTTCCCGTACATGATGAAGCATAAATTCACGTATTGGTGCTGTTCCTCTATCCCAGGCTTCTATTTCGTTAATTTCTTCTTCTACTAACGGCTTGAGAGCATCATTATATATTTTCTCCATTGTCGGGGTCATAATGAAGGCTGTGAGAAACAGGGCAAGGCTAATGAGAACGGTATTTGGCGGGGCCTGTTGAATTCCCATTGCAGTTCTGATGAAAGACAGAACGACGATTATTCTCGTGAAAGAAGTAACCATCATTAAGATAGCAGGCGCCAGACTGAGTATGGTCAATAATGCAAGCATTTGCAGTATACGACCGCTGCTTGAGCCAAGTATTTCGTTGTTCAGATCTAGAGTAAGTGCTTGAGACCAACTCGTTTGGGGGACCAAGATTACACAGATGGCAAGCAAACCAGGCCAGATAAAACTCTGCTTAAATGTCCTAAACATGATACTTAATTCCCCTTTCTCGCACTGACAGATGCCTTCTCTGGGTTAGTATCTCAACCATTTTCAGAGGAATTAATGCAGGTGTTGGTGTCAATATGCAAATCTTGTGTTCCGCCAATGAGTAACAGATGTTCTTTGTCATCACACTGTATCAAAACCATTTTTCGGCGAGCATCCAATGGACGAACTTCTTTTATTTGCATTCTTTTTTTGCGATTGCCTGTAATCACAGGGCTTTGAGCAAACCCCAATCTTTTTGCGAGGTATGCGGCTGCAATGATCAAGCCAATGATAAAGATGAGTGTGAGGATGAACTGCAGATAATTACCATAGTCCATAAGTTATCTTTTCCCGGGCGTGTTTGCCGAGGTGTAAGCTTTCGCAGCCCGGTTGTGAGATGTGGTTTCTTTTATCTCAACTCTTACTTTATCCAGGCTGGAGCCAATAGTAATTGTCAAATTGTCCAGTTCCTCTATGAGGCCAATTAAATGGGGTCCAAGTTTTGATCGTTCAGATGGGGGTAATTTATTAATTTCCTGGCATAAAAAATCGGTAACTCTTGGCAAGTCTGACACATCGGAAACTTCACCAGTCTTGGCCACGGAACTAGCGTTGGCAATCTGGATGGAAAGGGTCTGTAAGCTCTTTTCTAGCTCAGTAAATGATGTCATGCCTTGGTGTCGATTCATCGTTTGGGAATTTTTGTTCACTATAGACGTAGTTTAAAATTGTTGCCACTGCGGTTAATGCTTCCAATGGTATCTCACTTTCTACGTCAACTGTAGTGAGAATTTCTGCAAGATCAGAATCAGCTCTTACCTTTACGCCTTGATCAAAAGCTATTTGTAGGATTTGTTCGGCAAGTTCTCCGGAACCTTTTGCGATTACTTTTGTTTTTCCAGAGGTATCTCGTTTTAATGCAATTGATAGCTGCGCCTGTTTTGAGCGTTCGGTTTTCCCATCATTTCCAGCGTCATCATCTTTCAAGTTCTGATCTGCTGTAATTAGTGAGGGATTGGATGATGATCTGGCAGAGGGGTTTTCAGTTGCCGTCATCCCGCATTCTCCATAGCAGGTATAAACACAGGATTTTGACTCATTATACTTAATGAAAAGTTACGAAAGGGGATATTTATCCGGTTTGTTATGATTTAAATAATCATTCTTCGTGAGAAGAGGGATCGATATCCAGTCCAAGAACATCTATCGTCGCAGCGACTGCAGCTCTGTTTTCTTCTTGAATTCGTTCGTGGAGTTCCTGGCGCAGTACGGTTGCGTCTTCGGGAAACGTGAAGCCAATTTTAACGGATTTACCGCGGACATCAACGACTTTGACCTCAATGTCGTTGTTAATGATTACTGATTCACCAATTTTCCGGGTTAGATATAACATCGTGGGCTTCGGACTCCCTGTCCCTGACGCCAAATGCTGACTTAAAGGATTTATATTAACTACTTGTTCTTGACGGATATTTATACTGGTATTTTTAAGGTAGGTCGAGCCAAACTTGTGAGTAAGGGGTATTTTTTACTAGATCTACAATTCATTAACAGGTTATTAAGGCAATATCGATACTATAATAATGGGTTAATGGATCTTTACTTTGCGCAAAGGAACCTGACTTGGCTGATAAGTTGAAAATTACAGATGTGCTTGCCAAAAAGATGGACTGGCTTACTCAACGCCAGGCTGTTTTGACAAAAAACATTGCTAATTCAGACACTCTGAATTACGTGCCTCTTGATTTGAAGGATAATCACTTCAAGTCATTGGTGGGCCGTTCTGCACCTGTTATGGCACAGAAATCAACTCACGCAGGACATTTGTCGAGTAATCCTTTGCATGGAGGTAACCCTAAAGCGGCAAAGTCAAAGGACCTTTATGAAACATCGCCTTCGGGAAATTCTGTTGTTCTTGAAGAGCAGATGATTAAAATGTCCAAGACGCAATTAGATTATCAAGCGATGATACGTCTTTATAAAAAGCATCAGGATATGTTTAAGATGGCGCTTCGAGGTCCAAGTTAAGTCCCGATGTTTCGGGTTTAAGTTCTGATGTTTTAGGTGATTTCCGGGAAGGTTCACGATGTCCGATCTATATAAGTCAATGCAAGTCTCTGCTTCTGGGATGAGAGCCCAGGGAACGAGGTTACGTGTTATTTCGGAAAATATCGCGAACGCTGATTCTCTTTCTCAGGAAGCTGGAGGCGCTCCATATCGCCGTAAAATGGTATCTTTTGGGAATGAGCTTAACCGAGAGCTCGGCGTTGAAAAAGTCGTGGTACAAGACATTCTCACTGATAAAAGTAACTTTAAACGAGAATATCTTCCGGGACACCCTGCTGCGGATGAGGAGGGGTATATTCTCCGTCCGAATGTGAATACTTTGATAGAAATGACAGATATGCGTGAGGCTCAAAGGAGTTTTGAAGCGAATTTGCAAGCAATTCAGGCTTCAAAAAGCATGCTTCAGAAAACTTTGGAAATACTACAATAGTGGCCCCGCATATGAGAGGATTTTGAGATATGGCCGTGAATTTTGCTGATGCTGTTAATGCTTATAATCAGGCTGCTGGTAAAGCTAAAACAGATTTGGGAAAAAATGATGATCCTCTGGGAGAGGATTTTGCATCAACCTTGCGTGGCATTGCGACTGAAACCCTGTCAACGATGCAAACTGCGGAAAATAAAACCATATTAGCTGCTGCAGGTAAGGCCGATGTGACAGAGGTCGTAACTGCAATGGCAGAAGCTGAAGTGACACTGCAGACAGTTGTTGCTGTTCGTGATAAAGTTGTTCAGGCTTATCAGGAAATACTTAGGATGCCTATCTGAATGGGACTTGCTTTTACAATTCTGGTAAGCAGGTGTCGTTAATGTTGAGGATGGGGAATGAGCGAAACTGAAGTTGTCGAATTTGGACGTGAAGCCGTATGGGTCATGTTAAAAATGAGCTTGCCTGTTCTAATGGTTGCTCTATTGGTCGGTCTGATTGTTTCGTTATTTCAAGCTTTGACACAATTACAGGAAATGACGATAACTTTTGTCCCTAAAGTCATTATTATCAGCCTTACTCTCATTGCAACTGCGCCTTACATGTCTCAAACTCTGGGCACTTTTACCGAACAGATTATGGACCGTATCGTGTCTTTAGGATAAGGCATGTTATATGATCTTCTTCCTTCTGGCATATATGCTGTCCTGATAATATTCACGCGCGTTGGTAGTGCAATGCTATTGCTGCCGGGCTTTGGGGAGTCGTACGTTTCTCCAAGAGTGCGTTTGGGATTAGCTATTCTCGTTTGTCTCGTAATTGCACCTGTTCTGTCACCCAAGATACCTCCATTTCCAGAAAACATTTCTGATTTGGGGTTGTTGATTTTTGGGGAGGCATTGATCGGTATTTTTATGGGGACCATTGCACGAATGTTTCTAAGTGCAACGGCCTCGGCTGGAATGATAGCGGCAAATATGTCTTCCCTTGCAAACGCCTTGGTGCAGGACCCCGTTTCAGCTCAGCAAGCATCCATTATGGGTACATTTATGACGGCGATTGCGATCGTCTTGATTATGGTGCTGGACATCCATCACCTTTTTATTCTTGGACTAGTGGATAGCTATGAGCTCTTTATTCCGGGGCAACCGCTGCC
>MABB01000097.1:0-191 GCA_002162915.1 Rhodospirillales bacterium 47_12_T64
GGAAGAATTGCTTGCAGCAGCCTAGTTTTCCGGAGAACATATATAACGCGGCTCCGTTTGCGCGGAGCCGCGTTTGATTCTTCTTCGCTTTAACCGCTCGTAAGATTGGGCAAAAGAGCAGGAAAATTAGTTGATACGGGTTGGATACGAACGGACAGGAAATTCCGGGAATGTTGCCAACTGTTGTGTGA
>MABB01000097.1:253-932 GCA_002162915.1 Rhodospirillales bacterium 47_12_T64
TTTTCAGTATTCGATCAACTGGTTTTCTCGTTCTAGCTGTAGACAGGGGTACCGTCCTTTCATATGGGCGACCGGCAAAAATTTGCAGTCTTAACCGCTACACATCGTGTTTGGGCCATTAGTGCCATCCACGGTGAGGTGGATCAATTGCGCCATATCCACGCGGCCTTGGAAACACGCCTTCAGCGTGGTGACAGAATAATCTATCTTGGGAATTTTATGGGCCAGGGGCCTCATGTCTGTGAAACCTTGGACGAGTTGATTTCCTTTCGGCGGTTTTTCCTCGCTCGGTTCCAAAATTTTCCACGCGACATTGTTTATCTCCGGGGCTCGCAAGAAGAAATGTGGCAAAAGCTTTTACAGCTTCAATTTGCGACAGACCCGAGAGGAGTGTTGCAGTGGATGCTGGATCAAGGCGTCGGGGCTTCACTCGCCGCTTATGGGTTTGATCCCCAAAAAGGCTTTAGAGAAGCAGCAGCAGGCGCAATGCAGCTTACCAGATGGACCAACAAAGTTCGTCGTGCAATGCAAGAGAAACCGGGACATTACCAGATACTTGGTGAATTAAAACGGGCTGCCTATCCGAACAATGGCACTATTCTCTTTGTAAATAGCGGTATTAATCCTAGCCGCCCGCTTGAAACACAAAAAGATAGTTTCTGGTGGGCGAATAAAGGCT
>MABB01000097.1:1072-2229 GCA_002162915.1 Rhodospirillales bacterium 47_12_T64
TGTGTAACACTTGATGGCCAGGTGGTCGAACTTTTGGAAAGCTGATGCGTCGGGCGGATCGTTTATTTCGTCTGGTCCAGATACTCCGGCGAGGGCGCTTGGTTACAGCTGATATGCTGGCTGAGGAATTGGAAATCTCGACCCGGACCGTCTATCGTGATGTCAAGGATTTGATTTGTTCCGGTGTCCCTGTCGAGGGAGAGGCTGGCGTTGGATATTTGCTCTATGAGGGGTATGACCTCCCGCCTCTTATGTTTGATCCGGAAGAACTGGAAGCGCTTGCTTTTGGTATGACCATGGTGCAGGCTTGGGCCGATCCCAAACTGGCAAGAGCGGCGACAGACGTCTTGCAAAAAGTTGAGAGTGTTCTGCCCGATCCCTTGCGTCCCCGCCTGGCGAAACCGAACCTTGTCGCACATGGTGACGCTATTCCGGAACCCATTGTTATTGATGTTGGAGACCTGAGGCACGCTATTCGTAGCCACCATAAGGTTCTTATCAATTATCGAGATGGTAAGGGCGACAAAAGCCAGCGTTCGTTATGGCCCCTCGGGCTTCAGCTCTACCGGGCAATATGGATGCTTGGGGCTTGGTGTGATCTGCGGCAGGGATTTCGTGTTTTCAGGTTGGACCGAATAGAACAGATGATTGTTCTTGAGGAGGAGTTCCCGATTGAACGCGGTAAAACTCACGATGATTTCCTTCGCCATTTGGAATGGGCAAACTCTTCATGCTCGTCGCAATGATCGGAAACTAATTGTTATACGTTATCTGAATCGGGATTAGTGAGCTCATAAGCTTCGGTCTCGTTTTCACTTCCTCGCAAGGCGTAGTTGCCTTTGAGTTGAGCGTTCATGCCCTGCTCATCCTTGATGTAGTTTCTCGTTGTCGAAGAAATAAGTGTTTTTGCGGTTTGCATGCTTTTGGTTAGAATTTCTTTTCCCAAGCTTTCCAAACGTTGAGCTGTGTTGACGGTATCGCCGATCAAAGTGTAGTTCACACGGCCTTTGGCGCCAATATTACCTGCCACAGCAAGTCCGCTGTGGATACCGATCCTGATGTTAATTGGTGCCAGGCCTTTTTCCTGGCGGATTTTATTGTCTTCTACGAGGGCTTTTTCTATTTCGAGGGCAGCGCGACAGGCACGCTTGGCATGA
>MABB01000097.1:2273-3194 GCA_002162915.1 Rhodospirillales bacterium 47_12_T64
ACCGATATATTTGTCAATTGTGCCTTCTTCGGCTTCGATTTTTGCGCCTAGCAGATCGAAGTGGTGGTTCAACAGGTCCGCCAACTCCGTTGCTGGCATGCTCTCGCTCAATCCCGTAAAGCTGACGATGTCGGTGAACATAACCGTGATTTCACGCTCTTCAGAAGCGATACCTTCGCCGTCCGTTTCCATGAGCTGTTTGACGAGCTTCTTGGGTACGTAGTTTTCAAACCATCTGAGCCCGCCGAGCATGGAATTGTAAGCGTTTGCTGCAGCATCCAGTTCCCTGAACATGGATCCAGGCAGGCGCTCGGCATGGGCGAGATCAAGTTGTCCAACTTGCTGAGAGGCACGAGAAAGCCTTTGCAATGGCCGGGCAATAAATTTACCAGCCATGAATATGGAAACGACAGTTATGAAGGCAATCCCCAAAGCCGTAAGGCCTGTTAAATAAAGCCGTTCGTAATAGCCTTCCAGCTCCCCTTCTATAAAGTAAATTCCAAGGGTGAGGTCGTCAAAGCCATAACCTGAAAAGCTTGTGTGCAAAAACGAAAGCTCCCCGGAGAAGGCATCAACCGCATGACCTTTGATGTCGCTGTTACCAAGCACGTCGCTGAAATCATACAGGGGTTCGTCCCATATCCGACGCAAATTGCCATCGACAACCTGATCGAGAGTGGGCAAGGGATTGGCGGCGGACAGGCCGGACCTGCTCATATCAATGAGGGAGGGATGGGCGAGTACTTTGTTTTTATCCAGTAAGAGATAGGTGTGGTTACCGGTTTCTTTGTCCAGTTTGTTCAAGTGCTCGGACAGGGAACTGATGGAAATGATGGCGCCCATTGCACCGATGTATTGATCGTCTTTGTAGATCGGATGGAACACTGAAATGTGAGGCTCTTGCACTTCATCTATCCAGAT
>MABB01000097.1:3283-5039 GCA_002162915.1 Rhodospirillales bacterium 47_12_T64
TGATGAATGATGTGTCGTCGATCCATCCAGCCTGAACAGCAGAGCCATCAATTCTCATCAACGACATACCCCGAACCTGGGGGGTCGCTGCCAGTGCGCCCTTAATGGTCTGGGTGATTGCTTTTTCATCGTTTGGGTCGAGTAAGCCTTGCTCGACCAGATCAGCCATATAGGTGACCTGACGGGCTGCTGCGGTCAGTTTGTTGTCGATGTGAGATCGGATTGATCCGAAACTTATTTCGGTGACTTCCTGAGTGAGGGCAAAGGTGTTGTCTTTGGCGGTGTCAAAGGAGAGCCAGATGACAATGGCAAGGGCCACCATGGTCATGCCGCCAAAGCCAAACGACAGAGCCATGGCCAGCGACGGACGCCAGCGACGTTTGATGGCACAGTCTGTTCTGCTCGGGAAATTTTTAGGGGAGAAGCCCTCGGTAACTCTTGCCAATATCTGGTCCTATTTATTCGGTAACTAGTTACTCGGTAACAAGTTTGATTTTTTGACCACGTACCAATTTACTATTCTTATCTAATCCGTTCAATACCAGTAATCTTTCGAGTTTGTAGTCAGGAAAGGGCATTTTTCTGGCAAGGTTTTGTACGGTTTCGCCGGAGCGAACGGTATGAATTTTAAGGCGGTAGGGCTTTAACTTCGCGGCTTCGGCTTTGGAGAGCTTCTTGAAAGAATACGTTGTGCGCCGGAAGTCTTCTGACAAGCGATTTGTTTGATTTGTATCGGTAATAAAGGTGAAGCGATAAACTTTGTTGCCCGCAAATCTTATGGCAATAAGTCTAAAATCTTTTGTCCCACTTCGGCCATTGACCTGAATGCTGCCGGTGACGGCCTCCATGCCATTGATGGTGATCTGTTCGACGGACTTGAGATCTGCGTTTTTGGCCCAGGTGTTTCTCATATAATTTTTCAGACTGCCCGTAACGTCACCCTTTGCACTGTCAAAAAGGATGACGGAATCATTCGGGCCAACCGCAGCGACTTTGGTTTTACTGTTAATAAGGCGAAAGCCTTTGGGCGCGGTGAAGGTGAGTTTGAGCTCGGGGTGGGAGAATTTTTGCCCCCGTATGTACCCTTGGCTTGGGTCGTCGCCGTAGAGCATGCCGTCAATTTTCTTCAAGTAGACATCTCGACCGATGATCGGGTCTTTTACGGTTTGAGTTCCAGCCTGTTTGATCGCACGATCAATCCGGTCTGCGGTGCGTGGATGGGTCTGGGTGATGTTGAACTTATCTGCGCGGTCAGGCTCGCCTGCGATGGTGGCGTCAAGTCGGCTACTGGCTTGTAATTGCGTAAGAAATTCGCCCATGCCATTGGGATCAAACCCGCCACGGGAAAGATAACGGACCCCAAGGAGGTCAGCTTCGAATTCCTGTTCGCGAGAGAACCCTGTCACCGCAAGATTGCCCACTGTGCTTACCGCCCGGGCCGCTTCGCCGCTGCCTGTGAGGATGCCTACCCCTGCGGCAAGAATACCAGCGGTGAGGGTTGAGCCGTAGCGTTCTGCAGAGTGTTTTGCGGTGACGTGACCTATTTCATGCGCAATTACCCCGGCAAGTTCGGCTTCGTCATTGGCGAGAGCAAGTAGACCTCGTGTAGTATAAACGTAGCCACCGGGGAGTGCGAAGGCGTTCACCACCGGACTGTCGAGTAGAGTGAAGGTAAACTTCTGGTTGGGTGTTTCCGATGTCTTGCCCAAAAAAGTACCAAGCTTGCTTATGTAGGTGTTAAGGGCAGGATCTTCGT
>MABB01000097.1:5376-6427 GCA_002162915.1 Rhodospirillales bacterium 47_12_T64
TAGAGGAGAATTTAAAACAGGATTATGTCTTTTCTTCGACTTCAAGGCCACATTCTTTCCAGGCACCAAATCCGCCCTTCATATGGCTTACTCTCTTTACGCCCATATCCTGTAGGGTCTTTGCGGCCAGAGCCGACCGCCAGCCCGAGGCACAGTGCAGGATAAAATGATGATCGGGCGAGAGTGCTTGCTTGTAGTAGGGGCTGTCGGGGGCAATCCAGAATTCCAGCATGCCGCGCGGGCAGTGGTAACTTCCGGGGATCTTGCCTTCGCGGGTAAGCTCGCGCACATCCCTGATGTCCAGCAAAAGCACGTCATCTCGAGAGAGCAACGCTTTGACTTTATCAGGATCTTGCTCTGTTATTTCGGCTCTGGCGACCTCGAGAAGAGCGTTCAGGCTGATATCAGAAGACGGGCTCTGGTTTTGTGACATGATTTCCCCACCACGTTTAATTAGGTTGCAGGATTTCCAGTTGTTCTGGATTGTGCAGGGATATCATAGGGCCGTTTTCCCAGAACAGCCAGCCCCGTATACGGATTGCACGGTCTTTCAGCTCAAGCAGGGACTGCCCTTTGTCCGAAAATTTATGTCGCATGTCCGAGGGTAGCTTGATGGTGAAGTCTTCGCGCCAGTTGTCGCCAAAATTCAGATAGATTATCCCTCTGACCTTTGCTGTTTTATGGACGGTGCCCTCTATAATCTGGAAGCGATCCGTCTTGCCTTTAAGAGCCTCTGTGGAAAGCGGCTTAAAGGCTCTTAGCGACCACAGGCCCCTTTCCTGTTTGCGTGCAGAGGCTTCGATACCAAGAAGAAGTGGCGTGGTATCGGAAGAACTGTCTGTGGCCTCAACCCGGGCTAAACCCTGTTGTAATAGGTCGTGCTGAAGCCATTTGCCTTCCGGGTTCTGGATCTGGGCATGCAGCCTGTTATAGCGATCGTGGAACGATGTTTTCTGGTCGATGTAAACGCGTTTTCCCACCATGTACTGCGCATGATAGTCACGGATTTTTCTGACGATGGGGCAGACCTTTGTCAGGCGTTCGCAATCAC
>MABB01000097.1:6471-6767 GCA_002162915.1 Rhodospirillales bacterium 47_12_T64
GATTTCAAGATAAAATCGCCATCGTCATTGATCGCCGTGATTTCGACCTGATGATCAAAACTAAGCGCTGTTTGCGCAAGTGAAGATCCAGCGGTGATCAACGCCAAAACGAGCGCCAAGATCAACGGGGAAAAGTTTACTGGGATCAGGTCTTTTAATGGCAACATCCTCCCGTCATAGTGAGAGGGGTGACAGGTTGCAACCATTACTGGAATTTTCTTATGAACCGCCGCGAACTCTTTCCTGAAATCGAACCCTATGACATCGGTTTTCTCTCTGTTGGTGGCGGCTTGGAA
>MABB01000039.1 GCA_002162915.1 Rhodospirillales bacterium 47_12_T64
AGAAGATTTACCCGCATTTGGCGGGCCAACGATTGCGATAGAAAACCCTTCTCTCAAACGTTCTCCCCGGTGGCCATCTTCAAGATGTTGATTAACATCCTTAATTAAATCAGCTATATTGTGTAATACTTGATCAGAAATCCCTTTGTCTAACTCTTCATCAGGAAAGTCAATTTCAGCTTCAAGATAAGCCAATATCCGAACAAGTCGGTCTCTCCAACCATCTATAAGGCGAGAGAGCTCTCCATCCATTTGGCGTATTGCCTGTTTGCGTTGGGCTTCTGTTTCTGCCGCAATTAAATCAGAAAGTCCCTCGACCTCTGTCAGATCGAGTTTATCATTGTTAAATGCACGTCGAGTAAATTCCCCCGCTTCCGCCGGACGAAATCCGGAAATTTTTGCCAATGCTTCAATAGCACCATTAACAACTGCCCTACCCCCATGTAAATGCAGCTCTACAACATCTTCACCGGTAAAACTTGCAGGTCCAGGAAACCAAAGTCCAAGACAGCGATCAATTTCTGACCCGTCAACCGGGTCAGATAGTTTAATCAAGCTCGCTAAACGTGGTTTTGGGTGATGTGATGACATCGTTTCCCAAACAGCTTTGGAGTTATCCCCGGATATTCTTATAACAGCCACACCAGCCTGACCCGGGGCTGTAGATAAGGCATATATTGTCTCAGACGCCATATTCACTACAATTCAGATATCATTGGAACTGGCACAATAAGCACGCACTATAGCCACGTCAAAGCCGTTTCCTACATAGCTGCACTGATGATTACTTATGGCCTGCCAGGATTTTTTTATTCTCTTTTTTCTTTTTATTTCTCTTATTATTTTTCTGGGTCATTTCCTTTGGGAGAGAACTGTGACCAGAACATTTTTTGCATCTGGTCCAATCCCTTCATTGAATCAGGTGCTGAACTTGGCATCCAGGATTTCATCAAAGCTTCAGGATCACTTGTCTGAATCATTTCCGTCATTTTTTTACGAATCTCAGCCATAGCCTCTTCCTGCAAGCTGCTTACATCGGGAAGCCCTAAGAACTTGCGAGCTTCTTCAGGGGTACAATCTACATCTACCGTAAACTTCACGTCTTTACTCCCGTTCTCATACCAAAATTCATCAATCGAGGGGAACTTAACTCCACTCGTTTAAAGTTTTACTAGCATCACTATAGAGAGCAATAAGATTTAAAGAAATGTTTCCCGTGAAACACACCGTCATACACAGAAATTAACACTCGAATTTTATCAAAATTTACCAGTAAAGCTTTGAATTATTTCAATTTTAAGTAACTTTTTAACCACTATTTTTACCCAGGTAAGGAGAGGGCTATAGATAATCCAAACAGCTATTAAACCCGCCAATCCCATACCGCCAATCCAAACATCACCAAACCAATGTCCACCTCCAACCATCCGTGGTGTCGCATTAATCAGTGCAAAAATTGATAAAACCAGCCCATATTTTTGACCAAAGTACCGCCAGGCCAATATAGCAGAAACAAAAGAAATGGCAGCGTGATCACTTGGGAATGACTTTCTGGTGCCCGTTTTTACCTCTAACCAGCTAACCAGATCATTTATGTTTACAAAAGGTGTCAGTACCTGAGAAGGACTCTGGTGATAATAATGTTCAAATCCTCGAGATATTATCACCATGATCAACACAACAGAAATTACCAGAAGCAGAACTCTCGACAAACGTTCTGCAAAATTACTTTCGGGATTTTTTACAAGATAAATAAGACAAACAGTTCCTAGAAAAATGGCACTAAAGCTATCAAAAAATCGACTGTTTGTTATGGCCCAATAGCCATTCCAGATATCCCTGCCTTCTTGAAGAGATCCATTAAGCGTAAAAAAGATAGTTTCATCCCAGGGGGTTTTGAAATCGTTTCCGAAAAAAACTACAATTACTGCTATAAATATAGCGTTCCAAAGTATAAGTTTTTTTAAATTCCAAGTTGAAGTTTCTATCTCGGTATTTCTCAATTTTGGATGCCTTTAACAAAGAAGATGATGTTTATTATATTTCAAGCCATAGTTCATACCTCAGCTATATCTGACGTATAAAGCTAATATCGATCTGACGAGAGATTATGTTAGTAATGGCCTAAGTTCATCGCCTCTACAATCAGGAACAGAGTTATGCATCAGCTGACATTTTTATCTCCTCAGGGATATCTGAATATTTGTGAAGATGACAATAAAATTATCTCTTTGAACTGGGTTGATGATACTGAGACTAAAAACAAAGATGAAACCGATCTTTTGCTCCAATGCAAAAAACAGGTTCTGGAGTATTTTGAAGGTAAAAGAACATCTTTTGATAATTTACCCCTCAGCCCTAAAGGTACGGAATTCCAACGAAATGTATGGAAAGCTCTCTATGAAATCCCTTATGGAAAAGTAAAAACTTATGGGGATATAGCCCGAGAAGTAAGCTCCGTAGCCAGAGCTGTAGGGGGGGCCTGTGGTGCTAATCCGATCCCAATTATTATTCCTTGCCACCGCGTTATTGCCGGAAATCAAAACCTGGGCGGATTTTCTGGCGGACAAAAGGGCCAGGGTGGTAAATCAAAGAAAGAATTACTCTTTATTGAAGGGTTTGAGATGTTTGAGGATAAACAACCCGGCCTGCCAGGTTTATGATAAACTTAAATAATAACAATAATCGTGAGGTAAAAGCTTCTCGATATCAAAGCAGGAGTGAATAGACACCATGAACAAAGCTGTCCGATTTTATAAGTACGGTGGCCCTGAAGTCCTGAAATATGAAGACGTCGAAGTTGGCGCTCCGGGAAAAGGTCAAATTCGCCTTAAACAAACAGCTATTGGTTTGAACTTTATTGATGTTTACCATCGTACAGGACTTTACCCACAGAGCTCATTACCTTCTGGAATAGGTTTGGAAGCGGCAGGCATAATTGAAGAAATCGGGTCCGGTGTCACAGATTTACACATAGGAGACCGGGTTGCTTATGGTACTGGACCTATTGGTTCTTACGCAGAACACAGAATTATTCCCGCTGATAAGGTAATACTTATACCAGAAAGAATTTCAGATAATCAGGCCGCATCAATGATGCTTCAGGGAATGACAACTGAATATCTGATCAGAAGGACCTACTGCGTACAACCAGGAGATACGGTTCTTTTTCATGCTGCAGCGGGTGGAGTCGGATCAATAGCAATCCAATGGCTTAATTCTCTCGGTGCTACAGTGATTGGAACAGTCGGATCTGAAGAAAAAGCTGAAATTGCCAAATCCAAAGGTTGTCATCATACCATCAATTACAAAACTGAAAACTTTGTCGATCGGGTAAAAAAAATTACCGATGGTAAAGGGGTGAATGTTGTTTATGATTCCGTTGGCAAAGATACCTTTATGGGATCACTTGACTGTCTCAAGGTTCGGGGAACAATGGTAACCTTTGGTAATGCTTCTGGACCAGTACCAGCAATGGAGCCCCTCATTCTCAATGGAAAAGGTGGTCTTTATCTTACAAGACCAAGCTTAGCTCACTATTGTGGAACCCATGATGAAATGGTGGCCTCTGCAACGTCACTATTTGACGCCGTTTCATCTGGATCAATCAAGATAGAAGTCAACCAGAGCTATTCTCTGTCAGAAGCCATTGTTGCTCACCAGGATCTTGAAGCACGAAAAACCACCGGATCAACCATCCTAATCCCAGAGCATTAATTAAAAGGTTTTCTATAGCAAAACAAAAAAGGGTCGCTAAATGCGACCCTTTTTTATTCAAACCAACTAAAGCTAGTTAGTTATTCATAGAATCAAAGAATTCTTCGTTATTTTTTGAAGTCTTAAGTTTCTCGACAAGGAATTCAACCGAATCTGTAACACCCATTGGGGTCAGAATTCGACGTAGAACCCACATTTTACCAAGAGTATTTTTCTCAACCAACAGCTCTTCCTTACGTGTACCAGATTTACTGATGTCAATCGCAGGATAAGTCCGTTTATCGGATAGTTTACGGTCAAGAACGATCTCTGAGTTACCAGTCCCTTTGAATTCCTCAAAGATAACCTCATCCATACGGCTACCCGTATCGATAAGAGCCGTTGAGATAATTGTCAGACTGCCACCCTCTTCAATATTACGAGCAGCACCAAAGAAGCGCTTAGGACGCTGTAGAGCGTTCGCATCAACACCACCGGTTAGAACCTTACCTGAACTTGGAACAACGGTGTTGTAGGCCCTTGCAAGACGCGTAATGGAGTCTAAAAGGATCACAACATCCTTTTTGTGCTCAACAAGGCGTTTTGCTTTCTCAAGAACCATTTCAGTGACCTGAACGTGGCGATGTGCTGGTTCATCAAATGTAGAACTGACAACTTCACCCTTCACAGAGCGGGCCATGTCTGTCACTTCCTCTGGCCGTTCATCGATAAGAAGAACGATAAGGAATACTTCTGGATGATTGGTCGCGATTGAGTGCGCAATATTCTGCATCAGAACCGTTTTACCGGTTCTTGGCGGCGCTACGATCAAGGCACGCTGACCTTTACCCAGTGGTGTAACCAAATCAATGACACGGGTCGTCATATCTTTGGAAGCTGGGTCGTCAATTTCCAGGTTGAGTTTTTCATCCGGATACAACGGCGTCAGATTATCAAAATTAATCCTGTGACGAGAAGATTCTGGTTGATCAAAATTAATCGAGTTTACTTTTAGAAGGGCAAAATAACGCTCACCATCTTTAGGAGCACGGATTTGACCCTCAACTGTATCCCCTGTTCGCAAACCAAATCTGCGTACCTGGCTAGGACTGACATAGATATCATCAGGTCCTGGCAGATAATTTGATTCGGGCGCACGAAGGAAGCCAAATCCATCTTGAAGAATTTCTAAAACACCAGAGCCAAAGATAGGCACATCGTTCTCAGCCATTTGTTTAAGAATGGCGAACATCATGTCCTGCTTACGCAGGGTGCTGGCGTTCTCGATTTCAAGCTCTTCGGCAAGCTTCAACAGCTCGGCGGGGCTTTTTAGTTTGAGATCTTGTAAGTTCATATGATGGAAAGGTTCAGTTCAGTCGGAAATAAATATTGAACGGGATGATTTTCAGAATGCAACATACAAGTTAAGAATTATACAAGGCCCCTTGATAGTTCACAGGGCCAATATTCAGACGCGTCTTAACGTTCAACTGTAATGCTACATATTCTAAAGATAGGGCAACGGACCAAAAGGAGAGGCCCGCATTCGTTAGCGGGGTGAATTATAGTACCTCAAAAAGGAAGTCAAGTAAAAGAATTCCCAAACATTTCATTTTAACGAGATAAATTTAGTAACAGAAAAGCTAAAAAGGCTTAACAATCACAAAAATTACGATGAGAATCATAAGAAAAGTCGGAATTTCATTCGCTAAGCGATAAAATTTTTGGCTTTTAGTATTCTTGTCAGCTTGGAAAGCTTTCATCCACTTGGAAGACGCTCCATGAAAACCCATCAGGAAAAAAAGAAATAAAAATTTACCGTGAAACCAGCCCTCACGGTAAGCCTCAATATCAAGAACAAGCAAGATACCGAATAGCCAGCTGGCAGCCATGGCAGGCGTCATGATGAAACGGAAAAGCTTCCGCTCCATCACTTTGAAAACTTCTGAACGTTCAGAACCAACAGGTACCTGGGCATGATAGACAAAGATTCTTGGCAGATATAACAATCCGGCCATCCAGGAGATGACAGAAATTATATGCAGAGCTTTAATCCAGAGATAGCCCTCTCCCAAAAATCCAGCCATTTTATTTTATTTCCTGACGGTTGATCAGCCCCTGACAAGCTTGAGCATATGTTCAACGTGTTCTATCGGCGTTTGTGGGACAATGCCATGACCTAAATTGAAAATAAAGGGGCCATCACCAAGGTCAGATAAGATTTTCTCAATCGATTGATCAAGAAGTTCTCCTCCAGCTACGAGAAGCAAGGGATCTAGATTTCCCTGTACGGTCACATGAGGTTGAAGATGGTCTCTCGCCCAAGCCGTAGATAGAGTAGTATCAAGGCCGAGAGCATCAGCTCCGCTCTCTCTGGCAAAGAACTGATAACTATCACCTACTCCCCTTGGAAAGAGAATAACGGGGACGTCAGGGTAAACTGATTTGATGCCAGCTATAATTCTTTTGCAAGGTTCCAAACACCAACGACGTAGAGAAAATTCGGGCCAGACTCCTGCCCAGGAATCAAATAACTGAACTGTCTCAGCGCCACTTTCAATTTGTTTGATCAAATAGAGTGTTGTGGCTTCTACAACCAAATCTATTATGCGATCAAACTCTTCCGGCTTTGAATAGGCCCATGTTTTAGCCTTAGCATAATCTTTGGAAGATCCACCTTCGATCATGTAGCTGACAACGGTCCAGGGAGCACCGGCAAAACCAATTAATGTTGTTTCTTTTGGGAGATCTTCTCTCAGGCGACCGATGGTTTCATAAACTGGTGCCATATGGGCGTGAAGGTTATCTAAGTTAAGATTATCGAGATCTTCAATAGATTTTAAACCTTCGAGTTTTGGTCCTACGCCTTCTTCAAACCAGACTTTCTGGCCTAGTGCATGAGGTATGACAAGGATATCACTGAATACGATGGAGGCGTCAAAACCAAAGCGCCTTATCGGCTGCATGGTTACTTCTACAGCGAGATCAGGCGTGTAACATAGATCGAGAAATCCCCCTGCTGACGCACGTGTTTTCCGATATTCTGGAAGAAAGCGTCCTGCTTGACGCATAAGCCAAATTGGTGGGCGTTCCGTTTTTTCGCCCTTTAGGGCACGGATCATGAGTTTGTTTTCGGTCTTCACGATCTTATTGATCCTCGTGTT
>MABB01000105.1:0-402 GCA_002162915.1 Rhodospirillales bacterium 47_12_T64
TGGTTTGCCCCAAACAGCATCATGCCGACGAAGTCTGTCGACCTCTGCAATTCCCATGTCCTTACAGTAGTTCCATTTGGCATTGTAATCGCGGACATGTTCAAGGCAGAACCAGTAATAGCTGTTAAGGTTCTGGCGAGATTTTGGTGCTCTGAAATTCCCCGCTTCCTGACAGTCGTTTGCGTCACAACAGTTTTGCTTTTCTGTGTGATCCCAAGGCGTGTTCAGGTGATGGTCTGGAGCGGTTTTTTTCATTCTTCAAGTATGGGGGGGATAACGACTGGTTACAAGATATCTATCCAGAGATCTATACGCTATGAATTTTAACTTCTACGCCTGAAATAAAAGTTAAAATTCATAGCGTATATAGCGCGAATTAATACAATCCGGGACGATTTTTTT
>MABB01000105.1:417-5988 GCA_002162915.1 Rhodospirillales bacterium 47_12_T64
GAAAAAGAGGATCTGTTTGTAAGGCTCTTTATTTTACATTGGAAAACAGGAATTTAGCGAGTATTATACCAAAATTCCAAAGAATATGACTATGGAAAGTATAGGTAATACCATGGGAATGGCTGAAACGATTGATGGTAAACTTCGGACAGGTTTATCTCCATCTAATCTAGTTGTTGTTGATGATTCTCATCATCATGTTGGCCATGCAGGCCATAGAGAAGGTGGCGAAAGCCATTTTTCTGTCACTGTTGTTTCCGAGAAGTTTGCGGGTGTTAACCGTGTTAATCGGCAGCGAATGGTCCATGAGTTGTTGAAGGATGAACTGGCTTCAACTATTCACGCATTACAGATCAAGGCAAATACACCCGGAGAGGTTCTTCTGGGCGAGGTTATTTCTGAATGACGAAAGATGATGATAATGTATCATTTCTTTCGCAAAGTCGGCAGGATCTCCATGAGGAGATGAACCGACTTGCGGGGAAGAATGGGCTTGTACTCAAGAACGTCATAATATCTGGGCATCGGACATCTCTTCGGCTAGAGCCGATGATGTGGAAAGGTCTGGGGGAAATATGTGAGCGGGAAGGCCTTGTGCTAAACGAAGTTTGCACCTTGATTGAAAACAGGCGTGTCCAATCAAGTTTAACGGCAGCTATTCGCGTTTTTACGTTGTCTTATTTTAGAACGGCTGCTCAGGAAAAACGAGGATGGAAACCCTTTTCATTCACTCAATTTTCAAGTTTTTCAAAGACAAAAAATTAGTAAAAAGCAGAATAGTTATTGCTGTTGTGTGCCCGTAAAAAAGTCGGGCCACTCGGATCGAACGATCTCCCCTTCAGAACTGTAAGCGTGGCAGGTATCAATAATACCGGGACGTTTCTTCTCGCGAGAAGACATGTCATCACTTTCAAGGCTTGCTTTTTCTTCCTGGCGCTTAATCATTGCCGGGTAAAGTGTTTGAAAGGTGACTGTTGCCATTGCACCTAGCATTTCTACCAGATGGGTACAGCCCTCTGTTCCGCCTACTGCGCGGCGAACGGCGGCGCGCCAGCCTGGTCCAACTTTTAAGCCGATTATCTTCTTAAAGTTTGGGGTTATCGAAGGGCAAATGGCGTAGGGGCTTTCATCAATACAAGCCTCAATATCTCGAATGATAAAGTCCAGATCAACAGTGAGACGGATGTGCATGTCATGTAACGCTTCGCCAGCTTCTATCCGTCCGCGGTACTCATTGGGAAATGGATAGGATTTCACATCTGTTATTCTGCCCTCAATATCCCACAGGTTGTCCTCTCGCTCATAACCTTGGAAGTCATAGAGGCGTTGATGCAGATGTTTGCGGTTTTCCGGTGTAGATAAGGGCATGTCAGATCTTTGCTGTTATTGTATCTCGTTTGCAAACAGGCATTTTATTGAGACAGGCGTGATACACGAATGGATGTAATTTGATGTCTTTTTCTGTCCAATATTTCAAAACGCATATTATGGAAAACAAAAGCCTGGCCAACCTGGGGAATTTGACGGGCTTCGAAAAGAATCAAGCCTGCAACTGTAGCGGCCTCATCATCGGGTAGTTTCCATTCAAAGCGTCGATTAAGATCCCGTATCGTAACCGTGCCATTTATAACAAATTCATTCTCGCTAATGATTTGAACGCCTTCAATGTCAATATCGTGTTCGTCCGAAATATCACCGACGATCTCTTCCAGAATGTCTTCAAGTGTGACAATGCCCTGCATTTCTCCATATTCATCAACGACGATGGCAAAGTGTGTATGTCGATCACGAAAGGCATGGAGTTGTGAAAGCAGGCTGGTCGATTCAGGGATAAACCACGGCTTACTGGCGATAGACAGAAGTGTATCTCTATCCAGTTCGCCCTCTTGAGAGCGTATTGCACGCAATAGGCCTTTGGCGTGTAATACGCCGACAATGTTATCCGGCTTTTCCTGCCATAACGGAATGCGCGTATAGGGACTAGAGAGGACATCCTGGATAATTGTCGCCGGGTCCTGGTCTATGTCACTGGAATTTATATCCTGACGGTGGGTCATGATCTCATCGACTTCAACATCGTCGAGGTCAAGGATAGACCTGAGCATGGCTCGCTCATGCTTAACTTCCTCGCCTTCGCCTTCGTGCAGATCAATGGCACCTCGCAATTCTTCTTCGGCAATGTCATTGTTATCAAGAGAATTATCTTTTGCTGTGAAGAGGGTAAGCAGGAGGTGAACAATGGTTTCTACTGCGCGTGCGATCGGACCCAGAATAAATACGATAGGGCGCAGGATTGGTGCCGAAGCAAGCGCGGCTTTGTCGGAGTGGCGCAAGGCATAGGTTTTGGGGAGCACTTCTGCAAAGATCAAAACAAGAGCCGTCATTGCAAGGGTCGCGTATATGACCCCGGTGTCTCCATATAACCGTATCAGGACTGAGGTTGCGAGAGCTGAGGCAAGAATGTTTACGAGATTGTTTCCAAGCAAAATCGAGCCGATCAGGCGCTCTTTCGCACTCCAGAGTTTGTTAACAACTTTGGCTTTGTTGTCCCCGCTCTGTTCCAGTGTGTGCATACGGGGTTTCGACGATGCAGTCATCGAAGTTTCTGCACCTGAGAAGAAGGCGGATATTATCAACAGGACCACAATGGCACTGATAGAGAGAATTAACTCGGTTTCCATGACCCTTTCAGGGGTTGCGAATAGGGCATCGACATTACTTCGTTACTGCACGTTCAAGAAAATCAGCAACAGCAGTCATGTCTACTGCGTTATCCAGATAAGCCTGACCAATTCCTTTTGTCATAACAAAGGTCAAGCGTCCATCACTCACTTTTTTATCTCTGCTCATGTGATCCATCAATCGGGATACTTCAAGTCTTTTTCCTCCGAGAGCATTGGAGGATACAAATGAGGCTTCGACCGGGAGGCCGATACTTTCAAAATGAGATCGCACTGTCTTTGCGACTTCAGGCGCTGACAAACCAAGCTCTACCGAGATGTCATGGGCCATAACCATGCCGATAGAAATTGCTTCCCCGTGTAAGAGAGAGCCGTTGTATCTGGCTTCGGCTTCCAAAGCATGTCCAAAAGTGTGTCCTAGATTGAGGAGGCCACGAACTCCGGATTCTTTCTCATCCTGGGTAACGATATCAGCCTTAGCTTTGCAGCTTGTCAGGACGGCTTCGGTTTGAGCCAAAATATCGCCATTGATAACCCTCTGCCCGTTTTTCTCTAACCATTCAAAAAAAGCAGGGTCGTTGATCAGGCCGTACTTCACGACCTCAGCATAGCCTGCGAGGAGTTCTCTGTGGGGTAAGGTTTTCAAGGCACCAATGTCTGCGAGCACGATCCGGGGCTGGTGAAAGTTGCCAACCAGATTTTTGCCCCGCGCGGTGTTAATCCCTGTTTTCCCACCAACGGAACTATCAACCTGAGAGAGAAGGGTTGTCGGTATTTGGATGAAGTCGACGCCGCGCATCACGATAGCTGCGGCAAAGCCCGCGAGATCACCAATCACGCCGCCACCAAAGGCTATGATTGTGGCCTTGCGGTCAATCTTGTGCTCCAAAAGAAAATCGATAACCCGTTCCAGTTGACTAAAACTCTTGGTCTGTTCTCCGTAAGGTAAAGTCAGAGAGTTGCAGGATATGCCTTCGGACGAGAGCGCTTCTTCCAGAGTACTCAGATGGTGTTTTGCAACGTTTTCATCGGTTATGATAAAGGTTCGTTTTTGACGCATAAGGGGCTGAATAAGCTTGCCAGCATTCGCGATCAGGTTCTCCCCGACCAGAATGTCATAGCTGCGATCCCCAAGATCTACAGTTAAGCGCTCAAAAGTCTCTTTGTTCATTTGTTGTTTCTTCTTGCTCGTGCGTTGGGTTTAGAACTTGATGACATGCTTATTCTGATTTGGTTATGCAAAATTCTTCCAGCCCTTGGAGAGCTTGCTGTGTTGTTGTATCGGCAGAATCCTCGGCAGAATCGGTGGTGATATCGGCGCAGGCATATATAGGGTAGCGTTCATCAATCAGCTGGGCGAGAATTTCCCGATGATTTCCATTTTTGAGTAGTGGTCGATGAGTTCGACGCGAGGTTCTCTCGACAAGAATGTCCAGGTCTGCCCTGAGCCAGAGAGATATTCCCTTATCCAGAATAGTTGCTCTGGTGCCTTCATCCATAAATGCGCCACCGCCTGTTGACAGGATTTGTACAGGGTCTTCAAGTAATCGTTGGATCACCATTCTTTCTCGATCACGAAAGTAAGTCTCGCCGTGTTCTTCAAAAATTTCAGCGATTGAGCAGCCGGCTGCTTTTTCGATTTCGACGTCAGCATCAACAAATGGCAAGTTCATGACCTGAGCCAGTTTCTTGCCAATGCACGTTTTCCCTGCGCCCATTAAGCCAACGAGAACAACAGTTTTGGGGATAGAAAAATTCCCGTTTATGGACATAGTACCTTTTACCGAATCACGTTATGTATCTTGGCTTAGCCTATAGAAATCATATCGGTGAAACAAAAAGAAAAGTCATGATTTGATAAACTATCATAAGGTTTGCTCAGCTATTACAGCCATATGACGCCCATAATCAGAACTGGGTGGCAAAGTTGACAGTGCTATTTACGAAATTTCCTTCCGAAAATGTGCGTGTTTGGCCTCGTTTTGAAATTTCAAAACGCTTGAATGGAGCCTAATTTAAACCCCATCGGCGAAATTGTCAGCCATCGGCTGCTTTTGTGTGACGGGTTTTGTTTTCAATTGCAGGAAATATGTATCGTTCTCAGCGATGAGTTCCCTAAGCTTGAGGCCTGATGGAAAGTAGTTTTGTGCTTGTGGGCTATGGGAGTTTGGGACAATGGAAAGCGGACTGGATAATTGCAGAGTTTTAATAACGGCAGGTGCGGCAGGTATTGGGCGGGCAACGGCCGAGGCATTTTTGCAGCAAGGTGCAAGGGTACATATCTGTGATATTGACCAAGCTGCCTTGGATAGCTTTACACCACGTGGTGAAGCTCTGGGGCGCCTAACGAAAAGTAATCTGGATGTAACAGATGAAGGGGGCGTTACTAACCTTTTTGAAGGTTTGTCAAAGGAGTTTGGCGGGCTTGATGTGTTGGTTAATAATGCGGGTATTGCTGGACCCGCGGGTGAGATTGAAACTCTGGACTATGCTGAATGGCAAAAATGTATCTCGGTAAATATTGATTCTCAGTTCCTGTTTTCGAGAGCCGCCATACCCATGATGAAAGCGCAGAAAAGCGGCTCTATCGTCAACCTTTCCTCTACTGCAGGCATGTTTGGGTTTCCACTTCGAGCTCCTTACGCGGCCGCAAAGTGGGCGGTGATTGGTTTGACAAAGAGCATGGCTATGGAGCTCGGTCCCTATGGTATTAGGGTTAATGCGATTGCGCCGGGATCTGTTTCCGGACCGCGTATGGACCGGGTGATAGAGGCAACGGCTACCGCCCAAGGGCTTTCAAATGATGATGTTCGATCCCAATTTGAAAGCCAGGTTTCGATGAGGACATTTGTTTCTCCTGAAGATATTGCGAACATGATTGTATTTTCCT
>MABB01000105.1:6033-6639 GCA_002162915.1 Rhodospirillales bacterium 47_12_T64
ACGGGCATACCGAAGGTTTGGCGAGCTAGAAAGTTTCATAATAAAAGGGCCAGAATTCAACAGGTTGTTTACAGGTAGGAGGCATGGTTTTAGACTGTCCCAATCTCGCCACACTCTAGTGATAGATCTGTGGCAGTATGTTGAATATTTTTGTCCCCACAGATAGAGTGAATCTCGCGCTTCATGCAAAAATTTGGCCTTTTTTTAGTTGTCCTCCTTGTCGGTGCCTTACTTGCAGGGGGCGTGTTCCTTCTGACGTGGGACATCCCCGCACCTTCTTCCAAAGTGGAAAAGGTGATCCCCAATGATCGCATTGCGAAATAGCTCAATGATCGCGTTGCGAAACATAATGGCGCGGCATTTCTCGAAGCCATTTCTTATGGGGATCGCGCTGGTGCTTTCCATTGGAGTTTTATGGAGGGACTCATTTGAATTAGTGGGATCTGCATCGGGGCAGACGCAACTTATTACGGAGCAGCCAACGTCTGTTTTACCCCTGGCGGGAACAGCTTCCAGTGAGACCTCGACTTCCTCTATTGAATCTGAAACGATTACCTCTAGCGGGATACAAGTCAACAGCCTCGGCGGGCTTGATCTTGATACCAT
>MABB01000087.1 GCA_002162915.1 Rhodospirillales bacterium 47_12_T64
GCACTGACAATTGCGGTGATGATTGCAACGTCCCTATCAACAGTTATCACACAGCAGGTTCATGGTAAGTCGTTCTTTATGTGGCAGCTGGAGCGACGCGGTGTTGAAATTCGCGGTGGTCGCGAAGCCAGTCTTATGCGGACAATGAAAATAGGCGATATGGTTATCCGTAATGTTGCTACAATCGCTCCTGATGCAGCTCTTGCTTTGGTGCGTTGTGAAATTCGCAAGACGAAATTAGGCCAATTATTTGTCGTTGATGAAAATCGTCGCTTTAAGGGCAGTATTTCTTATATGGAGCTCGCAGATGGTCTTGATTTACAAGAGGAGCGAGGCGAAGAGATTACCGCAATTGAGATCGCCCGGACGAAAGCGGTTCAACTGGATGAAGATGCAAACATAGAACAAGCTCTACAAGCTCATGGTGCAAGTGGCGAGGTCTATATCCCGGTTGTCAATAATTCAGAAGACTGTGTGCTAATAGGCGTCATTCATGAACATGACGTTGCTCTTGCCTATAAAAAGGCCATGGAACAGGCGAGAGCGGAAGAGCGTGGTGAAATCTAGTTCTGTGTTGCTATAAAGTTACCGATTAATCTTCGAGTAGATAACCTGCTTTAAGGGGCTCCGTTCCGGCAACCTTCCCGACAACCATGCCTGTTTTTACTGCTTTATGCTGACGTCGGGTGAAGAAGATACCATCGGTGCCGGTAAAAATCGGTGTACGAGCTTTATTGGGATCTTCTGCGAAAAGATTGATCACGGTGGCAATCTGATCGCCTTTTTTAACCTGTTCGCCCAAATTTTTGCAGTAAGTGACAAATCCTGCGCCGGGAGATTGGATGATTTCGCAAGCGTCCGTACCTGTGGCATCACAGAGTGCTTTTGGAATTGGTCCGGCATCGCCTTCAATTAATCCACGACGAATGAAGAATTTGAACAGGGCTTCTGCATCTATCGCTCCAATCTCATCGGACACATCCGGGCGGCCACGATGTTCTACAGTCATGGACATGGTTGCTTGAGGGATCGGATTGTCAGGAAACAGCCGGGCAAGTTCGGCCCACGGGCGTGTATAAACTTCGTCAAAACTACCACCCCCTGAATTCTCAGCCATCATGATGGCAGCTGCGCCAAAATCGGCGGCAAAATCCTGGCAATCGGGCCAGTTAAGATCAGATATATAAAGGTAGGGTAACGAATCATCATCGCAATGGAGATCGAACACGTAATCAGCTCTCGCAGCTTCACTTACCAAAAGTTTGCGAAGGCTTTCAAATTCTGTCGTTGGCGTAATCTCATCTAGCGCTTCTTGCATGGCCTTGCGAATAATGGAGATATTTTTATCAGCATCATCTTCCAAACGTCCTTCAAGGCGATCTTTGATCATTTCGGTTAGATCATACCAGCCCCGGTTAAAGTTACCTTCGCCGCCGAGATGAACCCGCCCAAGCAGGAGGTCATCTTGGAACTGGTCAAGTCCAATGGGATTTGCATAGGGGAGGATGACGATTTCTCCTTTGATTAAGCCTTTGTTATCAGCATCTTCAAGGCTTTGCAGTAGATGGTGAACTGCTGCCATTGCCGGAGTTTCGTCGGCATGAAGGCAAGCTTGTACGTAGGCCTTCTTGCCATCGGTATTACGGCCGTACCGATGCATTGTTACAACCCGTTGTGTGCCAGGTGTTTCTGAAAGTAGCGCGTGGCGCTCTGTAATACGGGTCATTATTTATCCAGTTTGGAGTCTGCTAAAATTTACCAGTAACATAAATGGTCGATTGTTATTCAGGTCAAGCAGTAAAAGTGGATGAGCTTACGGAGTGGACGCGCTATAAACCATTTATGATGGACGAATCGCAAATGCAAATCGAAGGGCAACCGCCCTATCTTGAAGGTCTCAACGAATCCCAGATGGAGGCGGTAGAGACCACAGACGGTCCTGTACTGGTACTTGCTGGTGCAGGAACAGGGAAAACTCGTGTTTTGACAACACGTTTGGCACATATCCTTGCAACGGGTAAAGCCTTCCCCGGGCAGGTGTTGGCTGTGACCTTTACCAATAAAGCCGCTCAGGAAATGAAAGAGCGGGTTGCTTCAATTCTGAACCAACCTTCTGTCGAAAGGTGGTGGCTGGGGACATTTCATGCGATTGCTGTGCGAATGCTGCGCGCTCATGCTGAAAAGGTTGGTCTTGGGTCGGATTTTGCGATCATCGATACGGATGATCAGTTGCGGCTGGTGAAGCAGTTGCTTAAAGAAAATAACCTCGATGACAAGAAATGGCCGCCTAAATCGGTTTTGGGTGCCATTCAACGTTGGAAAGATCGCGGGCAAACCCCTGATCAGGTCTCCGCGAGTGAAGCCAAAGAGTTTGCCGGCGGACGGATACACGGCATTTACAAGAGTTACCAACAGCGTTTGAGAGAGCTCAATGCCTGCGACTTTGGTGATTTGCTACTGCATACACTGGTCATCTTTCAAAACCATCCGGATGTGCTCGCTGATTATCATCGGCGCTTTCACTATATATTGGTGGATGAATATCAAGATACCAACGTGGCACAGTACCTATGGTTACGGCTTTTAGGACAAGGGCATCAGAACGTCTGCTGTGTTGGCGATGACGATCAGTCGATTTATGGGTGGCGTGGCGCTGAGGTTGGTAACATTCTTCGGTTTGAAAAGGATTTTCCTGGAGCAAAAATTGTTCGCCTTGAGCGGAACTATCGTTCAACAGGGCGCATTCTTGCCGCAGCTTCTTCTGTAATCAGTCATAACGAAGGGCGTTTGGGCAAGACACTCTGGACCGATGACGACGAGGGCGAGATGCTCCGGGTTCGTGGTCTCTGGGATGGTGAAGCCGAAGCCAGATTTGTAGGAGAAGAAGTCGAGGACTTGCAGCGTAAAGGACAGAAGCTGGACCAGATGGCTATTTTGGTCCGTACCGGCGCGATGACCCGCGAATTTGAGGAGCGCTTTTTAACTCTTGCTATTCCCTACAAGGTCATTGGCGGCGCGCGGTTCTATGAGCGTTTGGAAATCCGCGACGCCTTGGCTTATTTACGTTTAGTCAACTCTCCGGATGACAGTTTAGCTTTTGAGCGTGCTATCAATACGCCAAAACGAGGACTTGGCCCTGCGGCGGTTCGTGTGGTGCATGAGCTTTCCCGCCAAATGAATATCTCGCTGTTTAATGCGGCGCGTGAGATCGTTCAGACAGACGAGCTTCGCCCGGCAGCACGCAAATCCATGGCGGGCTTTGTTGATCAGATGGAACGTTGGCAGGGGCTGAAAGCCGATATGTCGCATCCAGAGCTTGCTGACCTTGTCTTGGAAGAGAGCGGTTATCTCGAGTTTTGGCAGAACGACAAGTCTGTTGAAGCCAAGGGGCGTGTCGAAAACCTTCGTGAGCTGGTCAATGCGCTGGGTGAATACGAAAATCTGGCTGAATTCCTTGAACATGTCAGTCTGGTGATGGATACGAACAATCAAACCGGGCAGGATATGGTTTCAATCATGACCTTGCATGGTGCCAAGGGGCTCGAGTTTGAAACAGTTTTTCTTCCCGGGTGGGAAGAGGGACTGTTTCCAAATCAACGCGCAATGGACGAGCAGGGACTTAAAGGCTTGGAAGAAGAGCGTCGATTGGCGTATGTCGGCCTGACACGCGCCCGGAAACGAGCGATTATATCCTTTGCGGCAAACCGACGAATGCATGGTTCCTGGGCATCGGCTATTCCTTCCCGGTTTGTTGATGAACTTCCGCATGAACATATCGAGCGTGAGAGTGATCGTGGAATTTATTCTGCCCCACTTGAGCCTTCCTATGGTGGGTTTGGCTCGAACAAGTGGCAGGATGATCGAAGTAGTCCTCATCGAGATAGTCCGGGAATGCAGCGTGCCCGAAGTTTTTCAAGTGGTGAATCCCAACTAGTTCGCAAAGCGGCACAAAAAGTTTCTGAAAGCAAAAGTGGATTTAGTCGTGGAGAAAGAGTATTCCACCAAAAGTTTGGCTATGGTCTGGTCGCTGCCGTTGAAGGCGAGCGCCTAACAATTTCATTTGATAAAGCTGGTAGCAAAAAAGTGCTGAGTAACTTTGTTGTGCCCGCTGAACAGGCAGGTATGTGATGAGAGTAGATAATTCAGCAGTCTGGTGTATTTCCCTCGAAATTCCCGAGAGACAAATTGCTGTTTATGAGTTGGCACTTGAGCCCCTCAATGGCGCGGTCGTCCTTACCAATCCGAATGCTGCTGGTATGATATCGGCCAAGATGTACGTCGATGGAAAGCCGTCTCAAAAACAGGTTGAGGATATCCTTTCTAGCACGGCGGAAATCGTTGGTGGAATCTGCCCTGAAATAACAATAGAGCAGGTTCCTGATATTGATTGGGTTGCTGAAGGCCAGAAGGCTTTGCCGCCAATCGTGGCTGGAAAGTTCTTTGTGCATGGTTCTCATGTCACAGATGTGCCTCCTAAAGGGGCTGTCCCTCTTTTGATTGAGGCCAATGTTGCTTTTGGTACAGGCCAGCATGAGACAACAAAGGGCTGTTTGATTGCCTTGACGGATCTTGCTGCTGAGCGAAAGGTCAGCTCTGCTCTCGATATGGGGTGTGGATCTGGAATTCTCTCAATGGCGATCAAGATCCTTTGGGATTGCCCTGTTCTTGGTGTGGATATCGACGAGGATTCTGTGCGTGTCGCTCTGGAAAATGCCGAACTTAACAACGTCTCGGGCATTACCGGGATCTGTGGTGATGGATATGATGCAGCGGAAGTGTCCGAGCGTGCCCGATATGATCTGATCGCGGCGAATATTCTTGCCGAACCGCTTTGCCAGATGGCACCAGCACTTGAAAAGAATTTGGCAGAGGGTGGGATCGCCGTGCTTTCCGGGTTACTGATCAAGCAACAGGAACAGGTGGTGAAGACGCACGAAGCACTGGGGCTTAAAGTCATTCGCGAATTACACCTCGGCGAATGGGCAACTCTGGTTTTGTCTCGTTAAGCCAGATTCCGCTGGATTGAGTATGATAATGCGATTGCGGCTTTGAAGCCTGATCGTATTATTTTTGTGCGTTAATTTCTCTAACGATTAGGCAATAAAAAACGCACCGGAAATTCTGTCGAAATTCCAGTGCGTTTTAACAATGCAGTGCTGCAAGCAAAAGGGGGGTTATGCTGCGCGTACTGCTTTGCTGTTGTTTTCAGCCTGTTTTGTTTCTTTCGGTGAAACAAAATCTGAAGAAGAGAGGAAAGAGAAGCCAGGCTTGAAAGTTTTGCTCTCTTTTTCTGCAGCTTCTGCATAAAGGCTGTTTACAGTTGCTTCGATGCTGCCACGGCTTAGGCCGATGTCGTTAAGTTCACGATCACTCAAGTCCCAGAGCTGATTAGCAGTTGCACGGCGTTCCATGTAGCTTTTGAAGCTTTTTGTGATGCCAGCTACAGCTGAATAAATGCGATAAGCTCTTGTGTAGCGGTGTGGTGCAACAGTAACGAGAATGGGCTGGTTAGCGATTTCGTTGGCCGCGAATACGATTTTATCTTCTCTCATGATCATATCTCCTAGATCAGTTATTGCGGCCGGCTAATTGCTTGTCTATTGCCGCTGTGTTGTTGCAGTATATCTAGCGTAAATAATATTTTTCGGTAGTGGTGATTCTGCAATAGAGCCATGCATTTTGAGTATAATTCTTATTTTTTCTTCATAAGTATATGAAATATAATAATATAGTGTTATGCAAAAGCATGTGTTGTTTTGATTGAGCTACGTAGATAATCTGTTGAAAACACGATTGTATATTTTATAAGGATGGTAAAATGCCCGAATTGGCAACCGGCGGCTATGCTGCTCGACTTAAAGCTCTGCGTGATCAGTTGGCCAAAGACGGGTTTGATGGTTTCATTGTTCCGCGAACAGATGAGCATCAGGGCGAGTATGTTCCACCGCAGGCACAGCGCCTCGCATGGCTTAGTGGTTTTACCGGATCTGCTGGTTTAGGCGCTGTTCTGGCTGAAAGGGCTGCGATCTTTGTTGATGGGCGCTACACCATTCAAGTACGGCAAGAAGTTGAAGAAAGCCTGTTTACCTATCAGCATCTTACTGAAGAACCTGCTCATAAATGGCTGGAAACAAATGTAACCCAGGGCATGCGCATTGCTTATGATCCCTGGTTGCAGAGTGAAAACCAGGTTAAAGCTTTACGTAAAGGTGTTGAGAAAGCGGGCGGTGAGTTGGTGCCTGTGGAATCCAACCCTCTCGATAAAGTCTGGAGTGACCAGCCCGCGCGTCCAAGCGGCAAGTCTATGCCTTACGATCTTAAACATGCTGGTCGTTCTTCACGGGACAAACGTATTGAAATTGGTAAGACACTGATCGAGAGCGGCGCTGATTGTGCTGTACTGAGCTTGCCTGATTCTGTCGCTTGGTTGTTGAATGTGCGGGGCGAAGATGTGGACCATACACCGCTCGTGCTCTCTTTCGCGATTGTCCATACAGATGGTACGGTTCAGTGGTTTGTTGATTCAAATAAAGTTACCAGCGAAACGCTTTCCGCGCTGGATAATCAGGTCGAGATTGCTGAACCTGCTGCATTAGAAAATCGCTTGACCTCTTTTGCGCGCGAAGGGAAAACTGTACTGGTTGACCCAGCGAGCTGTCCAGAACGCATTACCTCGGCTCTTGAAAAGAATGGGGCAAAACTGGTTCGTGCCATGGACCCGATC
>MABB01000058.1 GCA_002162915.1 Rhodospirillales bacterium 47_12_T64
GAAATGTTCTATAACCCAAAACGTAAACATGCTAGAAACGGAATGTTGTCACCAAACGACTTTGAACGACAGAAAAAATTGAGGATACATCGCGTCTAGGAAACTAGGGACTATTCAACCTTTAGATGTAATAAGTTTATCTTATGGATGAAAAGCACTTAAGGGAAGTGGTTTCGTATATCAAAACTTAGTTGATTAGAAACACGTTCATCCCTAATATCTATAACCCTACGTTTCTATATATTCTGACTTACAAAGCTCGATGGTTCTCCCAGGTTAATACATCCAAAAATTTAATGTTTGTGGGATTTTTTTAATTAATCAATCATAAGAAGTTTAGATTGTGGGGTAAAATTGAGCAGAAGAGGTAATGAAGAAGCAGTTAGTGGAGGTCGTGGCTATCAGGTTATCAGCCGGGGAGGAAGTTCCGGAAAAGTCTTTTTGAACGCGGTGGCTTCTTCTTTAGAGAGGTCATCCAGTTCATAGTATCGTGGGAAGCCCAGTATTGGTTCCAGCCTTCCAGCTAAGCCGTTCTGAGTTAAATGGATTTCCATATCCCGGACCATTTTTTCGTAGGGCTCTTGTTTTGTGTCGAAGGTTTTATAGGGCGCGTCTGGAGAGTATTTTATAAAAATATATGCCAATCCAATTTCCTCCTTAGTAACCCTTAACTTTAGGTCGCAGTCACAAGGCTTTGAAGTAGCTATGGCAGGCGGTTGAATTTACGCTGCCATCAACAGAAAAATTCTGCGCCTAAAGGCGAGCAGGTGTCAAGGGAGAGGGGATCTGATTAAGAGTGTGTAAGTCCATTAATCCTTTGTTTATTCCCAACAACTACTTTATCTGTTAGTTTAATCGTCTTACGTGCACATAAGTAAAGAACCAATTTAATCGATGTCGTTATTCAGAGAGATCCATAAACGATCGCGTGTCGTTATTCCTCAAGTTCTGGGGGCGTCTCTTGTTGCCTATTTTGCTTATCATACTATTGAGGGTGAGCGCGGCATCTGGGCGTGGATACATCTCAAGCAAAATCTGGCTGTAAAACAGGTGGAAATGCATACAACTCTTGATGAACGCCTGGGTCTTGAATCTCGTGTTGCGCTTTTGCGCCCGGATAACCTTGATCCGGATCTTCTGGAAGAAAGGGCGCGCGATGTTCTTAACTATGGCCGTGAAAATGACTACGTTATTATTCAAAAAAGATAAGTTGTATAGTTAACCGATAATTGTGCAATGCAGCATTTATTTGTCAGTTAACGTATTTTAAGTTAATCATTGAAAATGTGTTATAATTCAATAAGATAAAACTTGTTGTAATATTATTTCTTTTCCCCTACATTAATTGCGAGAAACACAGCCCTTAGTGCATAACACTAAATTTTATGGGATACCTCGCATGGCGACAAAAAAAACGCCCCCTAAACGGGCCTCTAAGAAGCGGACAGCCTCTTCTGCGCTTCCTTCTGACATAACGAATGAACTTATCCTCGATTTTTACCGTGAAATGCTTTTGATCCGACGCTTTGAAGAAAAAGCCGGACAGATGTACGGCATGGGTCTGATCGGCGGTTTCTGCCACCTTTATATTGGTCAGGAAGCTGTTGTTGTTGGCATCCAGTCTGCATTGGAAGAACGGGATACGATCCTGACCTCGTACCGTGATCACGGTCATATGCTGGCTTGTGGTATGGACCCCGACGGTGTCATGGCGGAACTTACAGGACGTAGCGGGGGCTATTCCAAAGGTAAGGGCGGTTCCATGCACATGTTCAGTGAGGAAAAAGGCTTTTACGGCGGTCATGGTATTGTTGGCGCGCAGGTTCCCATTGGTACAGGTATTGCCTTTGCCCATAAGTACCTGGAAGAAAAGGCCGTAAACGTTGCCTATCTTGGCGATGGTGCCCTCAACCAGGGGCAGGTTTACGAATCATTCAACATGGCTTCGCTTTGGGAACTACCGGTCGTTTATGTGATCGAAAATAACAGTTATGCCATGGGAACATCTACAGCGCGTTCTTCAGCGAATTCTACCGAGCTTTATCACCGTGGCAATGCTTATGGCATTCCGGGAATGCAGGTTGATGGCATGGACGTCGTCGCGGTTCGCGAAGCGGCGAAGATTGCGGTTGAACATGCGCGTAGTGGCAAAGGCCCCTATATTATGGAGATGATGACTTATCGTTATCGTGGCCATTCCATGTCTGATCCGGCCAAGTATCGTTCAAAAGAAGAAGTTCAGAAGGTCCGTGAAGAACGCGATCCTATCGAACGTCTTCGTGCGTTGATGCTTAAGAAAAAGATTATCGACGAAGCTGGTATGAAACAGATCGACAAAGATGTTAAGGCGATCGTCTCTAAATCAGCTGAATTTGCTCAATCTAGCCCAGAGCCGGATCCTTCTGAACTTTACACCGATGTGTACGCAGACGCGTAAGCTGTCCGTCATTCCGGAGAAGAAAAAATGCCAATAGAAATTCTTATGCCTGCGCTATCCCCGACTATGACAGAAGGAAAACTGTCCCGTTGGATGAAAAACGAAGGCGACAGTGTATCATCTGGTGATATTCTGGCCGAGATCGAAACCGATAAAGCCACAATGGAAGTTGAAGCCGTTGATGAAGGTGTTCTCGGTAAAATCCTTATTGCTGGTGACACGGATAACGTTGCTGTTAATACGCCTATCGCCCTTATACTTGAAGACGGCGAGAGCGATGCTGACCTGAACGGTTATTCAGCAGCTGCACCTGTTACAAGGCCAGCCGCAGAACAAGTTGTCGAAAGCTCAGCTCCCGCGCCTGTTTCCGTATCCGGGCCAGCTGTTGAGTTTGTTGCACCGGAAAGCGAATGGAACGGGTCCTTTACTAAAACGACCGTTCGTGAAGCTTTGCGTGATGCAATGGCTGAAGAAATGCGTCGCAATAAAAAAGTGTTCCTGATGGGCGAGGAAGTTGCTCAATATCAGGGTGCTTATAAAATCAGCCAAGGCCTTCTGGATGAGTTCGGGGCCAAGCGCGTTATTGATACCCCGATTACAGAGCACGGTTTTGCCGGGTTGGGAGTGGGGGCTGCTTTCTATGGCCTAAACCCGATTGTTGAATTTATGACCTTCAACTTCGCAATGCAGGCGATTGATCACATTATCAACTCTGCCGCGAAAACCCGTTATATGTCCGGCGGTCAGGTTAGTAGTCCAATCGTGTTCCGTGGGCCCAATGGTGTTGCTTCTCGTGTCGGTGCTCAGCACTCTCAATGTTATGCAAGCTGGTATGCCCATTGTCCGGGCCTTAAAGTTGTATCTCCTTATTCTGCCGCGGATGCCAAAGGTCTTCTGAAATCTGCCATTCGTGATCCAAACCCTGTCATTTTCCTCGAAAACGAGTTGATGTATGGCACAAGCTTTGATGTGCCGGATACGGATGACTGGACTGTGCCAATTGGTAAGGCGAAGGTTGTTCGTCCGGGTACAGACGTGACCATCGTTACTTTCTCTTTGATGGTTGGTAAGGCACTGGATGCGGCTGAAGAGCTTGCCAAAGAAGGTATATCTGCCGAGGTGATCGATCTTCGGACGATCCGCCCCCTCGATACCGAGACTATCCTCACATCTGTTCGTAAGACCAATCGTCTGGTAACAGTCGAAGAAGGCTGGGCATTTGCTGGTATTGGTTCTGAGATCTCTGCCATCGTTATGGAGCAGGCTTTTGATTATCTGGACGCGCCGGTTAAACGTGTTGCGGGTGTCGATGTGCCACTTCCTTATGCCGCGAACCTTGAGCAGCTCGCCCTGCCACAGAGTTCACATATCATCACTTCAGCTAAAGAAGTCTGCTACCGTTCATAAACGGGGCAGGGGAGATATACGATGCCAATCAATATTCTTATGCCCGCCCTGTCTCCGACGATGACAGAAGGCAAGCTGGCCCGTTGGCTGGTAAAAGAAGGTGATACAGTAAATTCAGGTGATATTCTTGCCGAAATCGAAACCGATAAGGCAACGATGGAAGTCGAGACAATTGACGAAGGCACAATTGCAAAAATCCTTGTTCCTGATGGGACAGAGGGAGTGCCGGTAAATCAGATTATTGCTATTCTTCTTGAAGAAGATGAAGATGCGAGTGCTGTAGATGCCGCAGCAGCAGCACCTGTACCCGTTGCTGTTGAGCCAGTGACGGAAGACGTTCCTGCAGCTACAGCATCGCAGGTCGCACCAGCACCTGCTGCGCCAATAGCTGCTTCGGGAAATCGCATTTTCGCAAGCCCTCTTGCACGACGGATGGCTTCTCAAGACAATCTGGATCTTTCAGCTCTTCAAGGTACAGGACCACATGGTCGTATCGTCAAAGCTGATGTTTTGAGTGCTCTTGAGCAAGGAACAGGTAAGGCGGTTTCACCATCGGCACCTGTTGTAACAGCTGCTGCACCTGCCGCATCTGGACCAAATGCACGCGAACTCGCAGACCTGCTGGGTATGGAGTACGAGCTGGAGCCCTTGAGTTCCATTCGTCGGGTTATTGCCAATCGTCTGACTGAGTCCAAACAGACTGTTCCTCACTTCTATCTTTCGGTTGATTGTGAGATCGATAAATTGCTTACCTTCCGTAAGGAGCTAAACGCGAGCGGTGATGTGAAAATCTCTGTAAATGATTTTGTCATTCGCGCTGCTGCCCTGGCTTTGAAAAAAGTCCCTGCGGCCAACGCTTCTTATAGTGAAGAAGGTATCCTGAGCTATAAAAATGCCGATATTTCGGTGGCTGTTGCAACGCCAACGGGTCTGATCACACCGATCATTAAAGCTGCGCAAGGCAAAGGGCTTGGTGTGATCTCTTCAGAGATGAAAGATCTTGCGGGTCGGGCGCGTGATGGGAAATTGAAGCCGGAAGAATATCAGGGGGGAACATTCTCTATTTCCAACCTCGGCATGTTTGGTATCAGGGATTTCTCTGCCATTATCAATCCTCCTCAAGGGTGTATTCTGGCCGTTGGTGCTGGTGAACAGCGCCCTGTGGTCAAGGATGGTGCGTTAGCCATTGCAACAGTGATGACTTGCACGCTTTCCGTTGACCACCGGGTTGTTGATGGTGCTGTCGGTGCTGAATATATGGCGGCCTTCAAAAAACTGATCCAAGAACCTCTTTCCATGCTTCTCTAATAGAGTGAGACTATGAGTGATACAAACTTTGACGTTATCATCCTTGGTGGGGGACCCGGTGGTTATGTGACGGCTATTCGCTCAGCACAGCTTGGTTTGAAGACAGCTGTCGTTGAACGCGATCACCTTGGCGGGATCTGCCTGAACTGGGGGTGCATTCCAACCAAAGCATTGCTGAGATCTGCGGAAATTTATCGCAACATGAAGCACGCTGAGGATTACGGCCTGTCAGCTAAAGATGTAGATTTTGACCTACAGAAAATCGTTGAGCGCTCCAAGGGAGTGTCCAAACAGCTTAACGGTGGTGTTGGACATCTGTTGAAAAAGAACAAGGTCACGGTTTTTGACGGGGCAGGTACTCTTACGGCACCAGGCAAATTGTCGGTCGAAGGCAAGGATAAGAAAAAGACTGCGCTTACAGCGAAGAACATTATTGTTGCAACGGGTGCACGGGCGCGCACGCTTCCCGGGTTAGAGCCTGATGGGAAACTAGTCTGGACTTATCGTGAGGCCCTGCGCCCGGATATCATGCCAAAATCTATACTGGTCGTTGGTTCAGGTGCGATTGGCATCGAGTTTGCCGATTTTTACAACACATTTGGTGCTGAAGTCACCGTTGTTGAAGTTTTTGATAAGATCCTGCCTGTTGAAGACGACGAGATTTCAAAGCTCGCTCAAAAGCAACTTGGCAAGCACGGAATGAAGTTCCGCACTGGCACAATGGTTACCAAGCTCGATAAAAAGGGCGACCATGTTACCGCGACTTTAGAAAAGAACGGCAAGAGCGAACAGATTACTGTTGATCGCGTGATCTCGGCCGTTGGTGTCGTGGGGAACATCGAAAATATTGGCCTTGAAAATCTTGGTATCAAAACCGATCGTGGTTGTATCGTCGCTGACGAGTTTTCACGGACGAATGTACCTGGTATTTTTGCCATTGGTGATGTTGCTGGCCCGCCGATGTTGGCGCATAAAGCCGAGCATGAGGGCGTGGTTTGTATTGAAAAGATTGCCGGGTTATCTCCGCATCCTATCGATAAAAGTAAAATTCCGGGCTGTACTTATTGTCACCCTCAGATTGCATCTGTTGGCATGAATGAGCAGACAGCTAAAAAAGAAGGTCGTTCCGTGAAAATCGGGCGTTTCCCCTTTGCTGGTAATGGTAAAGCAATTGCCTTAGGCGAAGCGGAAGGCTTGGTTAAAACCATCTTTGATGCGAAAACCGGAGAGCTTTTGGGCGCGCACATGGTTGGTGCTGAAGTAACAGAGCTTATTCAGGGCTTTGTTGTTGCGATGGGACTTGAGACCACGGAAGAAGATCTGATGCATACGGTCTTCCCGCATCCAACACTCTCAGAAATGATGCATGAGTCAGTGCTTGATGCCTATGATCGTGTCATACATTTCTAATACAGATTTGAAAATGGCATATCTTAGTGCTTGAGATTTTGTTGTAATACCATATGTATTGCAGCATATGGCAGGAAAGTAAAAACTGCTTTCCCGTTAGTAACGGCGTGTAAACCAGATCTATAGTAGAATATGGTTCACGACA
>MABB01000131.1:0-2818 GCA_002162915.1 Rhodospirillales bacterium 47_12_T64
TTTTACAGCTGTACCTTTACGCGCAGAAATGTTTATCCCGTCGTTATGAATGCCACCGGGCTTCGGACCAAACGAAGAAATCACCTTTCCCTGAACAGGACGGAGAAAATTACTTGCCGATCTTGGAAGAGGTTTGGGAACCGGACCTGTAAAGTTTTTAGGTTTTGGAATGTTATTTACAGCAACCTTTTGAGATACCCCTGAAACGGGCTGTACTTTCGAAACCGGTTGTATTTTCGAGGGGACCTTTACCACGCTCTTTGATGCAGCAACACTTGATACCGATTTCTTTCTGAGTGCTGGCAAGTTCAAACGTTGGCCGACACGAAGAGCGTAAGGAGGTTGTATTCGGTTTAATCTGACGAGTTCGGTTGTCTCCACATTATATCGTCGGGAAATCCCATAAATTGTGTCCCCTGATACAACCACATGTTCTTTCGACACCGGCAGATGAATAACCTGCCCCGCACCCAGTTTATAAGGAGCAGACAATTTGTTTATAATTATCAATTCCCGAATGGAAACGCGTTTTTTACGAGAGATAGAATAAACGCTGTCCCCTCTCATAACCGTATATATCGATGACGAGCCATTATTTGGGGAAGCCACACTTGGGGATACTACTGCCAACTTTGTATTTGAATTATCCTGCGGCTGTGTCCAGTTTGCTCTGCGGCGCGGGTTCCTTTTGGGTAAAGGAATACGACCTGGCAGCAGAGCCGGGATAGTATTGCCCGCAACAATACCCGTTGAATTATCCACCGTTTGTGGCCGTGGTGGAGGCGTTGGCTTACGTTTTGGTAATATTGGAGGCGGGTAACTATAAACCGTTGAAGCAGGAGTTTGAAAAACGGTCGGGCCCGAGAGAACTGGAAATGAGGAAGGCTCAAAGGTGCAACCGTACAGCCCCGCTGTTATAAGCAAGGCTGGAATTTTCACAATGGATAAGCTTTTCTTATCAAACATTAAAATAGCAACGTACGTTTCTAAATTCCCTTAATTACCTGTGTCACAACTTAGGTGATAGTTCGGGACACATAACCTAATCATCTTTGGGCATTCCATGTACAAGAGGTACAAAGCGTACGCCCCCCAGATTTTCCTGATCAAAGCCGCTTTCTGTTCGCGTAATTCTGATTAGTTCCTGATTATTACCCTGCGACCCAAGCGGTAGAACAAGGATACCACCAATTGCCAATTGCTCAAGCAGCGCTTGCGGAATTTCTTTGGGTGCAGCAGTAATTATAATCCGCTCAAAGGGGGCTTGTTCTCTCCATCCCTTGTAACCATCACCCAGCTTTGTGGTCACATTGTGAAGGCGTAAATCAGTAAAACGCTCTTCTGCTTCTGACAGCAATTCTTTATAACGCTCAATCGTATAAACCCGGCGGCATAAGCGTGAGAGGATTGATGCCTGATATCCTGACCCGGTACCAACTTCGAGAACTTTCATACGTTTAGTCAGCGAAAGCGCCTGTGTCATCATCGCAACGACTTGAGGTTGACTTAAGGTTTGACCACGCCCAATTGGCAGAGCCCGGTTCTCATATGACTGATCTTGGAAAGGACCGGGCACAAAAGCTTCTCTGGGGATACGCTCTACAGCCGAGAGTACTTCGGTATCAGAGATCCCTCCTCTACGCAGCTCCATTATCAAACGAATTTTTCGGGCTTCGAGGCTCATAAGAAAAGTCGGCCCATTTTCTCAAGAACACGTTGATCCGTCAGATCGTATTTAAGAGGTGTCACAGTAATATAATCTTCGGCAATTGCGGTCAGGTCAGCATTTGGTACAGATGTATGATGACTTACAAATTGCCCAACCCAAAGATAAGGCCTGCCACCGGGGTCACTTCCCTCAACGACTGTTGTCTCTTCGTCGCGATGGCCTTGCCGACATACTTTTACGCCTTTGACCTGATCTGCTGGAACACCCGGGAAGTTAACATTAAACAATAAATTTCCAGGCTCTTCCCAAAGGGCCAACTTTCTGATGACATCGGGTGCAAAACGCCTAACGCTATCCCAATGAAAAAGAGTATCATCCCGATTATCAGGGCGGAGGCTAAGTGCTATTGATCGGGTACCAAGAATAGCCCCTTCCATCGCAGCCGCAACAGTTCCGGAATAGATGACATCTTCACCAAGATTAGCCCCGACATTAACACCTGAAAGAACGAGATCTGGCCTCTGCTCTTTCATGAGGTATTTCATCGCCATCAAAACACAATCGGTCGGTGTACCATCAATGGAGTACCGCTTGTCAGCCAGCTTTCGTTCACGCAAAGGACGGCGCAGTGTCAAAGAATGACTGGCTGCACTTTGCTCTACATCAGGCGCAACAACCCAAATATCTTCAGAAAGTGTTCGAGCAACGTCTTCAAGAACAGCTAATCCTTCGGCGTGGATGCCGTCATCATTAGATAACAGCACCCTTGCTTTGGAAAGATCGCTTACAATCCTAGTCATTCGTGAGAATGCTCTCCCTGCCGCCCATATAAGGACGCAGAACTTCCGGCACAGTAATAGAACCGTCAGCCTGCTGATAGTTTTCCATGACAGCAATAAGGCAACGTCCGACAGCAACACCAGACCCATTTAAAGTATGCACAAAGGCTGGTTTTTTACTGTCGCTTGGGCGGAACCGGGCATTCATGCGCCTGGATTGAAAGTCCCCACAAGTAGAACAGCTGGAAATTTCGCGGTAAGTATCCTGACCAGGAAGCCAAACTTCAATGTCATAGGTTTTACGTGCGCCGAAGCCCATATCACCAGTACAAAGCATAACGACGCGATAGTGCAGTCCCAGTTTTTTTAG
>MABB01000131.1:2836-2979 GCA_002162915.1 Rhodospirillales bacterium 47_12_T64
TGTCATCTGTTCCAGTTCTTCGTCTGATTTGTCAGGATGAACGATGGAGACCATTTCAACCTTATCAAACTGATGTTGACGCAACATGCCTCGGGTATCACGCCCGGCAGAACCCGCTTCTGAACGGAAACAGGGTGTGAGAG
>MABB01000131.1:3040-6646 GCA_002162915.1 Rhodospirillales bacterium 47_12_T64
CGGGACTTCAGCCGTTGGAATAAGCCAGAACCCTTCTTCTGTACGGAACGAGTCTTCCGCAAACTTAGGCAACTGGCTCGTTCCATACATAACATGATCTCGCACCAATACTGGTGGAATGATCTCTGTATAGCCGTGCTCTTCAATATGTAGATCGATCATAAACTGTGACAGAGCGCGATACAGTCTTGCAACACCGCCTTTGAGAACGACAAATCTGGAACCCGACAGCTTCGCAGCTAGTTCGAAATCCATCTCACTATTTTGTTCGCCGAGTTCAAAGTGTTGTTTAGCTTCGAACGATAGTTCAGGTTTGTCACCAACAAGACGTGCAAGAATATTATCATCTTCGTCTGCACCAACGGGTACGTCATCGTATGGACGATTAGGTATGCCTGATAGAATATTTTTGATCTGGTTGGCCAGATCGGTATCAGCGGTTTCTTTTTCCGCCATACCGGATTTAATGTCAGCAACCTCGGCCATCAAATCGGAAGCATCTTCACCGTTGCGTTTGGCGATACCAATTTGCTTCGAGGAATCGTTACGGCGCGCCTGCATATCTTGTAGTTCAGCCTGTACGGCCCGGTGTTGTTTGTCCAGTTCGAGAATGCGAGCAGACATCGGCTCAAGATTACGACGTTTGAGACCTTCATCCAGTAATTCTGGAGTTTCACGGATCAACTTTAGATCATACATAAGTATCTCTGTCCTTATACTGATAGAGACGTATTGATAGAGACAAAATTCAATTAATGCGAAGCATACCCTACATGTCTAAAAGAAAATGCAGGAAGTTAAAACACTTTAGTCCGGAGTGATATCACTCGAATCAGCGTTTTCTTGCTCAGCGCGTTTCTTTTCCACCATTTTGGCCATGAGTATCGAAATCTCATAGAGAAGAACGATAGGAATAGCCAAAGCCAGCTGGCTCAAGGGATCTGGCGGCGTAAAAATCGCCGCAACGATGAACACGCCAACAATTGCATATTTACGTTTTTCCGCCATGCCTTTAGAGGATGCGATACCAACTTTTGCCAGTAAGGTCATAATTACTGGAAGTTGGAAACAAATACCAAAGGCAAAAATAAGCTTCATCATAAGCGAGAAGTATTCGCTGACCTTGGCTTCCAGCTCAATTGCAATGGTACTGTCTGTTCCCTCAACCTGAAATGCCAGGAAAAACTCGGCAGCAAGCGGAAAAATGACAAAATATACCAGGGCACCACCCGCAAAGAACAGAATTGGTGACGCAATCAGAAAAGGTGTAAAGGCCGATTTTTCGTTTTTATAGAGGCCTGGTGCCACAAAGAGATATATTTGAGACAGGAATATCGGGCAACTGATAAAGGCCCCAAAGAAGAAAGCAACCTTTACGTAGGTAAAGAAAACTTCAGTGAGATCAGTAAAGATCAAACGTTGCTGGCGATCACTGACCGAATTTTCTCTCATAACTTCTGCGAGGGGCGCAGCAAGGTATTCAAAGAGCTGTTCAGCAAAAGCAAAGCAGGCTAAAAAAGCGATGAGAAGTGTCACAACACTCCAGAGCATTCGTCTTCTAAGTTCAATCAGATGCTCTAGTAAAGGCATCTTGTTTTCTTCAGTTGTATTGCTCACAATGATTAGCTGCTTTTAAGAAGAGGTTGTTTTATGATCTGCTTCTGACAGAACCGCAGGTTCAGGTATATCGCTTTTAGGCGTGTCACGTTTCGGCGTTTCAGAAACAAGATTGGTAGGAGGCTTTGTTATCGACGCAAAAGGATTGTGTTCCTCTTTGTCTTCAGCTCCCTCTTTCGCCAAGGCTTCAACGCCGTCTTTGACTTCCTGAGATGTTTTGCTCAGCGTTTTAGAGGGATCGATAACTTCTTCAATTGTTTTTCGAATTGATTCACTATTGGATCCTTCCAGGGCTTTTCGAGCGTCTTGCAAATCAGATTCCCGGATTACATCGTCGACACCAGACTGGAACTCACGCGCCAGTCCTTTTGCCTTTTTGACCCATTTGGATACGCTTCGCAGGGTGTTAGGCAGCTCTTTTGGTCCCATGATTAATAGGGTCAGAACTGCAACGACCATCATTTCCGACCAACCGATGTCGAACATTGGCGACTGCTCCTTAAGTCAAAACCAGACTAAACTGGAACCCCTGAGGGTTAAACTTTGTCTTTATCTTCGGAAATGGTTTTGCTTTCTTCTTTTTCTGAAGAAGCGGTATCTTTGTTTTCGTCTTTCAGGCCTTTTTTGAAGGCTTTGATACCAGAACCTGCATCTCCCATAAGCTTACTCAGCTTACCGCCGCCGCCAAAGAGAACCAAAACAACAACCAAAACAATCAGCCAATGCCAAATGCTGAATGAACCCATACTCTCTCTCCCTGGAGATAATTACCTTTAATCTGCTAGGGACTATGGCAAAAAGATAACCGTCAATCAACGATTCATACGCAATTGCGTTAAGTGTCGGATTTTGAAAGGATAATTATTCAGCTGGCTGGGATGAAAACACAAAGGCGAAACGTTTATCCAACTCGAGTACGATCTTCTTTCCCGCTTCAGGAATGACGTCACTTCCCAATCGAGCTTTTACATGAATGTCATCTTCTAAGCCATTGGAAACCTTGAAATCTACAAGACTTGTTCGACCAAGCATTCGTGATTTCAGTACACTTGCTTCGACCCCGGTTCCATTTATTTTTTCGCCCAACAAAACACCTTCATGACGGACGAGAATATTAACTGGCGCACCATGAGGTAAACTTGGTGTGGCTAAAGGGCCAAAGGGTGTGGCAACATGTCCGTTGTTACATATTCCTTTGAATTCATTCAGGTCACCAAAAAAGTGAGCAACAAACGGGTTCGCAGGTTTTGTGTACAACTCGGAAGGCGTCGCAAGCTGGACAATCTTACCCTCACGCATTATCGCGATACGATCTGCCATAAACATGGCTTCTTCAGGATCGTGAGTAACCATGAGGGTTGCAGTACCGTTTTGTTTTAATACCCGAACCGTTTCATCCCGAATTTGATTTCTCAAACGAACATCAAGTCCCGAGAAAGGCTCATCCAAGAGAACAAGCTTTGGGCGTGGCGCAATGGCACGCGCAAGAGCGATACGTTGTTGTTGACCGCCAGACAGCGTATGCGGGAAGGCATTCTTGTAATCGAACATCCCCACTTGCCGGAGAGTTTCATCCACTCGCTTTTCCCGTTCGGATCGGGATAAATGTGTAAGGCCAAATGCAATGTTTTTGGCAATTGTTAGATGTGGGAACAATGCATAGTCTTGAAAAACAAGGCCAACAGACCTGTTTTCCGGTGGAACCTCAGTCTTGTTGTCCGCGACGATTGCCCCGCCCATTCTGACAATACCAGCTTGCAAAGGCTCAAGGCCCGCAGCTAAACGTAATATGGTGGTCTTGCCGCACCCAGATGGCCCCAGCAAACAGATAAATTCGCCAGCCTCAATTGAAAGGTCGACGTTATTTACCGCTGCTAATTTGCCAAACTGATGGCTAACATTTTCCAAAGAGAGTGCGGACATAGAATAACCGTGTAATTAATCTTCATGAGCTTTTGTGCAAAGTACGCAGACTGCAGTTAAAAATCA
>MABB01000100.1 GCA_002162915.1 Rhodospirillales bacterium 47_12_T64
GGTCTGTCATGTTATCTGCACCTTCATACTGATTGACGATCAGATCAATACATTTGGGATCATTTTCAATCGCGGCCAGATAACCAAGAGCTACGTTTCGCAAGGCGCGTTGACCAGCAGAGACAGCATCAGGACTATAGGAGCCGTTAACCTCCCCTTGTAAATAAAGCTCCTGAAACTGATCAATAAGCTCATTTGCAATACCAGCTTTAAAAAACAAGCGCGCCTTATCTACTGCTGCAAAATCTGCCACCTGCATCTGTTCAGCGACGTAGTTAATCGACGGCAAGATCAATATTTGCGCCAGAAAGGCAGGATCCAGAGACTGATCTGCAATATTACGCGACAAGCTGTGAGCATAACTCGGATCAAACTCAAGCTCGCCACCATCTTGAATGACCGCAACCAACTTTAGAATCAAACGTGATGCATAAAATTGAGATGCATCCCAACGGCTAAAGGCATCACTATCGCTCCTCATCAGGAAGCTTAAATCATCATCGCTGTATTTTGTGGAAAGCTTTATCGGCGCAGAGAAGTTCCTATTGATGGACGGAACAGGACAGTCATCAACGTTGTTGAACTGGAATGACTGGCGCTCTTGATCAACCCGCAGAGTTAAACTCGTATCAGGTTGCTCCATTTCTTCCCCTTCTAGATACAAGGGGAGATCTTTACCATCTTTTCCAACAAGCCCTACCGTCAATGGGATATGTAGCGGGTGTTTGTCTTCCTGACCTGGAGTAGGTGCTGTGTACTGGGTTAAATTCAGTGTAAAGGTTTTATCTGCTTCATTATAGAACCAGCTAGCATCTACTTCTGGTGTACCCGCCTGACTATACCAGAGTCGAAAATGATGGAGATCCACATCGTTGGCATCTTCCATTGCGACGACAAAATCATCACAGGTTACGGCTTGGTTATCATGCCGTTCAAAGTAGAGGTCCATTCCCTTTCTGAAACCCTCGCGACCGAGAATTTCATGCATCATCCGGATGACTTCTGCCCCCTTTTCATACACCGTGGCCGTATAGAAATTATTGATCTCGATATAAGTTTCTGGGCGGATAGAATGAGATAGTGGCCCCGCATCTTCAGGAAACTGTCGCGCCCGCAGCGTACGAACATCTTGAATACGCTTTACGGAGGCAGAGCGCATATCAGAAGTAAATTCCTGATCTCGATAAACGGTAAGACCTTCTTTCAGACTCAACTGGAACCAGTCGCGACACGTAACGCGGTTACCCGTCCAGTTATGGAAATATTCGTGAGCAACAATCGCTTCAATACGCTCAAACTCCAAATCAGTCGCAGTGTCTGCACTCGCGAGAATACATTTAGAATTAAAAATATTGAGGCTTTTGTTCTCCATGGCTCCCATATTGAAATCACTAACGGCGACGATATTGAAAATATCGAGATCATATTCCAAACCAAAGCGCTCTTCATCCCACCGCATTGATCTTTTAAGTGCATCCATTGCGTAGGCACATTTATCTTCATTGCCGTGCTCCACAAAGATTTTCAGAGCAACATCCTGCCCAGAGCCCCTGCGATACTTATCCTCATAACAGGCAAGATTTCCAGCAACCAAGGCGAATAAATAACAGGGTTTTGGAAAGGGATCATGCCAACGAGCCCAGTGCTTACCATCTACACCAACACCCTGATCAATGAGGTTTCCGTTGGAAAGTAAAACAGGATAACTTTCTTGGTCTGCATGCAGGGTAACAGTGTAAGTCGCCATAACATCAGGGCGATCAGGGTAAAATGTTATTCGCCTGAAGCCTTCCGCCTCACATTGAGTACAGAAATTACCACCAGATAAATAAAGCCCTTCAAGCTGAGTGTTTAATACAGGATCAATTTCTGTCTTGATTTCCAGAACACAACTGTTTGGCAGCCCATCAATCGTAAGGGAGATTTCATTTAGTTCATATTCAGATTGAGCCAGATCTCGCCCATCAACTTTTAGGGATACAAGCCTCAGCTCGTCACCATTCAAGACTAACGGGCCAGTACTGGCAGGGCTGCGTTCCAACTTTAACGAAGAAGTGACACTTGTCTCTTCTGGTTCGAGAAAAAACACCAAATCCACATGATTTATCAAAAAAGCTGGCGCCACATAATCTTTCAGATATGTCGCCTTCAACTGCGCACTTTTCATAATTCCTCACTCAAACATTTATTTGCGGGCATGTAACCTTGGAGCTCCATGTCCTGTCAATCTCACCTAACAATATTAGGTTGATCTATTTACGACAACTATTTAGGCCACGTCAGATTAAAATGAGTGCCCGTATTTTCTCAAAAGGTCGCAATTTTCTTCATTTATTCTTGGCCAAAAGGCAATCTTTAAGAGTGCTTCTTTCAAACAAGAACCAATAGCTGGGTAACTCAAATGGAATTTAACCCACGAGGACATCCAAGCAAGATCCTTATCAAAGATAAAAAACCCGTTATTTTAAAAATGTGAGAGAATCATAAAAAAGTATATAAAGGGCGGAGTCATTCAGCGGCGAGATGCTTCATTCTCGCAAAATGGGCGGACATGCTTTTTTCTTCATCAAGCATATCTTTGATGTCACATCCACATTTTCCACACTGAGGTGAACAATCCATGGCTTTATAGACACCAGCTACTGAAGAGGCACCCAAGCCTACAGCATTTTTGACATCTTTTTCAGTAAAGCCATTACATATACAAACGTACATTTTTCTCTCGCCATTGAGAATGATTTTCATCCGCTCCTATTACTTAGTGTAAATGATAATTGATTGCAAATAGATTAAAATACTAAAATCCACATCATCCGATTCGATCACTTAGTAAATAGATGAAATTAGATGCTATTTGTACTATGACGATACAAAACCCTTTAGGAGAATAATTTGTCGTTCCTTCTGTCCCGTAAATCCATTGTAACTCAATGGATGGTTGAGCCTGCTCCAACCAAAGAAGACATCAATTTTATGTTACAAGCTGCGGTCACAGCACCCGATCACGGCTGGCTACGCCCTTGGCGCTTCATTGTTATAGAAGGCGAGGCCCGTAGCAAACTATCCGACCTCTTTGTTGATGCTCTCAAAATACGAACCCCAGATGCCACACCCGAGCAACTGGAAAAAGAAGGAAGTCGCCCCAAATTAGCTCCCCTTGTCATCGTCGTTTGTTCAGTAATGACCGATGAGAAACCTGGCGTACCAAAGAATGAGCGAGTCCTTTCTGCCGGAGCTGCAGCACAAAACATTCTTCTCGCGGCTCATGAACGTAACTATGGCGCGATCTGGTTAACTGGTAACGCAGCCTATGACCCAACGGTAAAAGAGGGCCTAGGGCTCGACAAGAATATGGATATTGTCGGCTTTCTTTATATAGGCAGCGTGGAACGTGAAGTTAAAGAGCGCAAGCGTCCGGATCCGGCCGACTATACAATCAACTGGAATTAAACCCAGAGAACAAATGGTTAGCCATAACAATCCCTGCGGCAAACACAATTTAAGGTCAAAGCAAGCTTTAGAGAGCTTGTTTTGACCTTTTTCATGTTCGGAGACAATCTATAAATAAAGACTTAAAAGCCAGACCAAGCCATTAATCTCAAAGGCTACGGAGATAAACCAAAGCAGAGATCCCAACGGCGCTAATAATCACAAATAACAGCAACAATACCCATATACCGGGGCCCTTTTTTGTCGCAGCAATCTTAGGCCTTTTACGTAGTGGTTGCCGTTCTGAGCGGCTTACTCCGGTTTTTGTCGCACCCGCTTTTACCTTAACTTTATTCTGTTTAGCTGTGCGGTTATCCCGATCAGCCACCGTGGTTTCAAAAATTACTCTTTCACGGCTTGAATTACTGTTCTCGTCATATGTTTCTTGCACGACACGAACGGCTGCGAAACGCTTACTATCATATAAACGCTTCGCAGTAGAAAGCGCCATATCCTTCTCATCCAAGACACACTCTAGCACCCATCTTTTATTCTGGTATGTATCTACTTCGAATGAAACTGCCTGCGACATCTGGTTTCTGAGCCTTGTTATCCGTTAGCCACTTTACGACAATTTGCCCCCCCAAACAGGGCATCAACAAAAACATCGTCTGAAGAAAGTGGCATCAATGTACTACGATAAAGAAGCGCATCTCCCCCATCTTCACATTCTCCACCTATGCTTACCGGCACACCGAGTTCGAGAACACGTGGCATAAATGAAGTCGCTTGTTTGATAAGGGTCATATCCGGGCAATTAGAAACCTGCGCCCCAATCAGCGACGCCCTTTCGGCTGGCCAAATCAATGATCCTAGATGCGTAAAGACTGCACTCTCACCTTCCACGCCCAGGGAAATTAAAAAACACCAGTCCCAGTCATCGATAAGTTCTGATGCCTGAATATCATTCAGGCTCGGCATTTTTCGCTCACCTTTTTTCTGCTCCCAGTAATCAAGCAACCGAAAAACAAGGCGGCGCTCTATACCTGCGTACTCAGCCATAAGGCAACCTTTTGATTATATACAAAAATACATCTCGAATTAAGGTGCACTAAAATGGTAAATAAAGTGTCAAGCAATGGCTAATGTCTTTTTTATCAAGGTTTTCACTTAAGATGATAGTCCCCCTGAAGTGAGATTGCGAAATGAGATTGCCTAAAAATCTGGTATCGCCTAAAAGAAATAAAATCATATTCATATGAGTAAGCACAATGATGTTCGATAAACCAAGCATTAGTATTATTGGCCTTGGCTACGTAGGATTACCCTTGGCCGTACACTTGGCCAAACATTTCAAGGTTACGGGCTTTGATATTAATCAGGACCGTATCAGTGAATTGAAGGAGAGTTATGACAGAACAGGTGAAATTTCCTCACCCGAATTGAAGAACTCAACTCTACATCTAACCTCCAATGAAGAAGAAATCATCGGTCACGACATTCATATTGTAACGGTTCCGACCCCTGTAGATGAAAATAACGAGCCCGACCTAAGACCAGTACATATGGCTTCAGAGACTGTTGGCAGAATAATCAAACCGGGAAATGTTATTGTCTATGAAAGTACGGTTTACCCTGGAGTAACCGAAGATGATTGCGGCCCAATATTGGCAAAAATTTCTGGTCTGGAATGTGGTAAAGATTTCTTTCTCGGCTATTCTCCAGAACGCATAAACCCTGGTGATCGCGAACACACTGTAGATACGATCACAAAAGTAGTCGCGGGCCAGAACAAGGCCGTTTCAGAATTGCTTTCACATGTCTATGGCACAATGAATGGCGGCAAAATTTTTATCGCCAAGAATATCAAGACTGCCGAAGCAGCCAAAGTCATTGAGAATGCCCAAAGGGATATCAACATTGCCTTTGTAAATGAAATTTCCATCATATTTCAAAAACTTGGTATATCTGTTTACGATGTCCTAGAAGCGGCAGGAACAAAGTGGAATTTCTTAAATTTCCAACCCGGGCTTGTGGGGGGACACTGTATTGGTGTCGACCCCTATTACCTCGCACATTGTGCTAAAGCTTTTGGCCATGATCCAAAAGTCATTTTGTCGGGCCGATCAACAAACGAATCAATGAGCAACGCCGTTAGCGCTGCAATTCATCAAACATTAAAAGCCCGAAATCCAGACCTTGCCCAACCACGAACATTGATTTTAGGCCTCACCTTCAAAGAGGATGTTCCCGACCTTCGTAATACCAAAGTAACAGATATCATTGCTGAACTCAGATCACTTGGACACCTAATCGATGTTCATGACCCAATGGCAGACCCAAAAGAAGCAGAAGAATTCTTTAAAATTCAACTCAAGCCTTCACTTGAGATGAGTGAGGCTTATGATTGTGTTGTTGGTGCCGTTCCTCACGAAGGCTACCTCAATCTGACCAATACAAGCATAGAACAACTGGTCAAACCCAGTGGCCTTATAGCTGATATGAAAGGCATGTGGCGCACTAGGCAGTTTGACGAGAAATACAGTTATTGGTGCCTGTAAATTTTTACTATGGGATATCAGAATTACTCGTCATAAACTCCGTGTCGAGAAATCTTGATATCCCTGTGAAGCCAGACGGACATTACCAACCCGAGCCCCACCAATACAGTCAACATGACGGTTCCACCATAAGAAATCAGTGGTAAAGGAACGCCGACCACCGGCACTAATCCCATAATCATTGCAATATTGATAAACACATAAAGAAACAAGTTAAAGGTCAATCCGATCGCCAAAAGTCGCCCAAACTGATTTCGCGATCTTAGGGATATTGCCACCCCGTACACCATCAACAAAAGATAAAGTCCCAACAAAACCAAACCACCGACCATGCCAAACTCTTCAGCCAACATCGTAAAAATGAAATCAGTTTGTTTCTCCGGCAAGAAATTCAGATGGCTCTGTGAGCCTTGTAAAAAACCTTTACCAAAGACACCACCAGACCCAAAAGCAATTTTGGATTGATGGATATGATAACCTGTACCCAAAGGATCTTGTTCGGGGTTAAGGAAAATCAAAACCCTGTTCTTCTGGTAGCTATGTAAAAATTGCCACCCTATTGGAATAGCAGCAAGTCCTGCAGCA
>MABB01000066.1:0-1731 GCA_002162915.1 Rhodospirillales bacterium 47_12_T64
GTTCAGAAGAATCTATCGAGGTTTATACCACGCGCCCCGACACACTTTTCGGGGCATCGTTCTGTGCCGTATCAGCAAATCATCCTCTCGCCGACAGCCTTTCAGCTGAGAATCCTGGACTTAAAGAATTTATTGCCGAATGCAATAAAATGGGCACCAGTGAAGAAGCGATAGAAAAGGCTGATAAAAAAGGTTTCGATACAGGCCTGAAAGTAACGCATCCTTTTGATCCTTCTATAGAACTGCCTGTTTTTGTTGCTAACTTTGTTCTCATGGACTACGGCACAGGTGCCGTTTTTGGCTGTCCTGCACACGATCAACGCGATCTGGATTTTGCACGAAAATACGATCTGAATGTTACCCCTGTCGTCCTTCCAAATGACGAAGAGATTGAAACCTTTACTGTTGAAACCGAGGCTTATACTGGCGACGGTAAGATGATCAATTCAGAGTTTCTGGATGATATGGACAGTGATACAGCCAAAAAAACCGCGATCACTCATCTAGAAGAAAATGGCCATGGCAAAGGTACCGTTCAATTCCGCCTACGTGATTGGGGCGTTTCTCGCCAACGCTATTGGGGCTGCCCAATCCCGATCATCTATTGTGATGACTGTGGCGCTGTTCCAGTGGAAGAACAAAACCTGCCTATAGAATTACCAGAAGACGTATCTTTCGAAAAACCAGGTAATCCTATTGCCCATCATCCCACATGGAAACACACGGCCTGCCCTTCCTGTGGCAAAGCGGCTCAGCGCGAAACAGACACCTTCGATACCTTTATGGAATCATCCTGGTATTTTGCCCGGTTCTGTAGCCCGCGTGCAGAAGGTGCCTTTGAACGTGATGATGTTGATTACTGGCTGCCGGTTGATCAATACATAGGCGGTATTGAACATGCTGTTCTCCACCTTCTCTATTCGCGTTTTTTCACGAGAGCGCTGAAAAAATGTGGGTACGTTGGTATGGAAGAGCCTTTTAAAGGCCTGTTTACTCAAGGGATGATTTGTCATGAAACCTATCAGGATGCTGAAGGCGGTTGGCTGTCACCTGAAGAAATCGAGAAAAATGATGATGGCAGCTTTACGACTTTAAAAGGCGATAATGTTACCGTCGGCCCTTCCATCAAGATGAGTAAGTCGAAAAAGAACACGATTGATCCCGCAGATATCATTGGCAGTTATGGTTCTGACACAGCACGCTTTTTCATGCTGTCTGACAGCCCTCCCGATCGGGATATGGAATGGACCGAATCTGGTATTGATGGCTCCTGGCGCTTCACGCAGCGCTTGTGGCGCCTTATTGATACACAGTTGGACCAACTGCCAGCTGCAAACTCAGCAAAACCCGCTGCATTATCAGATGAAGCGGTCGAGCTACGCCGAACAGTTCACAAAGCTATTGCCTCTATCAGCGAGAATATCGAAAGCTTCAGATTTAACGCAGCTGTGGCAAAAATCTATGAGTTAACAAACGGAATTCTTCAGTTTAAAGCAAAATCTAATGACGATAGCTGGGCTCTTAGAGAATCTTTTGAAATATTGGTTCGTATTATTTCACCAATGATGCCCCATATTGCAGAAGAGCTCTGGTCTCGCCTCGGCCATTCAGAAATGATCGTAAATGTTGCCTGGCCTGTCGCCGATGATAGTCTTACAATTGACAAAACTGTCACGTTGCCCGTTCAGGTTAATGGCAAGCTAAGAGCCAATATAACAATAGCTATTGATG
>MABB01000066.1:1822-6560 GCA_002162915.1 Rhodospirillales bacterium 47_12_T64
GAAAAATCGGATTGTGAATATTGTCATATAAGAAAACCATAATGACGCTCGCCCCTGGCACAATGAAGAGATTCCTGATCTCTTCAGGTCTTATCTTGGCCTTCATAAGTTTATCTGCCTGCGGATTTCAGCCCGTATACCGTAAAAATTCGGAAACAGGCTATTCTTCGAATCAATATTTGCAAACCGTAAGAATTGCGCCGCTCCCCGATAGACCAGGGCAAATCCTTCACAATATGTTACGTGATAGGATGAACCCCTTAGGGCAACCCCGGCAGCCTTTTTATAGTTTGGACAGCATCATAACAGAAACGACCAAGGACCTTGCTGTACGCCTGGATAACACGACATCTAGGACAAACCTGACTATCCTGGTTAAATATAGATTACTTAGACTATCTGATGGTAGTGCCGTCTATTCTGGATCATCTCGTTCTACCAATAGCTTCGACCAGCTAGATGATCCCTATACAAACCTTGTTGCTGAAGATACGGCGCGCAAACGTGTTTTAAGGCAAATTGCCGACGACATGACACTACAAGTCGGTTCCTATTTTACGAATGCAACAAAATAGGATTTATTCTGTTTTTCAATCGCTTTCATAGATTTAATAAGAAGCTGTGACCGATTTAATTATTTGGATTTTGTGTTTTGAAAATTCCTCCAGCCAAAGCCGACGCATTTTCTAAATCCCCCGATTTAAGTATTAAAGCCATTCTTGTCTATGGCCCGGATGAAGGTCTAGTGCAAGAGCGCTGCCAAAATCTTCTAAGAACAGTTGTTGATGATCCGCTCGACCCTTTTCGTGTTGTAGATCTAAACAATGATCAACTCAAAAAAGAGCCCTCCCTGCTCATAGACGAAGCAGCTGCAATTTCTATGATGGGTGGTAGGCGCGTCATAAAAATTAGAAGTGCTGGTGATGCACTCGCACAGGTTTTTAAGGATTTTCTTCAAGCCCCGGTCGGTGACGCACTCATAATTCTGGAAGGTGGCGATCTACCCGGAAGATCCAAACTTAGAAAAGTTTTTGAGACCGAAAAACAGGCGGCCGCGATTGCCTGTTACAAAGATGATGAAAAAAACCTTCCAAGTGTGATTCGTCAAACCATTGAAAAAGAAGGATTTTCTGTTTCAAACGACGCTCTCGGCTTCCTCGTTACCAATCTTGGTACAGATAGACGCTTAACGCGCCGAGAATTACAAAAACTATGTCTATATAAAGGAATAAATTCAGGACCAATCGAACTTGAAGACGCGATGGCCTGTATAGGAGATATGGCAACACTTACTTTGGATGACCTGGCTATCTCTGTTGGCATGGGAAATATTCGAAACCTGGAACAACACCTACTTCGCGCCCAACAGGAAAACCAGAATGCCATAACTATCTTGCGCGCCGTTTCGAGGCACTTTCAAAAACTTCATATGATCTCGGGTCTCGTCGCACAGGGTATTCCACTGGACAAAGCCGTTGGTACTCTTCGCCCTCCCCTGTTCTGGAAAGTTGCCGAACCCTTTAAGGCACAGGTTAGGAAATGGTCACCAGCAGCCCTGGCAAAAGCTTTGACCATGTTAATGGAAACTGAAGCCAAGTGTAAAACAACAGGCTCTCCTGCAGAAACTCTTTGCGCCAGGACACTGCTCGAGATTACGGCAAAAGCCCCTACTCGGGTTCGTTAAGTTTACAGAGTTTTGCTGGGAATTACCTACCAAGATTAACTGGCCAAGATTAATTGGTCAGAATTACTCCGCAGCTTGTGTTAATCTGTGCAGCACATTATCCAGTTGCTCTAAAGTATCGTAAGAGATACTCAATGCGCCTCCCTTCCCGTGAAAGTCTATGGTGACTTTCAAACCAAGCATATTGGACAGATCTCGCTCAAGTGCCAGTGTATCAGCGTCTTTTTGAGGGCCAGTGGATGGTTTGAGCTTACTGCCAGACAGCTTTGATTTTTGGACTTGAGCTTCTTCGGGCGCTACAAGCTCTTTTTTCAGTGCCTTAGCTAATCGTTCAGTTTCCCTGACAGATAACCCCTTGGAGGTAATCTGGTTAGCAAGATCAGTAGGATTTTCAGAACCAACGAGTGCTCGAGCATGCCCGGCACTAATATTGCCTCTCTCTACAAGTTCTTGAACATCTTCTGGAAGAGTTAGGAGACGCAACATATTCGCGATATGACTGCGGCTTTTACCAATAATCTTGGCGACATCGTCCTGCTTACGGCCAAATTCGTCCATAAGTCGCCGATAACTGGCGGCCTCTTCTATCGGTGTAAGATCTTGGCGTTGAACATTTTCTATAATTGCAATTTGTAATACTTCGGCATCATTTAGTTCGCGAATGATAACCGGAATCTCATGCAATTGTGCGCGTTGCGAAGCACGCCACCTGCGTTCACCCGCTACAATCTCGTATTCGGAGGAATGTTCAGGGTGCCTGCGAACCAAAATGGGTTGTAACAGGCCGGATTGCTGGATGGAATCAGCAAGAGTGGATAAAGCTTCTTCATCAAAGTGTCGGCGCGGCTGCTTGGTATTTGGATGAATATGCTCAATAGGCACCTGTTTAGAAGAGCGTACTTTATCCAGAGACGCATAATCTTCGTCTTCATCACCAAAAAGAGCCGCAAGTCCGCGGCCTAGATTAGTCCGTTTATCCTGTGGTTCACCCAACACTCTACCCTCTCAAATAACTAATGGAGATATCATCCCCTGTAACGCTGATACTCAAGGTATCAATGAATATGTTTTAAAAATATCAAGACTGCAAACTTGGCTATGCTACTGCAGCATTTGCTGTAGATGCCTGCTCATTCCTCAAAATTTCACCAGCAAGCTTGATATAAGCCTGAGACCCTGCGCAGGCAAAGTCATACAGCAGTACCGGTTTCCCATGGGAAGGCGCTTCTGATACACGAACGTTCCTGGGAATTACTGTTTTGAATACTTTATCTCCAAGAAACGCCCTTACGTCTGCCGCAACCATTTCGCACAAATTGTTGCGGCGATCATACATCGTTAACACAATACCTTGTATATCAAGCCGTCGATTTAATCCCCTCTTCACGCGGTCAATTGTTCGCAAAAGATGCGATAAACCCTCAAGAGCGTAAAATTCTGTCTGTAAAGGAACCAAAACCGCATCAGACGCAACCAACGCATTAAGTGTTAAAAGTCCCAGTGCAGGCGGACAATCGATCAAGATGTAATCAAATTTATCAAGAAGAGGTCCAATAGCATTAACCAGTTTGAATTCACGTTCCGCCATATTTACCAATTCAAGCTCTGCACCTGATAGTTCAACACCAGAAGAGATAACACTCATACGGGGAACATCAGTTGGGCGGATAGCACTGGTTATGTCTATGCCCTCAATCATCACCTGGTATATGCTTTTCTGACGGGCATCAGCTTCAACACCTAGCCCGGTGCTTGCATTTCCCTGTGGATCCAAATCAATGATCAAAACTCTTTTCTTACAGGCTGCCAGAGCAGTAGCAAGGTTGACGGTTGTCGTCGTTTTACCGACCCCACCCTTTTGATTGGCAACTGACCAGACTTTGGCATGTGATCGTTTCGAGTTTGAAATTATGTCGATATCTTGTAGTGACACAATCAATTCCCCCCAATTATAGTATTTTGAGGTTCAATATCGTCGCATCCGGATTAGATAGAGACTTGTACCTCGACACTTTCATAGTCCACTTTTTCTCCGCTTCGGTCAATTCCTGATCTACCTTTCTACCCTTTAAAAGTAAGAATTTTGGATCAATTTCAGGGCGTGAAGCCTCAATAAAGGGTTGAGCAAAGTCGAGTATCTTGTGTAATGGGGCAAAAGCACGCGCCGTAAATACATCAACAGGAAAAGGTGTGATCTTCTCAATACGGTTATTATGAACAATAAGTCCGGCATTTGTTTCACGTGAAACTTCGCGAAGGAAGGTCGATTTTTTTAAATCAGATTCCATGGCGTGCACTTCGCCAACGCCAAGAATTGCCAAGATTAAAGCTGGAAAGCCTGCGCCGCTACCAAAATCCACCACAACAGTTTTATGGTCAGCCTTAGTTTTTGGAAAATGTTTTACAAGTTGCGCTGAATCTAAGAAATGGCGCTGCCAAAGGTCTGGAATAGTATCGCGCCCAACAAGATTTATAGCTTTATTCCATTTAGTCAGAAGAGCCGCGTAGCAATTTAACTTTTCTTCTGTTTCACGTGAAACATCTATAAACTTCTTAAAGTCATCAATTGTGAAATTACTATGCGGCATCATTTTTATCTAATCGTCGAACGTATCGAAGGAGGGAAACAAGAGCTGCTGGTGTAACTCCTGATATTCGCGAAGCCGCACCCAATGTATCGGGGCGAGATTGATTTAATTTTTGGACAATTTCATTCGAAAGACTTGGAACAGAAGCATAGTCAAGACTCGAAGGTAACTTAAGAGCTTCATCTTTTCTAAAAGCTCGTATGTCTGCATCCTGCCGTTCAATATACCCAGCATAACTCGCATCAATTTCCAGTTGCTCAATAACCAGTGGATCTATAGATCCCAGTTCAGGCCAAACTTTAGATAAAACAGTGATCGTAACGTCAGGGTAGCGAAGCAGATCAAATATACTGCGACGTTGTCCATCTTTGTTAACATTAATACCGTAGGATATGAGTTCATTAGGAGTGGCTTTATTATTAAGAGCAAACTCTCTCGCAGAGTTTAACTGTTTCATTTTGTACTC
>MABB01000054.1:0-5966 GCA_002162915.1 Rhodospirillales bacterium 47_12_T64
AATCATACAGATGTGCCTGAACACAGAGATTGGCAGACATCCCTGACAGGATAACTTTACTGATGCCGTTTTTTCGCAGCAACAAAGCAAGATCGTTGTTCTGTGGACCATAAATTTTATGAGGGCTGGCAATGATGGTTTTTCCATCAAGAATATGGTCTTTATATTCCGGCATAAAATCGGCACCAGAATTTTCGAAGCCATCCAAATTCAAAGGCCCCTTTCGGTTAAACATGCCGAGGCTATGCATTACTTTTTCAAGAGGTCCCTCAAATTTCCACCCCTGATCGGTTGGATAATAATAGTGAGGCGATATCGCAACAGTCATGCCCGCTGCTTTCGCTGAAGACAGAAGATCACCGATGTTTTTGACAACATTGTGTTCGGTAACACTTTCGCCAACCACACCCCAGGTCACGCCTTTTTCACTAAGAAAATCGATTTGAGGGTCAACGACGATCAAGGCGGTATCCGTAAGGCTGATATCAACATCAACAGGTGGCAGCCCAGGCTTTGCTGGATCTTGATAATTTGGATTGCTAGATGCTGCTTGTGCCGTATTTCCTATAGAGGTCGCAGCAACACCAGCCGCAGCGAGAGTAACAGCTGCACCACCTAACATCGCACGACGTGTAAATGCTTTATCGTTGTGATCATGACTTTCGCACATGGAAAAATTCCTTTTATTAATCAATGAACTCATTTTCGGGAAATTCGTTTCAAGAGTTCAAAATGAAAATCCTCGATGATTAATAATTAACTCTTCCCAAGTTCCCTATCGTCTCCAATCTGTTCTCAATAGTTTTAATTCTAGGTTATTTAACAACATTCCTTGCTATTTCGAGGCAACAAGCCAACCCTATTTCCATGACTATTGACCGCATTCTTGAAGCCATCGCAATTGATCTTAAGCCTTTTGCTTTTTGTGAAATTCGCGGAGCGAGCACGACACTTGCTCTGCCAGAACAAACCCAGGCAATCCTGCATTACGTGACAGGAGGCTCGGGAGAAATCGTTGTCGGGCGCCATCCGCGACAAAACATTTCCCGTGGGACGATCATCCTTTTACCAGCCTTTCAGCACCACAGTTTAATTAGCGCAACAGAAACAAGTAACCCACTTCCACAATGCCGTCCGATAGATGCTGCCTTAAAATACTTGCAAGCCGGTGAAGGACAACAAACGCTAGGAGCGGTTTGCGGTTTGGTTGATGTTTCATACCGGGGAATTTCTGGCATTCTCAATTTAATTCAAGAACCCTTGATTGAGCAACTTGAGCCAGGAGATCGCATTAGAAACGCAATGGATGAGCTGGTTCTTGAGTTGGCAAACCCAACAGTTGGCACACGCGCTCTCGCCAGATCACTCCTTGAGCAATGTATCATTATGTTGTTACGGCGGCATTATCGTAAGGGGTACAAATCTGTAAATTGGCTAAGGGGAGCTGAAGATCCGCAAATGTGGGAATCCTTACAGCTTATTCTGGATAGACCCAAAGCATCACATACCGTCGAGAGTCTCTCAGATAAAGCTGGCATGAGCAGAGCCAGTTTCGCAAAACGTTTCAAAAAAATCTATGGCACTGGACCAATTGAACTTCTACGTTCAATCCGATTACAAAGGGCTGCTGAACTACTCTCAGTTTCAGATTTTCCAATCAAAACAATAGCAACGAAGGTTGGATACCAAAGCCGTAGCTACTTTACCCGTGCCTTCGAAGCTGAATTTGGCAAGACGCCAGACAAGTACCGGAAATCACTACCCGGATATTCAAACAAACATTGAATAATTGACCTCGATCAATGCGTTTTCTCCCCCATACATGCAAACTAACATCGGGTTTTAAAGGTGACAGAGAAATAGCTGTCGACATGATATCCATGGATGGAGATTGAAAATGCTTAGAGATATCCAGGTTCAAATAGACAACACGCAGGCAAACAAAGCCAGATTAGCTGCGGCCCTACAAATTTCAGAGAAACTGGATGGCACTCATATTATAGGAGTACATGCTCTCAAGACACCAGAGGCCATATTACATGGCGCCCCCCACGGTGTTACAGGTTACTTTCCAGAAGAGGTTATTGCCAGTCAACGCAAGAACATTAAAAATCAAGCTGTTGAACTTAAAGAATCATTTTCAAGCAAAGCGTCTGCAATTGGAGCAACGAGCGAATGGCGGCAGAGCGAAGGTCGCGAGGTTGATATAGTCGCCTTTCATGCTCGCTTCACCGACTTAACCATTATTAGCCAGATTAAGGGGAAGTTTGCCGACGAACTCGAGTTCTCAGGATCATTACTAATGGAAAACAGCCTGCCTATTCTTGCTGTTCCCGAAAAGAAGATCCCAGAAGATATGACAAAGAACATACTCATCGCTTGGGACGGGTCTACAGAAGCATCGCGAGCCGTCAAAGGTGCAATGCCTCTTTTAAAAATGGCATCGAAAGTGATTTTACTTTCAGTCGGCCTTCCCGAAGAAGGCAATATTCCTCAAGATGATATTGCCGCTCATCTCCAGCGACATGGTATCAACTGTAAGAAACTTGTTAAGGATAGCCCCTTTCCAGAAGATATAATTCTTTCTACATCGAAAAAAGAGAATGTCGGCCTGATTGTTGCTGGCGCATGGGGCCATAGCAGAATACGGGAAATGATATTTGGCGGTGTCACCAAGAGCTTGTTCTCTAATCAGGAAATTCCTGTACTCTTATCGCACTAATATTCGGTAGTCAGGAACATCGTGTATGGAAAAGAAAGTCAAATCAGGCTTTCTTTTCCCATGATCCACGTTCGGTTTGCTGCCAATAGGTCAACTCGTGATCTGCAGCTTTAAGCTCTTTCCAAAAGCCTCTGGCATCTTGTACCGCAGAATTATTATTTCCATCAAAAAGGATTGCGCAAAGATTAGTTGTATCACTCTTCAATGCCCCGGGAGACGCGCCATGGATCACAAAAACAACTTCACCCGAATCAATATCTCCCGGGTTGGTCGTCAGCCAGATTGGATGATCGTCGATAGACCCGTCCCGTTTGGTTCCGTGAGGCAAGAACGACTCAGAGCGGTAATTCCATAAAGATTGGTCTAATTCACCGAGCCTCCTTTCATCTGATGAAAAGATCACAGCTTTCTGTTCACGCTCTAGTACTTTCTCAAGCATCTTCGGCAGTGCCTCGCCAAGAGGTGTCTTAGTCAGGTGATAAAACCGTACGTCTGTCATGTTAATCTTCGTTTGATAATAGAAAGCGGGAAAGAACATACTCTCCCGCTTTATCCCAAATCAGCCTTCGTAATTATCAGCCACAAACCGATCTAACAACCGAACTCCAAAGCCAGTTGCCCCTTTTGCAGCTACCGGCTTTTCTTTTGTTGACCAGGCAACACCCGCGATATCGATATGAACCCACGGAGTATCATTTTCGATAAACCTTTGCAGGAACTGGGCTGCAGTAATTGAGCCAGCAGCACGTCCACCTATATTTTTCATATCGGCAGCGTCACAGTCCAGTAACTTGTCGTAACATTCAGCAAGTGGCAAACGCCATACACGCTCATCTACAATATTACCCGCAGCAGTCAATTGCTCAGAAAGTTCGTCGTTATTAGAGAATATGCCCGCAATATCATTGCCAAGAGCCACGATTATAGCTCCGGTGAGAGTTGCTAGATCAATAACAAGACGCGGCTTGAATTTTTCCTGAGTATATGAAAGTACATCGGCAAGAACCAGTCGACCCTCTGCATCTGTATTCAAAACTTCGATTGTCTTACCGGAATATGACTTAACAATATCACCTGGACGTTGAGCATTCCCTGCCGGCATGTTCTCGGCAAGACCACAAGCACCGACAACATTGACTTTAGCTTTACGGCCAGCCAGGGCTTTCATGAGACCAAAAACAGTCCCTGCACCACCCATGTCGAATTTCATATCTTCCATGCCAGCGGCTGGCTTCAAGGAAATACCACCGGTGTCAAAAGTCACGCCCTTGCCGACAAATGCCAATGGTTTTTCGTCTCCCCCTTTAGGAGAACCATTCCATTCCATAATCACGACTTTTGATTCTTTATCAGACCCCATACCCACGGCATAAAGTGCATTCATGCCTAGATCAGTAATTTCTTTCTCATTGAGTACAGTAACTTTGACACCCAAAGATTCCAGCTCTTTAGCCTGAGCGGCAAAAGTTTCGGGGTAAAGCTCATTTGGTGGTTCGGAGACCAACTGACGGGTAAAGAACACACCATCAGCAATTTTTGCTAGATCATCAAAAGCTACCTTGGCTGCAGAAGTGTCCTTACAATGAACGGTAAATGTACCAAGCTTTGAATCACCATTAGATTTTTTAGCTGTTTTATAAGTATCGAATTTATAACTGCGAAGCAGGGCACCAAAAGAGACATGCGAAGCAAGGCTGGCTTCACCAGTATTACTGAGGGTTAAACCATCCATAATCACACTGACTTCTTTTTCGCCTTTTGCCGCAAGGTCTTTATATAGACGTCCCCCCAGCGCTTCTAGATCAGTGGCTTTTAATTCTGTCAACTTACCTAAACCAGCCAAAATCAGACGTGAATTACTCAAGCCACTCGGAGCTAGGATTTCAAGTACATCACCTACCTTACCTTCAAAGCGACTGCTCTCTATTGCACGTCTAAGCGTACCGTCAGTTGATTTATCTAGAAGTTCGGCGGTGGAAGATAGTTTTCCTCCTTCGAATACTGTTGCAACTAAAGCTCCAGAAGTAGAAATTTCGTCAGAGACAAAGGAAAAATTCATGCCGTCCTCTTATAAAATGAATAAATGAAACACTGTGCTTATACATACATGGTGCAACAAAATGTAGCCGCAATCATAGAACTTTGCTTTATATGACTCAAATCTCTTGAACCATGTATGAAAAATCAACGAATTAACTGGACGTGGCAAGCCTGTTCTGGCTATTTCTACTCAGTATATTTTGCAATTAAACTACGGGCACTATGCAGACTATTTCGCGTTATATGTTGGTGCAGCTAATTTTGTTCGCCGTATCTGTGGCAGTATCACTTGCCGTGGCAGTGTGGTTGGCTCAATCCCTGCGATTCGTTGATATGATTGTGAACGATGGCTTGCCAGCTTCAACGTTTTTTTATTTTGTTATTCTGTTGATGCCCTACTTCCTCGTCATTGTGATCCCTGTGGCAACTTTTTGTTCCGTCCTGTTCATATATAATAAAATGAATACGGACAGCGAGCTCGTTGTCTTAAAAGCTGCCGGATTCTCTCAATTTCAACTCGCAAGACCAGGCATTCTTCTAGGTACATGCTCTATGCTTACCGTGATTGCCATCAACCTGTATTTTCTACCTGTTTCATATCGTGAGTTCAGAGAGTTACAACATTATTTCAGAGACAATCTTTCTCCCGTCTTATTAAAAGCCGGGAAATTCAACACGATAAACAGTGAGTATACGATATATTTCAAAGAAAAAACCCCTGCAGGTGAGCTTAAAGGATTACTCGTTCATGATAACAGTGTACCTGGCATACAGGTAACTTATCTCGCCGATACCGGAGCACTATTAAAAGAAAAGGATGATTTCCGGGCCGTATTGTGGAATGCAAGCAGACAAGAAATCGACCCGGAAACCGGCCGCCTCTCCATTGCTTATTCAGATAAGTATGTGCTCAAGTTTGGCGACATCGGACAAGAAGAAGGTCAGCGATGGCTTAAGCCGCGAGAACGGTTTTTAAATGAACTTCTGTACCCCGATTTAGACAATCAGAGAGACGTGGATAATTACGATAAATTGGTCGCCGCCGGGCACTATCGTATAGCAAGTCCACTTTTCACACTTGCTATGGCCTTTATCGCCCTTGTTTGCTTGCTCTCGGGAGAATTCAGTCGAAGAGGGTATCTTGGCAGGATAATGATCGCCATTATGATGATGGGTATCATGATGCTTACGATGTTCTTGTTTA
>MABB01000054.1:5982-6366 GCA_002162915.1 Rhodospirillales bacterium 47_12_T64
AAACAAAAACTTTATTCCAGTACTTTATATCTGGCCTCTCCTTGTCATTTTACTTGCTGTACTCTTTCTAAATAAAAAAACAAAAAGAAGATCAGTGACCTTAGTTCCATCTGAATCTCGACCTGACAAGATTACCTCAGATAATTCACCTCGAAATGAAACAAAGAAGCGGACGACCTGATGACAGTCACTTCTGGGAAAAGCATTGTTAAACCGTCCTTCGTATCCTGGACACTTTTTCGCTATGCATCAAAGAACTACCTTCTAAATTTTATAAGTTTTTTCTTTGTTCTTATGGGGGTTGTCTTTCTCATTTCACTCGTGGAGGTTTCCGACGATCTAGAAGACAAGGCAGTCCCCTTTCTTCAAGTCGTGAAAATTGTC
>MABB01000021.1 GCA_002162915.1 Rhodospirillales bacterium 47_12_T64
CCTGCAAGCCCAGTCAGATTTTTTAGGTGGATGTGGGTGCTGCTTGTTGTTTAATGCTTTGAGCCCGCCAAAGTCATGAAAATTTTTGCACGTTTTTTGGTAACAGGCTTCGACTGAATTTGCAAAGCTGTACTTAAAGGCATTGATCTGGTTTTTGCCTTTTATCTTATCCATGAAGCCGCCTTGTCCTGTGCGTTTTTTAATGCATTGAAGAAGGGCTTCTTGTACGGTGGTTTCTGCGTAATCAACATAGAGCACTTCAAAGCTTCGGTCTGCTCCAAGGTGTCCAAGCGCAAATGAACCGGGCAATGGTTGGATAATCTCTTTGAGAATAACCTTCTCTTCCAACTTAAGTGGACCATCCATATCCAGCTTGGCCATATTTTCACGCTCTCATTATTCGTTCATAAATGTTTATAACGTGATCTGTTCTTCCATCACATATGAACTTACTATGACGAAAAAGCCTTTATGAAAGGTAAAAATATTAAAGAACAAACCCTTAGGTGGTCATTATCATCAAAATTAAACCTATGATTGCGACAGAGAATTATTGACTTGCCCAGAGAATTCGCGCAATCCAGACGACATCTTGAGTCATTAATACGCTATCTTCCTGGGCTGAAGTTAAGCCTTTAAATTCTGCTTTTAATGGGCTGCTCCTGACGAGTTCTTTGATCAAGATTTGATGATCCAGTGTCATAAGGGCTACTCTGTCTCCTCTTCTCAGGTCTGCGGCAGGTGAAATAAGCAGGATGTCTCCATCGCTGTAGATGGGTTCGTACAGGCTGCCTGTAACTTCCAGACCATAAGCTGCAGGGTCGTCTATGTGAGCAAACAAAGTTTCATCCCAAGCATTTCCCCGAGGGTGCCCGTTATGGTCAAAATGTTCGTTGGAGGCTGCCTGGGAAAGGTCGAGCACAGGAATTCTCTGGGCTAACAATCCAGCGCTTTCCCCGCCAATGAGTTCTACAAATTCAGCAAGGGTCGAGTTGGTTGCAAATAGTATTTTTGCAATGGATTCTGTGCTTGGCCAACGTTGTTTGTTCTGTTGAGTCGTTCTTTTGCTTTTATTGAACGTGGTCGGATCCAACCCGGATTTCCGAGCCAATCCTGAGGGGGAAAGCGAATTTCGCGCGGCCAGACTATCAATGGCCCGCCATACGTCAGAGTGTTTAAGCATTGTACAGTCACCCATAGGTTGTAATTATGATACGTGACACCTGTACTCATTGGTAATTATACCTTATTTTTTATGATAATAGGACCATAAACTTAAAAACTTATGAAATGCTCGCTCTCTGGTGGAAACTTCATTTAAATAAAAGGATTGCCAACGTGACGATGAATTTGCCTTGTAGTATTAACTAACTATGAGCAAAGACATTTCGAGAAAAAAACGTCCTCTAAAGCGAGAGGCCTCAAACCGAGAAACCCCAAGAGGTCAAGCTTACGGGTATCAGGATAAGCGCGCCGCTAAAATTCAATCTAAGAAGAAATTCACTCCCCCCTCTGAATTGAAATATGTTGCACTTTATAAGCCTTTCGGTGTGCTAAGTCAGTTTACCGGAGACGCGGGACAAAGAACTTTGGCTGAAATTGATATGCCCAAAGGAGTTTATGCTGCAGGTCGTCTTGATCAAGATAGTGAAGGCTTGCTGCTTTTGAGTAATGATGGTCCTTTTATTGACAGGCTTATTCATCCCCGGAATGGGCACAGTCGATGTTATCTCGTTCAGGTGGAAAGAATACCTGATGAGCAAGCTCTTGTAAGATTGCGCGCAGGGGTGACAATCAAGGGCTATCACACAAAATCTTGCGAAGTTGAGCTCTTGAGCTCTGGTCCTGTACTGCCTCCCAGAGACCCTCCGATACGGGAGAGAAAGAATATACCGACAGCCTGGCTTAGAATGACGCTTACGGAGGGTAAGAACAGGCAGGTTCGGCGGATGACCGCAGCGGTTGGATTTCCGACGCTCAGACTGGTTAGAGAATCGATTGGGAAGCTAGAGCTTGGTGATCTACTGCCGGGCGAGTGGCGTGAAGTTTCCTCGAAAGAAATCATTTGACCGTGATTTTTGGTAAATCTGTTTTGGAGATGTAACTCGAACAAATACATTCGGCGGGATGTCATGAGGTAGATGTTTGAAAGTTTGGTATTGGAAATAAAAAAATGGCGGGAAGCAAGCTTCCCGCCATTTAGGCTATCTCACACAGGCTTGAGATAGTCCGTATTGACTTAGATGATTGAAAGCGTGAGGGGGTTACTGTTCTGCTTCAATCATGGTTACGAAGATTTGCCGAATTTTGTCTTCGCCTAAGTCATTTTGTTGCGATCCTACGTTGAAGATCGCAGTATTCGGAGATTCCGGGATCATTGTGTGACCCGTTTGACCCATGGCTGATACGGCGTCTAGGGCAGTTGCCAATGCCCTGCTACCGATGGTGCTCGCTGTCATGTTTTGGTTCGTCATGGGTTTCTCCTGTTATATTAGGAAATCTAGCTCGCAATTAGACTTCCTATTGAGAGGTAATGCAGGCAGCGTGCCAATTTTAAGGAGGAGAGTTTTTTTTATTGTTGAATTGAGATTAACTAATTGAAGTAAAAAGAGAAAAATTCAGAAACATTTTTTCTTAAAAACGATGAAAAACGCGGTAAGCGTGAAAAACTGAGGGTTTTTGCGGGTGTCGAGTGTTTACGGTAGTGTTTCTATTTTGAATCGCGACCTCAGATTGCTAAATCATGATGTATTCTGTGGGTTTAACTAGAAAAAGCCACAAATACTTTGCAATTTAAGGTATCGAACTGTTGCAAATTGCAACAAGTTTGACGGAAAATAATTGCAATTTGCAATGCAATTTGCATGAAAAGGAGAATTTATTCGTGAGTGAGCCATTTATATATCACGTTTGCAAGAAAGAAGAGTTTACTAAAGCTTTGAAAACAGGTCGTTATGAAGGGTCTTCACAGGATCGGGTTGATGGGTTCATACACTTTTCATCAAGAGAGCAGGTCCATGGCTCCGTGGTAAAACATAGAGCAGGGCAAGATAATTTAACGTTACTGGAGGTGGATACTTCGCTTTTAGGGAGCGAACTGGTTTGGGAGCTGTCTCGTGGTGGCCAGCTGTTTCCCCATTTGTATGGACCGCTACCAATCTCTTCAATCACAAGAACGGCCGCGCTTTTGTTACAAAAAAATGGAGCTCATAACTTTCCTGAGTGGTTGCCTGAATTAAGTGATTGATCGTTAAGGGGTTAATTGGAGTCCGAACGCTCAAGGCCTTCTATATAACTGGTCCTCAGGGTAGGTGTGTGTTAATTCCCCCTTTAATGATTGTCGGAATGTTTTATTGCTGGAGATACCTGTGAATAGTTTTCAAATTGTCGGCCCGATGATCCGGCTGCTTGACGCTGAAAAGGCTCACACCTTTACTTTATGGTGTCTGAAGAAAGGGCTGGCCCCCTCGCAAAAACAGATTGATGATCCGGTTCTCAAAACAAGCTTTTGGGGGCGTGAGTTTTCAAACCCTCTCGGCCTTGCCGCTGGTTTTGATAAAAATGCAGAAGTTGTCCGGCCGATGCTTGCCCTGGGATTTGGGTTTACAGAGGTCGGGTCCATAACACCGCTGGCGCAACCCGGTAATCCAAAACCCCGAATTTTTCGACTTACAGAAGATAAGGCGGTTATTAATCGCATGGGCTTCAATAATGAGGGTATGGAGTCTGCGGCTAAAAATCTTGCTGATACAAGAAGAGATCGCCTCAACGGAGTGTTGGGGGTGAACCTGGGGAAGAACAAAGACACCGCCGTTGCTCTTGATGATTATAAACAGGGCGCAAAGCAGCTCTGTCGTTATGCTGATTATATGGTGATCAACGTTTCTTCGCCCAATACACCTGGCTTACGTGCGCTGCAGGACAGGAAAGAACTGGAAGTTCTAATCAAAGGAGTGCAGCTAACTCTTCGTGAAGAGATGGGCGAAAAAGCTCCTCCTCTGGTTTTGAAGATCGCTCCGGATATTACAGAGCAAGATAAAGAGGATATTGCGGCAGTGGCTCTGGAGCTGTCTCTGGATGGTTTGACAATTACCAACACGACGATTGAGCGTCCAAGTCACCTTCGCAGTGTTCACCGCTCTGAAGGGGGGGGATTAAGTGGTGCTCCTCTATTTGAGACTTCGACCAAAGTACTGTTTGACATGTACCGGTTAACAGAAGGGAAAATTCCCTTGATTGGTGTTGGCGGGATATCCAGCGGAGAGCAAGCCTACAAAAAGATAAAAGCTGGAGCCTCGCTCATACAGCTATATTCGGCACTGGTTTATTATGGGCCTCCTCTGGTCACGCAAATATTAGAGGACCTGTCCTGCTTCCTAAAACAGGATGGCTATAACTCTGTGTCAGAAGCAATCGGCGCAGATCACCGTTAATCTCAATGGGTATGGCAGGCCCTGATTGAGCAATCGGTCACTTGTGAGGATATCAAAGAATTTCCACAATGGATTCTGGCGGACGGCCTATTCTTGCACCTTTTGGGGATAAAACAATGGGACGTTCAATCAAAACAGGGTTCTCGATCATAGCGGTAATGAGCTGTTTGTCGTCCAGATCTGGGTTTGAAAGCCCGAGTTCTTTATAAGCCTTTTCGCCCTTACGCAGTAATTCTCTGGGTTTTAGGTTGAGTTTGTTTAGAATATCAACCAATTCACCTTCAGACAGAGGAGCCTTTAAATATTCGATTATTGTCGGCTTCAGGCCGCGATTTTCAAGGATCTGAAGGGTTTGACGAGATTTGCTACAGCGTGGATTATGAAAAATTGTCAAGGTCATGTCAGGTTAAGTGTTCTATATAATTTGAGGAATCGAGTATTATTTTGCACCGAATGAGATTTTTGTTAATGGTCTCTCAAGATGCTTGTGTCATTGATTATTCCAAATACTTCAGCTGAGTGAAAACAAAAAATATGCCGCTACTCCAGCATCTGTTCTTTATTACGATATATTGTAGCCTTGCGCTGTTGGCTGTGTTGGTTGGGCCGAGCTATATTCCTGACCTTCAAACTGGTGGGGCAATGTTGCTTGGTTTGTGGATTTTTTTGGCGGGAGCGGTCCTGCATGAGATTATTACGCGTCGAGCCAACGAAGAAGAATCCATCGCCAAGATAGAAACCTTACATCACAATCAGACGGTGTTACGGGACCGGATATCCTGGACCCGGCGTGAGATTAAGGGCATTTCCGAAGCTTTTGAAGCTGCGGGTAAGTCGAGTAAACTCAGCGATGAACAGAACATCATCAATGATGCCCTCTCGGAGGTGAACCTTTTAAAAGCATTGATGCCTCGGTTAACAGACCCTTTTCTTGGGCTCTTCGATGATGAAGCCACCGTTATTCAACAGGAAAATCAAAAAAAAGAAGCAGCACCTCAAGCAGAAAAACCCAAGAAAAGCGATTTTCTGGATGACTTTAGAAATGAGACCTCCCGCAAGAGAAGAGGCAGCGCCGCTGAGCATCCTCAACAAGTATCTGTACTAAGCGATCTGGGTGAAACGGAAGTTCTTTCAATCGTCAGGCAATCTCTAAGGGATGACCGGATTGATATGTTTCTACAGCCGGTAGTCACACTTCCTCAACGCAGACGAAAATTTTATGAATGCTTTTCGCGCTTGAGAACGTCCACCGGGCAAGTGATCGAGCCGGGACAGTACGTTGCCATTGCTACACGCGCGGGGTTGATTACGGCAATCGATAATATGCTGTTGTTTCGGTGTATTCAGATTATTCGTAAAATACTACGCACGGCAGAAGATATATCCTTTTTCGTAAACCTGTCATCTCACACCTTGAAAGATCAGGATTTTTTTGATGATTTTGTCGAGTTTATCAGAGGCAACATTGAACTGGCCCCACATCTGATTATTGAAGTTGGCCAGAAAGAGTTCCTCGACTTAAAAGCCAGTGAATTATTAAGTCTTGAACGTTTGATGGGACTGGGATGTCGCTTGTCGCTGGACCGGATGACGACACTGGATATGGATCTGAAAGCTTTGTCTTCGGGGCGCGTGAGATTTCTTAAGCTTGAGGGGTGGCTCTTTTCTCAAGATCAAGGCGAAACGCAACGCCTACTGGAGCAAATCCGTGGCCTACCTATCGAGTTGGTTATCGAAAAGATTGAAACTGAAGAGGCCTTGGTTCAGGTTCTGGATCAAGACGTTGCCTATGGTCAGGGCTACCTCTTTGGCGAACCAAGACCTGCTAAACCATAGCCTTTGAGGCTCTTCCCGAATTTACCTTGGATTTGCTGAGAGATATTTGTTTTAGATAGGTGTGATTGGTTGCCTGCAGAGCTTTGCAAGCTGGTGCGCTTATGGCACAAGACATGACAGAAAATCATACTAGGGAGTTTTTCATGTCTGCGCCTGTACCGAACACCATTCCATTGTTGTCGGGTGTTTCAGAGATTATCGATGACTATGACGGTTTTGTCATCGACCTGTGGGGCGTTATGCATGACGGGTTAGAAGCTTTCCCTGAGGCGGTTACCGCTCTTAAGAATTTGCGTGCGGCAGGAAAACGAATTGTTATTCTTTCAAACGCACCTCGCCGCGCTGATTCCGTAGCCGCCCGGAATGAAGAACTTGGTATCGCCCGCGATCTTGCTGATGCGGTTCTCTCTTCCGGGGAAGTAACATGGCGTAACTTAAAAGAGCGTAAATTACCTTTTTATCAGCAGCTTGGTCAAAACGCCTATCTGATCGGTCCTTCCCGAGATCTGGGTATGAAAGAGGGCCTGGACTTCAATTTTGTTGAACAGGTAGGGGATGCGGATTTTATTCTCCTGACAGGAATCTGGGATCCACAAGATTCTGTGGAGCGATATGATTCTGTCTTGAAGCCAGCGTTAGAGAAAAAACTGCCAATGGTGTGTGCCAACCCCGATTTGGAAGTGATCAGGGGGGGCAAACGAGAACTCTGTGCTGGTGCTGTCGCTCACTATTACGAAGATTTGGGCGGGGTGGTTCAATACCATGGAAAACCTTATCAGGATATATATCAGGAATGTATGCAGCTGGTGGGGATCGAAGACGGATCGCGGGTACTTGCTGTTGGAGACTCCCTGAGGACTGATATTGCTGGCGCGAATGCTGCGGGTATTCATGGTCTCTTTATCGCTGGTGGTATTCATTCTGATGATTTACACGGTTTGAATGCCCCCGCAGACATGATCAAGTTGGTTGGACTTTGTAAGCGCTATGGTCAGTATCCAGTCGCAGCCATGCCGATTTTCAAGTGGTAACAGAACGGCTTCTATAATTTAAATCCGGGTTTTGGCGGACGTCCACCGGGGCCTGGTCTCGGCCGCCCACTTCCATGGCCGCCTGGTCCACCTCTACGTTTTTGAAAGCTTGCGTCTGGTTGCCCACGAAAGTGGCGAGGGATCAAAGGGTAGTCGCTGGTCAGGAAGTATGCGTAAGTACCTTCCGGGTATTCCGGGGTAACGCATTGCCTGCCGTTGCAGTCGTCCAGATCGCCAGATCCTGCAACGTACTCGTAATCCTGAACAAAGGTGCCATCGTATTGTCCACCTGGGCCATTTCCTCTACGTGAACCTTGTCTTAGCCGATAGCTTGAGGCTAAAGCCTCTATTGGTCCGTCCAGGTTTTCCGGGCTTTTAAGGCCATAGAGCATATAAATTGGAAAGCCATCTGCGGCATAACCGATGATAGGAGAGTGCTGCTTGTCTGACCACTTCGTGATTAGCCCTGTCGGAAGCCCGTGATAGTGATAGGCCCCATTAGGTTGGACGTGGGCGTTATTTTTATCGAGCCCAAGGTTGATTTTCCCTGACATAGCCTCGTACCGCCAGCCGGAATTTCGATCCCTCTGCCAAAATTCGTTCGCAGTCGAATCGAAAGGAACCCCGTTTACAGCAACGCCAAAGCTACCAAAATTAACGGCTTGTGGATTGGATCTAATTCGCGGATCGAGCGGAACCCTAAAACGGTATTCTTGAGATTGTATGCTGTTGGGGTTCCCTCTGTTGGGAAAGTGACCCGTACTGTGGTTCGGTATTCCGTTGGCGGATATATAACGATATTGGCCTTTTGTCGTTATCTCGACCTGATTGCTGAGCGCCCAGGCCTTTTTGGTTGCAACAGAGATAAATCCTGCAGCAGGTAATACGCCTATCATCATCATAAAGCGACGACGCTCGAGCACTTTTTCTCTGGCCCTTTGGCTATTGGAGGATTTCTCGCTATCAGGCATCAATGTTCAGTTCCTTTTCCGATACATCTATTGATGACTATAACGTGTTGATGAGCTGATTCCGTCGTAAAAAATATCCTTCTGCATTAATGCGCTTTCGGTTTTGGTGGTAACGCTTGGGCGTGACCATGGACTCGGTATCAAAAACCTGTTTATATTGCGCTGCAATAATTGATCTGTATGGGTGGGTATCCATCGTGTACGGCAACAAAATATAAAAATATGCTAGGGCTTGATCCCTAAAGCAAGGAGGGCCACAGATGTCTGATTTCCCCAAAAAAAATATCTCTGACTGGGAAGGTCTTGTTGAGAAAGAGCTTCGCGGTAAATCGAGCGAAAGTCTTAACTGGGAAACCCCTGAAGGCATTATAGTTAAGCCGATTTATACAGAAAAAGACCTGGAAGACCTAGATACGGTTGGAACCCTTCCGGGCTTTGCTCCCTTCCTGCGCGGACCCCGTGGATCTATGTATGCGGCACGTCCCTGGACTGTGCGCCAATATGCGGGATTTTCGACGGCAGAAGAATCCAATGCGTTCTACCGACGTAATCTTGCTGCAGGGCAAAAAGGCCTGTCGGTAGCTTTCGATCTTGCGACGCACCGTGGATACGATTCCGATCATCCCCGTGTTGTCGGTGATGTGGGCAAAGCTGGTGTTGCCATCGATTCAGTGGAAGACATGAAGATCCTCTTTGATGGTATCCCGCTGGATGAAATGTCTGTCTCCATGACCATGAACGGTGCTGTCTTACCTGTTCTCGCCGGTTATATTGTTGCCGCGGAAGAACAAGGTGTCAGTGCTGAAAAGTTATCGGGAACCATTCAAAATGATGTTCTCAAAGAATTCATGGTTCGTAATACATATATTTTCCCGCCAGCGCCTTCTATGCGGATTGTGTCTGATATCATCGCTTATACGGCGAAAAACATGCCACGCTTTAATTCGATCTCTATTTCCGGTTATCACATGCAAGAAGCGGGATCGACTTGTGTGCAGGAGCTCGCCTTTACGATTGCGGATGGTCTGGAGTATGTACGAACTGCGATTGCCAAAGGTCTGGATGTCGACGCCTTTGCACCACGGTTGAGTTTCTTTTTTGCCATTGGCATGAATTTCTTCATGGAAGCCTCAAAGCTCCGGGCCGCACGTTTCCTCTGGTCGCATTACATGAAAGATATGTTCGATCCTAAAGACACCAAATCTTTGATGTTGCGGACGCACTGCCAAACATCCGGTGTGTCTTTGACAGAGCAAGATCCCTACAACAATGTTATTCGGACAACTGTTGAAGCCATGGCCGCGGCTATGGGGGGGACACAGTCGCTTCACACCAATGCTCTGGATGAAGCGGTTGCTTTGCCTACCGATTTTTCAGCAAGGATTGCACGTAATACTCAGCTGATCTTGCAAGAAGAAACCGGTATTACCAAAGTGGTCGACCCTCTGGCGGGGAGTTACTATGTCGAAAGCCTAACGGCCAGCTTGATTGAAGAAGCGCGGAAGATTATCGATGAGGTTGAGGAAATGGGTGGTATGACCAAGGCCGTTGAGTCTGGTATGCCCAAGCTTCGGATTGAAGAATCTGCTGCACGCAAACAGGCTCGTGTTGACCGCTGTGAAGAAACCGTTGTCGGCGTGAACAAATATCGCCTTGAAAAAGAAGATGAAATTGAGATTCTCGATATCGATAATACTGCTGTACGGGAAAAGCAGGTGGAACGGCTGGAATCGATCCGCCGCACACGTGATAATGATGCCTGTGAGCAAGCATTGGCTGACTTGACCGCCGCAGCAGAGGATGGGTCAGGAAATCTATTGGATCTTGCTGTAAAGGCAACGCGGCTTCGGGCATCTGTTGGTGAAGTGTCAGATGCTCTGGAGAAAGTCTATGGTCGGCATCGTGCTGTGAGCAGGAGTATTTCTGGCGTGTATGGTTCAGCTTATGAAGGTGATGAAAACTTTGCTCAGATTCAAGGTGAGGTAGAGGCTTTTGCTGAGCAAGAGGGACGTCGCCCGAGAATGCTTGTGGTGAAATTAGGGCAGGACGGTCATGATCGTGGGGCCAAAGTAATCGCAACGGCGTTTGCCGACATTGGTTTTGATGTTGATGTCGGACCTTTATTCCAGACACCGGAAGAAGCTGGGCAGCAGGCGATTGAAAATGATGTTCACATCATCGGTGTTTCAACGCAAGCGGCGGGCCACAAAACGCTTATCCCTCAATTAATCGCGGAACTTAAGCGAGAAAAAGCGGATGATATTCTTGTCATTTGTGGAGGGGTTATACCATCACAAGATTATGACGCGCTTATAAAAGCAGGTGTATCCGCTATATATGGTCCTGGGAGTAATATCCCTGAAGCCGCGCGCGAAATCATTGGATTATTAAACGCTTAAGCTTTAAGAACGGTATAAATTTTCATTGATGGTGCTGATCTTGTTGGTCTTTCTTGGACTATAGAGAGATCCTGCCTTATCATCCCTGTCAGGCGATAATAGATCGCGGTTAAAATCAGGGAGTGAGGGATGTCAGGTCATACCTGGATCACTAGAGTTTCTGCGTTGTTGGGGGCTATCGCCACGGCAAGTTGGCTGTGGGTTAGTTATACCTATCTCAAAAATCAGGTCGGCTTGGATGTAATTGAAAGCATGTTGCCTCAGGAACAGGGGCAGATCATCGCTGGTGTCGTCTTGCCGTTATGTCTGGTCTGGACGATACTTCTTTTTATTGTACGCGGTGCGGCACTCTCCAGCCAAACTCGGCAGTTGCTCTCTAAAATGGAGCGTCTGACCTATCCTGATGATGAAGAGAATACGCGTGTAAAAGATATCACTCGGCAGTTGCAAGAACAGGCCGAGAGTTTGAGCAGTGCTTCAAGCGATGTCGAACGACGCTTGAGTGGATTGATCAATGCATTCAAAGAACAAACCAAGCAACTGACGGGGGCAGCTATTCGTGCCTCCTCTCAAACAGAACAAATTCAAGAAACCCTGGTTGCACAGCAAAGCTCTCTTGAAGATGTGCACACTTCCATTCATAGCAGTCTTGATGTCGCTCGCGAAGCTGTAAAGGAGCAGGTAACCGCACTTGAAAGCTCTGGTGTCCGTAGTGAAGTTATGGCGGATACCATTAGTA
>MABB01000036.1 GCA_002162915.1 Rhodospirillales bacterium 47_12_T64
CAACTCACCGTCGTTCATAACAATATTTCCCCGAATGATCGTGGCCATCGGCCAGCCCTTGACGGTTACGCCATCAAACGGAGACCAACCACATTTATAAGCCAGCCAATCTTTAGTGATCGTCTCTTCCTTGTTCATATCGACAATCGTAAAGTCCGCATCAAAACCAAAGGCGATGCGCCCTTTCCCAGCAATATTGTAAATCCGCGCAGGACCCGCAGAGGTCAAATCAACAAGACGTTCCAGCGTCAGGTTGCCCTTGTTGACGTGATCGAGCATCAGCGGAATCAAAGTCTGCACTCCGGGCATGCCGGAGGGCGACGTCGGATAGGGCTTCTGCTTTTCCTCAATCGTATGCGGGGCATGGTCTGACCCAAGCACATCGACGGTACCATTTCGAATACCTTCCCAGAGGCCAAGACGATGTTCTTCATCACGGATCGGCGGGTTCATCTGGGCAAAAGTACCCAGGCGCTCGTAACAATCCGGTGCAGACAGTGTCAGGTGCTGTGGCGTGGTCTCAACGGTAACCAGATCTTTGTTGGCGGCAAGGATTGGCAGCTCATCTTTACTGGTGATATGAAGTACGTGCACCCGGCGGCCAGTCTGGCGCGCGAGACGACAAATACGAGTTGTGGCAATAACCGCAGCCTCGACATCACGCCATACGGGGTGCATCTCTGGGTCAGCACCATCACGAACCAGCGCAAAACGTTCGCGCAAACGGTTTTCATCCTCGGCGTGAACAGGGCAACGACGATTGCCATTGGTCAACACATCAACCAGAAGGCCCTCTTCCTCCACCAGAAGACTTCCAGTGGAAGACCCCATAAAGATCTTGATCCCCGCGCAACCCGGAAGCCCTTCCAGTTCAGCAAGCTCATCAACATTCTCTTCCGACGCCCCGATAAAGAAAGCGTGGTCAGTCCAGGCACGGTTCTCACAACGAGAAAGCTTATCTGCAAGCTCAACGGGGCCTAGAGTGTTTGGATTGGTATTGGGCATCTCGAATATTGCAACAATACCGCCAAGAGCAGCGGCGGCGGTGCCACAAGCCAGATCTTCTTTTTGCTCCAGACCCGGTTCGCGGAAATGAACCTGGGTATCTATCGCACCCGGCAGCACATGCTGACCAGCGGCGTCATAGGTTTCTTTCGCTGCCGCACCGGAAAGGTCACCGAGCGCAACGATGCGGCCGCCTGTAACCCCTACATCAAGGTTCTCAATGCCGTTCGGGGTGACAACCTGTCCCCCTTTGATGATCAGGTCATAGCTTTCACTCATGAAACAGCCCCTTTTTTTCTGTCTGATAATTTTGATGCCAGTAATTTGGCAAAGAGATCGATGTAATTTTTTACACAGGCCTCTTCGGTGTAACTTTCCTGATAACGATCCCAGCCCGCAACCACCAAGCGCTTCGCAAGGCCTTCTTCGTCGATCACCCGGGTAATGGCCCGGGCCAGTTCTTCGTAGTCGTCAACCAGAACCATCAGGGCGTCTTTGTTATTCGTCGCCATTTCTTCCGGGCCAGCCGTCTGGGTCGTCACCAATGGTGTCTTTGTTGCCCAGGCCTCAATCATCACAGAACCAAAAGGCTCAAAGCGCGAAGGAAAGACACAGATGTCTGCGGCAGCCAGTAAAGCGCCGCGATCATTGCGCCAGCCAAGAAAGCGAACTCTCTCAAAGATACCAAGTTCCTTAGCCAGATTCTCAAGTTCGCCCCTAAGAGGTCCCTCACCCGCAATCCAGACATAAGGACGCGTTTCCAGTTTCGCAGCCCTAAGCAGGATATCAAAGGCTTTATTTTCATGCAGCCGACCCAGCGAAAGCAATACCGTTGCATCCTCGGGCGTATTCAGACTGGCTCTGCTCACAGGGATATCATTCTCGTTGACAGAAGCAAAGTTAGGGACGTGATGTGCCCTGTCTTCAGGCCAACCGACAGACTTCAGATAATCAACGATGTCTTTAGTATTGCCAATTAAATGATCGCAGTTTTTATAATTTTTCAGTTTATAATAGCCACCAAGCCGGGCGATATGAAGGAAGTTCCCTTTCGGGCATAAACTGCTGGCCCGGTTCATATAGGTCAGAACAATATCGGGCTTGAACTCTTTAATCTTTCGCCTCAAGCCGCGCCTGGTTTTGAAATCAATCAACTTTCGAAAAGGGAGTACCAGAGTTTCAATACCAGCGGCCTCAAATTCAGCAATACGGTTATCGTTGCGACGAATTACAGCCTGAGTTTCAATACCTGCCCGATTTAAAGCCAGGGTGAATTGGGTAAAAAAGGTCTCTGCACCACCTTCGCCACCAGCTCCTAGTACCTGTAGGATTTTCACCCCTAACACTCCTTCTTCTCGTATCAGACTGTCGTATTAAATTCGCGTCGTGATCAATCTAACGGTTCATGCGTCTATTCGGGTTTCCATCCGGAAGATTACTCAGCATCTCTTTACCGGAATTCTCTCTTAAATCAAACCAATCCTGTTTAATAAAGAGTCCTGATGTCAAAACCCTGCCGTTGTGATCAATTTGCGACCAGTCATCACTTACTATTTTAATTGTTAAAGTCTTATATTATAAGGTTTTCACCAATGCACTCTATGATTACGACCAGATTGGCCCAGACAGACAAAGATATTCTTGTAAAAGTGTGTTATTCTTTTCGGCCTGAATTTCAGTTTGGTCGTGTGTGATAGAGCGAAGTATAACGACACAGAGCTACATGGTGGAAACATGACGGTTGAACGCCCTGATATAACGACAGAAGATCCAGACATGATTTTACACGGGCCCGAATCTGATGTTGTCCCCAACGCTCATCAGGCAGGTAATCCACGGCGTATCCTCGTCATAAAGCTTTCTGCTTTTGGCGATTTCATTCTTTCCATTCGATCTTTTCAGGCCATTCGTGCACACCACCCAAATGCAGATATAACCTTGCTCACAACCAAACCTTATGTCCGTTTGGCAGAGGCAAGTGGTTGTTTCAATTCTGTTGTTTTGGATACACGACCAAAGATATTTGAAATCCCTGCCCTGCTCAAACTTCGAAAAAACTTGCAATCCCGTAAGTTTGATCGGGTCTACGACCTGCAACGCAACGAGCGCACAAAGCTTTATTACAGGCTTTTCCCCTTAAAAAAACCGGAATGGGTCGGTAATGTACGGGGGTGTTCACACTATTACGAGAAACCCGAAAATGGTATTTATCACATATCCGTCCGGGAAAAAACTCAACTGGAGACGGCGGGTATTACCAATATCAAATTACCAGACTTGTCATTTATCACCGCTGATTTGTCAGAACTGCACCTGCCACGTAATTACGCCATGCTGGTCCCAGGTGGCGCGCCGCACCGCCCGGAAAAGCGCTGGCCAGTAGAAGAGTATTCAAGGCTGGCAGATCACCTGACCCACCTTGGCATAACACCGATCATTATAGGGACAGAGGCCGAGCGAGATGAATGTGACAGCATAAAAACAAACTGTCCTGCAGCTTTAAATCTCTGCGGTAAAACTTCTCTAGAGCAAATAGCTGTTATCGCACGAAACGCTCAGCTTGCGGTCGGAAATGACACCGGCCCCATGCATCTTATAGCCGCAGCAGGTTGTTCGGTTATCGTCCTTTTTTCAAGCGCATCCGATCCCAATAAAATCTCGCCGATTGGGCCTGATGTACAAATTATCCAAGAAGATGACCTGCAGGACCTTTCCCTGGAAAAAGTCACAGCAGCCCTGCCAGCCATTAATCTGGGTTAAGAGATCTCGAACAGTAAATTTTTAATCAGGATTTAAGCTGTTCGCTCTCATACTTCGCTTTGATATGTGAGACCACAGGATACAAGGCGGCAAAGGTCGCGATCAGAAAACCATATCCTCCTTCGCGATAGCCTTTACGGCCAATAAAGCAACGCCAGAAGCGACTGAATATGCGCCTCACGTTATGAGGCATGGTGCCGATCTCCCCACTATCAACCAGATCCTTTGCACGCGCGGTGCTATAGGAATCAAAACGGCGGATCATGTCAGAAATATTATCGTCAACATAATGCACAAGTCTATGATTGAGCTTTACGCCTCGCTTTGCACCCTCTTTCCAATGTAATTTTGGATGCACACGTTCCAAGCCCCACGACTTTATTCCCCTGCGGCACAGACGTGAAACAGACGCCGTTCCAAATTGCGCGCCCCAACCATAGCGAACAAGATTATCACCGATATAATTATCAACCGGGATCAGATAATAATCGGCATCAGCGCGTTCTACAGTTTCGCGAATTTCAACGGCAAGCTCAGCTGGAATGCGCTCATCAGCATCAATCTCCAATATCCACGTCCCCAGACAGGCATCATTACCAACATTGCGCCGATCCCCCTCCACTGGCCAACCACCTTCGACAATGCGGTCGGTATATTCCAGAACAATATCTTTGGAACCATCCGTACAACGATCAAGAACTACAACGATCTCATCGCAGAATTTAACGCCTTTAAGGCAGTCTCGAATACGCTTCTCCTCGTTGTGGATAACGAGGAGTGCTGACAGCTGAACACGATTCTCGGCACCCGCTTTATTATCGGGAAATGTTTTCGCTTCTTGAGACATTCTCAAACCTTGTAAATAGCATTATCGATTGGGCCCGACATGATAGGCGTAAGTATCGGGAGACGTAAGTATCCGGGTTATTCTGTTCCTCGGTTGTAAAGCTCCTGCGCGGCCGTGGCAACCGTCTCGACATCAAGGGTTTTCATATAGCTTTCAACCCCGTGTCTGTGGTCGTATTCCGGATGTTCCGTGATTTCTGCAAAGCTCTCAGGCGTTCGAATACAGGCACAGTCTGCGCCCCAGGGGTGATAACGCCATTCCGGACTGGGACCGAAAAGTCCAAGAGTCTTCACTCCTGCCGCCGCAGCCAAATGCATCAAGCCGGAATCATTGCCGATAAACAAGTCGCATCGTTGCAAACAGGCCCCGGCTGTAACCAGATCATGCCCGATTAAATCGATAACATGGCTCTTGGGAAGACAGGAGAGAACCGATTGAATTTGTGCGCGTTCATGCGGCGCAGCCAAAACGACAAGGCGTGCCTCAGGGAGTATTCCCTTTTCTGAAGTGAGCCTTTCGATAAGATCAACAAATCGCTCGACAGGCCATTGCTTGCCACTCCAGTTTGCAGCGGGCCCAACCGCAAGAACTTTACTCCCGTCCGGGACCAATTCAGCGGCTTTTTTCTCATGCTGTGCATCCGTCCAAATCACAGGTGATGGCGGCTCAACACTATCCAGCATCCGGGACAGTTCAACAACTCTATGAGCTTTATTATCCTTGGAAGAGGCAATCAACCGTCGCCCCGTCATAAGGAAATAACTGATACCAGTTCCGCGCATGTCTATCACAGCATCCCACCGCCATGTAAAACAGCGTGCCCATAACTTCAGCCAATGGGCATGATGTTTTTGTTTGTGGATGGGGATGATTTCTTCCAAGCCGGGAACAGCTTCATACAGGGATGCAGAAACACCGCCACATGCAACGGTGACCTTGGCTCCTGGATACTGTTCCAGCATCGATTGCAAGACACCGTTGGACAAGACGGCATCCCCGATACGATTGGATGTAATAAAGAGTATTCTCAACGCGTTCCTTTCCCCCAAGAAGAGAGAGCTAAAGAGGGAGCTGAATAGGGAACAGATGATTTATACCAAGCTACCTCTTTCATCAACAGTTGTAACGCCTTATATATCTCTTCAGCAGAGTAGCTTTCCGACGAAACAACTCAGATTTGATACAGGTACAATAGAATGAGTGATATACGGGTCATACCGCTAGAGCACCGCACGGTTCTTACTCTTGAAGGTGAAGACCTCATCCCTTTCCTGCAAGGTATCGTAACGCAGGATGTCACCAAGGTCACTTCTGAAAGCTCTGTCTGGTCTGCACTCCTCACACCTCAAGGCAAATTTCTGCATGAATTTTTCATAGCAGAAAATCCTGACGGTGGATTTTTGCTTGATTGTGAAAAAGATCGCGCCAAAGACCTGCTACGGCGCCTAAGTCTTTATAAAATGCGCTCAAAAGCTACCTTGAAACACGTTGAAGACGACTATTCCGTACTGGCTTTCATTGGTAATAACGTCTCAGAAACCCTTTTATTGGTCAAAGATAATGGTGCCAGTAAACCCATC
>MABB01000068.1 GCA_002162915.1 Rhodospirillales bacterium 47_12_T64
ATCATTACCCTTCCGAAACAATTAATAATATTTATTTCGAATACGGAATGATTTCGTTTCGATTATGGAACAAATATATGTCGCTACGTATTGCCACCTGGAATGTAAACTCTGTCCGTCAACGTTTAAGTCATCTCAAAGACTTCACTGACGCTTACAATCCTGATGTTCTATGCCTTCAGGAAACAAAGGTTCAAAATTCAGAATTTCCAGAAAATGATATTAAATCAATGGGGTACGAAGCAGTTCTTTTCCATGGACAAAAAAGTTACAACGGCGTTGCAATACTGTGCAAGAAAGACGTTGTCTCTTATGATCGCCAAGTCTGGTGTGAAAAAGACGACTGTAGACATTTATCAGTCACCCTGGAAAATGGACTGCAAGTTCACAATTTTTATGTTCCCTCAGGTGGATCTGTTCCGGACCCGGAACAGAATGATAAATTTGCTCACAAACTCCAGTTCCTTAAAGAAATGACAAAGTGGGCGTCCGATCCAGCGATAAAGGATAAAAAAGTTATCCTTGTCGGCGATCTCAATGTTGCACCTCTGGAAAATGATGTATGGAACCACAAAAAAATCCAGAAGTCAGTTGGGCACACCCCTTTAGAGTGTGAATTAATCGCCAATTTGAAAGCAGCAGGGGGCCTTACCGACGTTGGCCGTCACTTTGTTCCCGAAGATCAGCCCTTATATTCTTGGTGGGGCTATAGATATAAGCTCGCCTTCGCCAAAAATTACGGATGGCGTCTCGATCACATTCTGGCAACAGAAAGTCTGAAGTCAGCTCTGGAGAACTTCGAAGTGATCAAAGACACTCGCAGCTGGGAAAGACCATCCGATCATGTACCAAACATCGTAGACTTAAATCTCTGATCCGGAGCTTTAAGTCCCGGAGCTCTTCTCTAAAACAATTTGGCTTTATGTTTTGTCAGCGAGTGCGTTACGAGCCTCAGTCAGTTGGCTGGTCGTTTTATCGATGCGATGGGCAAGAACCCGCATGACTTCCACGCCCATTTCCGGGAAATCCATAACCATATTAAAGAAAAGTTCTTTGGTTATTTTTAAGGTGACCAGTTCCGACTTGGCTGTAATCGTCGCCGTACGCGGTACATCACAGAGAATAGCGATTTCCCCGACAAACTCATTTTTACCAAAGGTCGCCACAACCAGTGGGCCATCGTCAGTATCAACAATGACATCAGCCTCCCCATCGATAAAAATATAAGCAGCATCCCCGGCATCGCCCTGGTGGAACAACTCCTGCCCAGCTTTAAAGATCATTCGCTCACTGGCAAAAGCCATCAATTTCAAGCGCGAGGGCTCAATATTGGTAAACAAAGGTATATTCTTTAAAGCTTCGACTTCCTGCTCAATCGACATCTAATTTAACTTCCCTTTATTCTGCAGCGATCAGGCTTTTGAGAACTTTGCCATCTACGTTTAACTCGTTGTAACTACCGCTTTCGACGATTTTGCCATTTTGCATAACAATTATATATTGAAAATGTCGCGACAGTTCAGCGCGCTGTAATGTCCATACAATACCATGTGAGCCCTGAGCTTCCATCACAGAAGGAACAAGCCTGTTCTGGCTTTGAGAATCCATCACCGCCGCTGCCTCATTCACAATAAGCAAATCCGGATTCTTAATCAGAGATCTGGCCAGAGCGAGTTTTTGCCTCTGAACCGTGTTCAGTCTATTGCCACCAACCCCGACATTATAACTCAGGCCGACTTCAATAACATCCGAACGAAGCCCCAAATCATCCAGAAGCTCTGTCATCACACGCCCGATTGTCTCACCAGCCTCGGCACGCCCGTAAGCCAACCGCCCAAACAGAATATTATCTTGTAAACTGGCTGCAGAGTTAAAGTTCTCAGGATCATAAAACTCTACGGCTTCAGGATCTCTTTCTTCCAATTTTTCAGCAAGCAGCTTACGGGCAACAAGTATTTTGGCTTCGACGTCCTCTGTCACCAGTCCAAGACGATGCCGTGCTTCTACGTAATCAAAAGGCAAATGCATCAATGCATCGCGATCCGATTCAGAAATATCCGCCAGGCTGCTCTTATCAGCTCGTTTTACAATCATATCAAAGTCAGACAGATCATCTGACGAAATAAAGCTAAATTGTTCAAAGAAAGGATGGGTCGGCGGGAGCCCTGTAAAGAGTTCGACCATAGTGCGGGCAATAGACAGACCCATATGATAAATTGGTTCTCGCAAACCAGCCTCAGACACGGCCTCTCGCAAGATAGTCATACTCAGGAGGCTATCGCCTGAATAATCACTTTTGCGTGGCGTGCCAAAAAGAAGGTTCTCTCTCAAAGTCGCATTGTTGTTATAGCTCTCGGGGTCAAAAGCGATAACGAGATCTTCTGCGCCAATACTTTTTAAATGTTCCTTCAGTGCAACACGTGCACCAAGGATCGATTCCGCAATGTCAGGTCGGTTTTCACTATCGACAATACCGCTTAGACCAAAGCGATATACGTCCTCTTCAAAATCAACCCTTCTCAGAATCTCTGTTACGCGCGGAACCAGTTGTACCGGCTCTTCAATGCCGGCGCTCTTGTAATCGATCCAGTCCCCCTTCGGGTTTAAAACCGTATTTCCAGTCCGCACAGCCTCTGCCGTGTCACGCGCAGCCTCTGCCTCTGTGCCTGGCTCATAAGAAGAATCACTGATCATCCAGTTGCGGAGGCCGTAAAAAATATTATCCATCACTGACAGGGGAAATAAATAAGCATCCTGGCCAACATAGGAAAGGCGCCGTCCGGTAATTGCTGAAGGCAGCTGATCAAGAGAGCGATCTCCGATTTTCACAGAACCATTGGTAGATTTCACCAGATTGGCGAGTACCAACCCCAAATATTCTTTTCCGCTACTTGCATTGCCAACAATTGCAACACTTTGATGCACACCAAAGGAAAAGCTAACCCCGTCAAGAAGCTTGTTTTCGCTCTCATCAATAAGCGTCAGACTACTGGCGATAACATCACCACTAAGTACTGTGTTATTGCCCTCTTCAACAAGCTGTAGATCAGCGTCGATCATCCCGGCTGGCTGGAACTGCTCGACCACCTGCTCGTACTTGATTTGGACGTCATTTCGTTGCTGATCCCAGTTAATCAAGTCTTTAACGGGTGGAGGAAGATCTTTGTACGCTGCCAAAACCGCAACCAGTGTACCAATTTCAAACTGCCCCGTAATCACGAGGTAACCACCACCGAGATAAAAAATGAACGGGGTTATCTGAGCCAAAAGATTATTCAGAAATTTAACAAAGAATTTTCTTTGGTAAATTTCATAGCGAATTTTGAATATCTTACCTAAACGACTGGAGATTTCAGCACGCTCAAAATTAGTTGTATCGTGTGCCTGGATTTCTACCGCACCCTCTACAAGCTCACTTACCCGTCCAGCCAGAGCACGCGCGGTTATCTGTCGTTGCCGTCCAAGCGTAAGAATCCGCTTACGTAACTTAGGTATCACAAAGGCCTGTACAAGCACGATACTCATAGCCACAAGACCCAGCCAAAAATTCTGAACCATGATGAAAATCATGGCTGTCAAAGCCTGACTACCGAGGAAAACTGGGGTAATAATAGCATCCCCGATAAAACCGCCCAGAGGTTCGACTTCATCTTTGATCATGGTCGCGATTTCGGCCTGCTTTATCCGGCGAGTATGAAGAACGGGGAACCGCAGAATCCGATCGGTCAATTGATACCTAAGTCGACGCAGCATCCTTTCGCCAAGCCGTCCCTTCAAGGTGTTGATTATAAACTTGAAAAAACCGTTAACGAGTACGAGACCAAGAAAGGAGAGACAGAAAGCCAGTAAAAGAGATAATTGAGTTAAATCGAGGCCCTCTAAGAGAACAACCGCCTCACCAAAAATTTCTTCCCCATAAGGTAGCTCAAACCGCATAAAGGGGATCGTCGATTCAAGAGTGGCAAAATTCTCGGAATTGACAGCTTTGTTGATAATGCTCTTTGGCAAATCCAGAGAAAGGAAATAGAACGGCATGGATGCCAGAACCAGAAAGAGGATTTTCACCTGATCTTTCTTACTGTGCTTCCATATGTACTTAAAGAGTTGCGGCTCCATTACGACTTCAAATCCCCCACTGTCGCCCTTATTTGTTAGGCAGATAAGTTTAGATGAGAACAGTATCAAGACTATTGTTCAGCACAAAGAATAAAAATATCAGAATTAGTGCTAAGGCCTAATGAAAGCGACTACAGAGATAACTTTAAAGCCCTGATCTCAAGGGTAGTAAACTCTTTGTCATCCCTTGTGTATGTCTCATTTCCAGGGTTGTGCTAAATTAAGGATCGGTAAAACAGTTAAAGTGGCCCAATATTTTTCACTCTAAGCAAAAAATTTAAGCTTAGAGGGCGCACTTCGGACCTGCGCGGGATGTTTCAATTCCTAAAATCGGTACTGAAATTTCAATAACAGCACATTCTTTCTTGGGTCCACGGAATGAAATGTGGCATAGTCGCCTCGATTACCGAGGGGGAGTAGACCAATTACACAAGACCGCGATCATATAACTGACAGCCTAGAGCACAAAGGCATGCGCGTTTTGATCTATAGTCACGACAGCTTTGGCCTGGGTCATTTACGTCGGTGCCGTGAAATTGCGCACACTCTTGTTCAGGAAAACAAACACCTTTCCGTGTTAATCCTATCTGGATCTCCAATCATAGGTTCCTTCGGGTTTAAAGCCCGGGTCGATTTTGTCAGAATTCCAGGTGTCATCAAGCTTAGAAACGGTGATTATACTTCTCTCAATTTGCATATAGATATTGAACAGACACTGGCAATTCGATCATCTATCATTATGCACACTGCCGAGTTTTACGATCCCGATCTCTTTATTGTTGATAAAGAACCTTTGGGTCTTCGAGGAGAAGTCGAAGATACTCTCCGGCTTCTTAAAAGCCGCGGCACACCCTGTGTTCTGGGTTTACGCGATGTCATGGATGACCCCGATCTGCTCTCGATAGAGTGGGAACGCAAAAATACTGTCCCCGCTTTATCTGAATATTACGACGACATCTGGGTATACGGATTACCCCAGATATGTGACCCCTTGGAGGGAATAGAGCTTCCACCATCCGTTCACAGAAAGATGACTTACACTGGTTATCTACAAAGAACCGGTGCTGAAGACGTCCCCATGCCGGTCCTCGAAAAAATCGATGAAAATACGCCTTATCTTCTTGTTACAGTTGGCGGCGGTGGAGATGGTGAAGAGATTATCGACTGGGTGATTTCCGCCTATGAAAATGACCCGGACCTTCCCTATCCTGCGCTCATCGCGCTCGGTCCCTTTATGAACAGCGAATTGCAGCACGACTTCCAGATACGTGCCAGCAAACTGAATAATGTAGAAGCCATCACCTTCAACGCTCAATTTGAAAGTCTCGTCGATCGAGCAATCGGTATCGTCGGTATGGGAGGTTACAACACGTTCTGCGAAATCCTCTCGTATGACAAGAGAGCTTTGATCATACCAAGAACCGTTCCCCGGATGGAACAGTATATCCGTGCCAGTCGCGCTCAGGAACTTGGTCTTTTGACGATGTTGGAGAATACTCGTGAGCGAGATCCTCTCGTAATGGCAACTGCTTTGCGAAATCTGCCTCAACAAAGCCTGCCATCTAATGTTGTCGTACCTGGATTACTTGATGGTCAGGATAATGTCATCAAGCTTGCGAACAATTGTTTCAAGGCCAAGCAAAATCTTGCCAATCTTGAGGAGGTCACAAACCCGCAAATGGATAAAAAGATCGGCTCCTAACTTTAAATTCTAAAAAATTCGGCAGACAGTTAAATATTATCAAGTGCTTATCTCAAAAATTTGAAAGTAACCACTGACAACAATGGATATAATATCAAACGGTATGAGTAAAAAAGTCACCGTTATTTTAAAGGGCTATCCACGCCTGTCAGAAACGTTTATCGCTCAGGAACTTCTCGCATTAGAAAAACGCGGCCTTG
>MABB01000014.1 GCA_002162915.1 Rhodospirillales bacterium 47_12_T64
AGAGGGTGTTTCTTCAGCCAGGGCTGCTGGAGTATTGCTGACCTCTTTTTGTTGAGAAGTATTTGTCGCAAAAGAGACCGACAAACGGTGAGATGCTGGAGATATCGCCATGTCAGGGGGTAGGATCTGGTCAGCCCAAAACCAGCAAGCTACGTGTAACGCAGTAGCTGTTAAAATGCTACCTGACCATCTGATCGCTGCTAACCCCTGCATGGTTTTACCCTAAAACTTCAAACTGGCTGTGACTTTGAAGTTTCGACCGGGTTCGTCAAGAACGGCGGCACCGCGTCGATAATTTGTGTCCAGAATGTTATCGATCCCCGCGTTGATCTTTAGCCCAGGTACATAGTCATCTGCATTCCAGGAACTGAAAATGTCGAAAGTCGCGTAGCCATCGATCTCGTCATCGCCATCGGAAACACGCTCCTGATCACGGGCAACAATGCCTCGACCACCAACATCCAGGCCGATGTCTGTAAAGTGATATCCAAGTGAAAGTGAGGCTTTGTCAGCAGGAATGCCATCAAGTGGTTCATTTGTTTCTGTATTTTTGCCACGAATATGGGCGGCTGTTACAGAGCCAAAAATAGTACTACTGTCGTAGTGCACCTCGGCTTCAAAACCCTGAATACGAGCCTTGGTGACATTGCTGCTCGTGGTCGTACCAGCTGTAACATCAACATCAAGTTCTATGAAATCATCGACATTGTTTCGAAAGTAAGCAACTTTGGCCCGAATGGCATCATCACTGGTGAACAGCCCATCATGTTTAAGGTTGGCTCCTATTTCCCAGGTTTTGGCAGTTTCTGGTTTAAGGTTGGGATTTGCTACAAAAAAGTTATCAGGGAGACCAGAAAAAGGAGGGGAAGGAAAGTGAAGGCCAGATGCGTAGGCTTCTGCCAGGGATGGGGCTCTGAAAGCTTCGGCATAGCTTACATAGGGCTGGAAAAATGGGAGGACACGATAACTAGCCGCAAATCTTGGAGAAACGGCAGTTTCATCTGATTCTTCTTCACCATCAGCATCGAGGGTGTAGGAATCAAACCGGAGACCCGCTGTAAGCTCAAGATCATCGAAGAGTGTCAGGGTATTGTCGACATAGACTCCGTAGATATCCCGCTCAGCATCGGGATAGCCTCCGATTGGTGCGCCGTCCTCTTCCCCTTCTTGCGTATCCTTGAAGATTTCCCCCCCAAGAGTTAAAGCTAATTTTGCATTATCATGCAGTTCAAATCGGGAAGTATTATAAGCTTCCAGACCGAGAGTTTGGAGGTTGCGCTCTTGATGGCGTCCATCCGAAATTCTGACTTCATCGAGATCCGTGTTGTCATAGTAGGCCTTGACCGAAGCATCAAACCAGTTGTCTTCTGGATTTTCGTAATTGTAATCGAGAACGAAACTGTTTTCCTTGCTCTCGCGCTCTACAATATCGCTCGTACTGAGACCATCAGGTGTGGTGGGAAGGTTGTGATCATCATTGTAGGCACGGTATGACAGGCCGAGGCTGTGAAAGTCATTGATATCAATCCCGGCCTTTATGAGAGCTGATACAAAGTTGTCATCTGTATAAGCACGTTTTTTTCCGTCACCCGCATCGTAATCATCCGATTTTTTCCGAGTAACGCTTGCGAGCAGGTCAATGTTTTCCAAAGGCCGGGCATACCCGGTGACGTTCCCGTGCACAGCGCCGTTGACCGTTCCAAAGCCGGTTGTAATTTTCGCACCGTACTTTTCACCATCTTCGAGGAAGTCATCGGCATCTTTTGTTTCAAAGGCAATAACCCCGCCAAGAGCCCCTGTGCCATGGATCGTTGATGATGGTCCGCGCAGAACTTCAACCTGCTTCAATATAGCAGGGTCAATAAACAACCCGCCTCTATGGGCAATGTTGAAGTTTTGCCGTGCGCCATCAATTCTGGTGACAACCCGCTGCCCACCCAGGCCGCGGATGGATGGGGTCTGTACAGTGTTTCTTGTGCCGCCTGACAACTCGACACCCGGGAGGTCTTTGAGTAAGTCGTGTACTGTTTCAGCCTGACGGCGCTCTATTTCTCCTTCGGTAACAATTGATATTGAGGCTGGAGCATCAATTGCCAGCTTTTCATCGTGTGATGCCGTGACAGAAATAGTATCAAAATGGAAAACAGGTGCTTTCGTCTCTGCACCAGCATTTTCGCTATTTGACGTTTCGGGAGCAGTAACTTCCTGTGCCTGTAGTGACGTTGCTGTGAGCGATATAGCCGCTCCGGCGAGCAGGAGGTGTCTAAGTGTGTTGTATTGCATGAGCCATGCGCCTTGTCTTTGAGCCAAACCTGTGAATGTTGAATTTAACATTGCTGGCTGGCTGGCTAAGGCGCTGTAATGCGGGTGGCGAGCTGGCTGGCTATGCCTTCCTGCGAGGAGGGAGGCTTAGTTTATTTAGTGAGTATCAGCTTATCGTTAGAGGTAATTCGTAAACGGTAGTCATTACCCTGGTATTCAATCACAATTTCACGCGTGTTTTGCATAAGCACTTTTGCAGAAATACGTGGCATCTGATTTTGAGTGTCCTGACCTTCCTGGTCCGGGCGGGAATTTGATATCATAACTCTTAGCCGATATTGAAAATCATTCGCAACAAATATGCGAATGATTGATCCATGTCAAGGCTTATGCGAATGATTCCTAGTAACTGAATTGTGAGGTGATGGAATACTGCTGGTGGTTGAATTTTGCGAACTTTAACAGCCCTCTCGCCATATCCTTATCGCGAGAGGGCCCATTGAGCGCTAATGCTTGCGTCGGCCTATTGTTTCTTGTTGACCATCTCTACCGCGTGGAGTTTCAGCAAAAAGTTCGGCGAGTTTTTCCATCATAATGCCGCCGAGTTGTTCAGCATCGCTGATCGTTACCGCGCGTTTGTAATAACGAGTAACATCATGGCCGATACCAATAGCAAGTAATTCTACGGGAGAACGCTTTTCGATGTGTTCGATAGCATCACGGAGATGATTTTCCAGATAGTTGCCACTGTTCACTGAAAGTGTTGAATCATCAACTGGGGCGCCATCGGATATAACCATCATAATGCGGCGATGTTCGGTTCTGGCCATCAAGCGATTGTTCGCCCACAGCAAAGCTTCGCCATCAATATTTTCTTTAAGGATGCCCTCGCGTAGCATGAGCCCGAGATTTTTCCGAGATCGGCGCATAGGGGCATCGGCTTTTTTATAGATAATATGGCGTAAATCATTGAGGCGGCCTGGATTTACAGGTTTACCTTGTTCAATCCATTTCTCTCGGGATTGACCGCCCTTCCACATTTTTGTCGTGAAGCCGAGAATTTCAACTTTGACCCCGCAACGTTCCAGTGTCCGCGCTAGAATATCTGCACTCATCGCTGCGATGGTAATCGGACGCCCGCGCATAGAGCCGGAATTATCAATGAGAAGAGAGACGACCGTGTCTTTAAAATCCGTCTCGCTTTCCTGCTTGAAGCTGAGGGAATGCAGCGGATTGGTTACAACACGAGTAAGCCGTGCCGTGTCCAGCAAACCTTCTTCCAGGTTGAACTCCCAGTTTCTGGTTTGTTGGGCCATCAGTCGGCGTTGTAATCTGTTGGCAAGCTTGGATATGACACCTTGTAGATGAGATAATTGTTTGTCGAGAAGCTCACGCAAACGCGTTAGCTCTTCATCTTCGCAAAGATCCTGAGCTTCAATGGTCTCATCAAATTGAGTGGTGAACGTTTTATAGCCATGAACGGCATTAAAGTTATGATTGGGATCAAGCTCCGGTGACTGATCAGGAGATCCGGCAGAGTCCTGCCCTTGACCGTCCATCTGTTGACCTTCGCTGTCGCCACCATCATCCGGTGCGCCTTCCGCATCGCCCTGGTCGCCACTCTCGGCTTCCATAGGGGCTGATTTCTCAGAAGTTTGCTGCTGGTCCTGATCATCAGAATTTTCATCCTGTTGATCCTGATCTTCTTGCTCATCCGCTTCGGCTTCGTCGTTATCCTCAACCTCAAAATCCAGTTGGCCAAGAAGATTTTGTAGAGTCCGGGCAAACTGAGCTTGATCAGATATATGCTCTCCGAGGCTGTTCAGGGTTTCAAAAATCTCCGGACTTAAGTTTGGTCGCCAGATTTGAGAGATCTTAGAGGCCGTCTTGTCTGCTACTCTGCCGGTCAAGGCTTCTCTTGCAAGCACAGCCATTGCTTCGCTGAGAGGAACGTCGTCGGAAGTAACAGCATTATTGTAGCCCATTTGGACAAAGCTCTCTTCGTGTATGGCTTCGAGGTTTTGGGCGACCCCTTCCATACGGCGCATGCCAAGAGCTTCACAACGAGCTTGTTCAACTGAATCAAAAATCGCTGCAGCCTGGGTATCGAGCGGTTTTAATTTTTGATGGGACTTGGCGTCATGATAACGAAGTCGTAAGGCTGTGGAATCACTCTGTCCGCGAATGCGTTGTACATCCGCAGCCGGAAGATTCTTTGCGGGTGTTGGCAGCCGCAGCTCGTCACCGATCAGTCCCCGACCATTGGTCGAGAAAACAACGCTCAACTCACTGTTTTTTGCCATTGCCCTGGCAGTCGAAGAGGTCGCCCTTTTAAACTGCTCTAGTGGTGTTTCAGCCTTACTCATACTCGTTACTTACCGTATTCTGATTACTTACCGTATTCTGGCTTAAATCAAATTAAGCCGTAGGCTTTGCTGAACCTTCTAAGAGCTCTCGTCCAAAACATCGTTGGAAATATTCGGCAACAAGCGGGCGTTCCATTTCATCACACTTGTTCAAGAATGTGAGCCGGAAAGCAAAGTCGATGTTGTCAAAAATCTTGGCGTTTTCTGCCCAGGAAAGAACGGTACGCGGGCTCATCAAGGTCGAGATATCCCCATTGACAAATCCACTGCGGGTTAGATCAGCAAGCGAGACCATGTTGGCAATCAGATCGCGATCTTCTGCGTTGTCGTATTCAGGATGCTTTGCCAGAACGATATTCATTTCGTCCTGATGAGGCAGATAGTTCAAGGTCGCAACAATGTTCCAGCGATCCAACTGTCCCTGGTTCAACTGCTGTGTTCCGTGATAGAGACCTGTTGTATCACCCAGGCCAACTGTGTTGGCTGTTGAAAAAAGTCTGAAGGAAGAGTGTGGTGTGATCACTCTGTTCTGATCGAGCAGGGTAAGACGACCTTCGACTTCAAGAATACGTTGGATGACGAACATGACGTCAGGACGGCCAGCATCGTATTCATCAAAGACCAGAGCGACAGGGCGCTGTAGTGCCCAAGGCATTAAACCTTCGCGGAACTCTGTTACCTGCTTGCCTTCTTTTAAGACAATGGCGTCTTTACCAACCAAATCGATACGGCTGATATGGCTGTCCAGGTTGACGCGAACACAAGCCCAGTTAAGGCGTGCTGCAACCTGTTCAATATGGGTTGACTTCCCTGTGCCGTGGTAACCCTGGATCATGACCCGTCGATTGAATGCAAAACCAGCGAGCAGCGCCAGTGTCGTGTCCATATCGAATTGATAGGTTGGATCAATTTCAGGGACATACTCGTTTCCGGTGCTGAATGCAGGAACCTGCATGTCACTATCGATACCAAAAACTTCTCGTGCTGAAATCGTTGTGTCTGGGCCACCCATGATCATTTCACCGTGGCCAATTACTTTAGAGGACATCGTCGCATCCGTACTGCTGTTTGGGTGTGGTTATTTTCTTGGTGCTACACTATGACGTTAGTTCTGTTTCTTGAAGTGTTTCTTTTACAAAAATGCTGTTTTTAAGAAGACTATACGCCAAGTTGACCTTTTTTAGCCGATCTTCAGCACTTTTGAGGCTCCCATTT
>MABB01000034.1:0-1746 GCA_002162915.1 Rhodospirillales bacterium 47_12_T64
GCCTGTAAAAACGGCTTACTGGAACCATACGCCGATGCTTTTGGTTACGCCTCAGGCCGCAAATAAAACAATCGGCCAAGGTGGTTTCCAGGAAGTTGAGCAAATGGCCTTGTTCAAGGACATGGTTTGCTATCAGGAAGAAGTACGTGATCCATCCCGTATGGCAGAAGTCCTTAACCGGGTTATCCAAAAAGCGATCCGCGGCTCAGCCCCTGCACAGATCAACGTACCTCGTGATATGTGGACACAGGTTATCGATATCGAGCTACCACAACGTGTGAACATCGAACTGCCTTCTGGTGGTGCAGATGCAATCTCAAAGGCGGCACAGCTTCTCTCTGAAGCAAAATTCCCGGTAATTCTATCTGGTGCCGGTGTTGTTATTGGCAGTGCTATTCCCGATTGTCAGGCTCTGGCTGAGCGTCTTGATGCAGCTGTCGCCAATGGTTATCAGCACAACGACAGTTTCCCGGGCAGCCATCCTCTTGCGGCTGGTCCTCTGGGATACAATGGTTCTAAAGCTGCGATGGAGTTGATTGCGCAGGCTGATGTTGTTTTGGCTCTTGGTACAAGGCTCAACCCGTTCTCAACTCTTCCGGGTTACGGTATTGATTATTGGCCGAAAGAGGCAAGTATCATTCAGGTTGATATCAATGCTGATCGTATTGGCCTCACCAAAAAAGTAAGCGTTGGTATTTGTGGGGATGCGAAGCAAGTTGCTCAACAGATCCTCTCACAACTTAGCCCGACGGCTGGTGATCAGGGCCGTGAAGAGCGTAAAGCTCTTATCCACCACACAAAATCTTCCTGGCTCCAGACCCTCAGCAGCATGGATCACGAAGATGATGATCCCGGAACAAGTTGGAATGCTGATTCCCGTACCCGTGATGCCGATCGCATGTCACCGCGTATGGCTTGGCGTGCTATTCAGGAAGGCCTGCCTCAGAATGCGATTATCTCCAGTGATATCGGCAACAACTGTGCAATCGGTAATGCCTATCCAACCTTTGAGCAGGGGCGCAAATATCTGGCTCCGGGTCTGTTTGGTCCTTGTGGTTATGGCTTCCCCTCAATTATCGGTGCGAAGATCGGCTGCCCCGATGTTCCTGTGGTCGGTTTTGCTGGTGATGGTGCCTTTGGTATCAGCATGAACGAAATGACTTCTGTTGGCCGTGACGAATGGCCGGCGATTACCATGGTCATTTTCCGTAACTATCAGTGGGGTGCGGAAAAACGCAATACCACTCTTTGGTACGATAACAACTTTGTCGGTACAGAACTGGACCCGCATTTGAGTTATGCAAAAGTTGCCGAAGGTTGTGGCCTCAAAGGTGTTACGGTTAAATCCCAGGCAGAGCTTACAGCAACTTTGAGAGAAGCAACTGCAGCTCAAAAAGATGGTGTAACCACCTTTATCGAAGTTATTCTCAATCAGGAGCTCGGCGAGCCTTTCCGCCGTGATGCGATGACAAAGCCTGTTGAAGTGGCTGGTATCAACGCATCCGATATGCAGCCTCAAAAGGACCTCTAAGAGAGATTAGTTATCCTGCTTGGATCGATCTTCGTATAGTTGAAAAGGCTGCTCAGTTGGGCAGCCTTTTTCCTTTTTGGTGGAGCTAAATTTAGTAGTTAGCCAATTTCAGACTGTTGAATGACCCAGGTTTCTTTTGCTGCATCAGCGTACCAGAGTTTCATAGCTGGCAGATCCAGTATTATTTGGCAGTATTCTGCACAAACGGGATCGAG
>MABB01000034.1:1776-5835 GCA_002162915.1 Rhodospirillales bacterium 47_12_T64
GACTGGTGCAAACATGGCATCAGCGATTGTGAAATGACCAAAAAGGAAGGGGCCCTTGCTTGCGTAGGTCCCTCTGCAATCAAGCCAGATCGCCTTTACTCTGTTTACATTGGCGACAACGTCATCTGATAAATTTAGTGAGATCGTCTTTTTGGTGTTCATGGGCATTGCACCCCGCAAAGGAAAAAAACCAGAGTGCATCTCGCTGCACACAGAACGGAGTTTTGCTCTGTCTTGAAGGGTGTCTGGTAGAAGATGTGATTGGGGATATTTATCCGCAAGATATTCAAGGATCGCGAGGGAATCACTAATCGTTAAATCTTCGTCCTTAAGGACCGGGACTGTTCCCACTGGAGATACTACGAGTAGTTTCTCTTTCGAGTTCTCCTCATAAAGAGGGATGACCGTCTCTTCAAACTTGAGCCCAGCCATTTTCATGGCAATCCAGGGGCGCAGAGACCAGGAAGAATAGTTTTTGTTACCAATTATGAGGCGCAGCTTTTCCATGAGAGAGTTCCAAAAATAAAAGATCAAATACGATACGAAGGTAAACGCGCAATAACGCTAGGGGCCTGTCTGACTGGTACGAGTGTGAGGAGAACGGGAGAGATGATAACCAGAATGATGACGGGTGGCGATTTAATAATCAAGCCGGGCTCGAAGCGGGATTATAAAACCCTCGTGATCAGGGTCCTGACCCCAGGTGAAAATTTACTTTTTAGTTGCTTTGCTTGCCTACGTTATGAAAGCATAGAAGCTACATACCAAACAGGGGGGACCGCCCCTGGATCAGGGGTGGACGGCCATTATCAACAAAGGAGGTCGTTATGCCCGGATCTGTATCCGCGGCGGCCCGTAGTGCCGCCATAGTTGGCCCATATCTCAGTGGTAAAACATCTGTGATGGAAGCCTTGCTCCACACGTCTGGAAAAATCAAACGGCGTGGTTCTATCAAGGAAAAAAATACTGTTGGCGACACGTCGCCAGAAGCCCGTGATCGGCATATGTCTGTCGAGTTGTCTCTCGCACGTACTGAATATCTGGATGATACGTGGACGCTATTGGATTGCCCAGGCTCTGTTGAGTTTCATCACGATACCCAAGCTGCGCTTTCGGTGTCGGATATGGCTGTTGTTGTTTGCGAACCCAACCCGGACAAAGCTTTAGCCTTGGCACCGTTACTCCATTTTTTAGATGACAATAATATTCCACATCTGATTTTTATTAATAAAATTGAGACATCCACACACCGGATTTCTGAAGTGTTGGACGCATTGCAGGACGTATCTGAACGCCCTCTTATTCTTCGCCAGGTTCCCCTGCGGGAAGAGGGTAAGATAAATGGTTACGTGGATCTGATTTCAGAAAAAGCTTATCGCTATGGCGAAGAAGGTTCCAATGTCATCGGGGTGCCTGAAACAATCAGGCAGCGTGAAACGGAAGCCAGACAGGAATTGTTAGAAGGGTTAGCCGATTTTGATGACGTACTATTGGAACAACTTCTGGAAGATGAAGAGCCTTCATCTGAAGAAATCTACCAGCAGGTATCAAAGGACTTCGGGGATGATCTCGTGGTTCCCGTAATGATTGGTGGAGCTGAACACGGGTATGGTATCAAACGACTGTGGAAAGCCTTGCGCCATGATTGTCCTCAACCTGAAACAACGCGTCAGCGTCTTGCGCTTCCAGATGACAAGTTTCTTGCACAGGTATTTAAAACCCAGTTTGTTCCCCATGTGGGAAAACTCTCTCTTGCTAGAGTTTGGCACGGGAAAATTAATGACGGAGGTCATTTGGGGGCACATAGGGTCAGTGGCCTCAATTATATTTTTGGGCAAAAGTATGAAAAGGTGAGCGAGGTCCGTGCAGGAGATATTGCTGCGTTGGGGCGTATGGAGGGCATACATTCAGGACAAATTTTAAATCAGGATGGATTGCTGAAGGATCAGCTTTTCTCTCCCAAAGCACAGCTTCCTGTATATGCTCTCGCGATCGAAACTCTCAGGCATGAAGATGAAGTCAAGTTATCTACGGGACTTGCCCGGTTAACAGAAGAAGATCAATCGCTTTGTTACAAAAGCAACCCGGACACTCATGAACTCTTGTTATGGGGTCAGGGAGAGATCCATCTCAAAGTGGCGCTCAGTAAGCTGGAACGCCAGTACAATGTTCCCGTTAAGGCACGCAGTCCCAAAGTTGCTTATAAGGAATCTGTTTCAAAGGGGACGGTTGCACATGCGCGCCATAAAAAACAAAGTGGTGGTCATGGAGAGTTTGGCGATGTTCATTTGAAAATACAGCCTCTGCCTCGTGGTAGCGGATTTTCTTTTGAGAGCGCAGTAACCGGTGGTTCTGTTCCCAAGAAATACATTCCTGCGGTTCATGCGGGCGTAAAAGAATACATGCTTTCGGGGCCTCTCGGCTTTCAGGTTGTTGATGTTGCTGTAACGCTTCTAGATGGTCAGCATCACGCCGTTGATAGTTCTGATTTGGCCTTTAGGAAGGCGGGAGTTATGGCGATGAAGGAAGGCTTGTCTTCCTGTCATCCAGTGCTGTTAGAACCAATTTATGAGTTAAAGATTTCTATACCAAGTCCTTTTACTTCCAACGGACAGGCATTGATTGCGCGCAGACGGGGGCAGATATTGGGCTTTGATGCCAAGGAAGGCTGGAGAGGATGGGATGAGATTACAGCACTTCTCCCTCAAGCAGAGATGGGGGATCTGATTATTGAACTGCGATCTCAAACTCAGGGTATTGGCACATTTAGTTGTGAGTTTGCCCACATGGTGGAACTTACAGGCAAGTTGGCGGATGTAATAATTCATCCTTCCAGTGCTGCAGCGGAGTGATATCTGATTAGGCATTTTCCTCTATTGTGGATGTTTGATGCCGTATTTTCTCAGTTTATCCGCCACTGTCGTGTGCGACACTTTAAGGGCTTGCGCCAATTTACGACTGCTTGGATACAAAGGGTAGAGTTCTGTGAAAAGCCTCTTCTCAAAGTCCTCGAGAGCGTCTTTGTAACTGGAACCAATTCGCGGTATTTCGCTTTTAGAAGAGGAATGAAATGCTGTGGGTGAGTCTGATCGCTCTCTCTCTTGTAACTCCAGGTCATGGGATTGTAGCTCTAAATCCTGAGGGGATAAGCTTCCGTTCTCACAGAGGGATACAGCCCGGAACAACAAGTTTTCCATCTGCCGTATATTTCCCGGCCATGGATGACTGTTCAGGAGGTCAAATAGTTCGCTTGAAATATTGGGGGGTTGGCAACCAATTTGTCGGGCGGCGCGGTTTATGAAGTGCTTGGCAAGCAGGGGGATATCTTCAGTTCTGTTGCGCAAAGGGGGGAGTGTGATGGACAGAACATTGAGACGGTAAAAGAGATCCTCGCGAAAATCACTGGCCGATATCATTTTCTCCAGATTGCGATTGGTCGCGCTGATGGTCCGGACATCGACCTTGAGTTCTTTTGTCCCTCCAACTCGTCTGAAACTGCCATCTTGCAGGAATCTTAGGAGTTTGGCTTGCAGGTAAGGGGATAGCTCGCCAATTTCATCAAGGAAAACTGTGCCTGTATCTGCCAGTTCCAACAAGCCGGGTTTTCCGCCCTTGGCAGCGGAAGTAAAAGCACCCGGAGCGTAACCAAACAATTCGCTTTCGGCCAAATTTTCCGGGAGGGCGGCACAGTTGAGAGCAAGAAAGGGGTTTTTGTTTCGATTGCTTGTTTCGTGGCAGGCGCGTGCAAACAGTTCCTTACCCGTTCCGGTTTCCCCAAGGATCAACAAGGAAGCATCAACCTTTGATAACCGCTGGGCCTTTCTCTTGATGTGTTTCATGATCTCGGTTTCGCCGAGAATAGCTCCGAAGTCTTTTGTTGCCTGCCGGGTGTCAATTGCGCTCAAGGCGCGGCCCAGACGCGCAGGCTTTTGGAAAATGAGAACGCTCCCGGATATCTCCTGATCAGACTTGTCCTTTGATTTAATGGGTTCGGCGTGAAGCAGATAGGTTTCTCCGCCGAGGATCATTTCTGTTTCTGGAATTTGGAAAGCGGCCTGC
>MABB01000095.1:0-1707 GCA_002162915.1 Rhodospirillales bacterium 47_12_T64
ATCTTGGTGTTGATAGCGATATTGTTAAAGGCTGTGGCATCGAAGGTTGTGATGATGACGATGTTCTGGAACTGGCGAACGGCTGTATCTGCTGTACTGTTGCCGATGATTTTGTGCCGGCTATCGAAAAGCTGTTGAACCGTGAAACCCCGCCAGACCACATCATTATCGAGACCTCTGGTCTGGCTCTGCCAAAGCCGCTTGTGAAAGCGTTTAACTGGCCTGAGATCCGGACTCGGGTAACGGTTGATGGTGTTATCACGCTGGTTGATGGTCGCGCTGTTGCTGATGGTCTCTTTGCAACCAATCCTGAGATAATTGAGCAACATCGCCTGGCCGATGAAAACCTTGATCATGAAAGCCCGTTAGAAGAGCTTTTTGAAGAGCAGCTTGCTTGTGCCGATATGGTTGTTGTCAACAAAACCGACCTTCTGGAAGAAGGTGACATGGATACCATTCTGGCCGCAATTCGCAAAGAGATCCGTCCTCAGGTCAAAATTGTGAAAATATCCCACGGTGAGATCAGTGCTTCTGTCCTTCTCGGGTTGGAATCTGCGGCAGAAGATGATTTGGACTCCCGTCACTCTCATCATGACGATGGGCATGAACACGACCATGATGATTTCGAGAGTTTCGAGGTGGATCTTGGTGAAATATCTGACCCGGATGCATTGGTCGAAAAGCTTCTGCCGATTATTGCCGAGCACGATATTCTTCGGGTTAAGGGCTTTGGAGCCGTAGCAGGAAAAGATATGCGTCTGGTAATTCAAGGTGTCGGCAGTCGCTTCCAGCATTATTACGATCAGGAATGGTCTGAAACGGCAGAACGCAAAACGCGCCTTGTTGTTATTGGTGATCACGATATGGATGAAGCTGCTATTCGTGCCGCGATTACTGCCTGAAGTATTTGAAAATTAGGCCGGTGGCATAAAGCTATCGGCCTAAAAAGTATCCGCATAAAACCAAAATTTAAGAGAACGACCTTATGCATCTGTTACAAGCCCAGCCGGGTGCTATCGCCGATGGTTCTGAAGCCATAGATCTGGGGCAAACCCCGGGTGATATTGTCATCGTTTCTGCAGCGGATACAGAGCTCGCCAGTCTTGTTCAAGCAAGGCAGGTTATTGGGGATAGCTACCCTGACCTTCGTTTGGCTAACTTGATGCAATTGTCACACAATATGTCAGTTGACCTCTATGTGGATGATATCATTTCAGAGGCTAAGATCGTTGTTGCGAGAATTCTCGGCGGTGCGGGATACTGGCCTTATGGTGTCGAGCAGCTCAGAGCAGTTTGTCGGCAAAAGAAGATTCCGTTGGTTCTATTGCCGGGGGATGACCAGCCCGATGCTGAGCTGGTTGCGCATTCTTCGGTGCCACAGGAAACCTATCACCGCATTTGGCAATACTTTATCCATGGCGGGCCGGATAATTCCCGCAATCTGCTTTGTTATCTCGCAAATTTAATTGGGCAAAATCACGAGTGGGTTGAACCTAAACCACTCCTTCGGTCGGGCATCTACTGGCCCGGATTGGACAATCCTGCTCTGGATAGCCTTAAAGCTGAATGGATCGAGGGTGCACCTGTTGCGGCTATTGTATTTTATCGCGCCCTGCTACAAGCCGCGAACCTTGCGCCTGTAGACGCTTTGATAAAATCTTTGCAGGCCAAGTCTATCAACCCTTTGCCTCTATTCTGTGCTTCTTT
>MABB01000095.1:1720-3424 GCA_002162915.1 Rhodospirillales bacterium 47_12_T64
TCTGCGGGCATTGTAAGCACAATTCTTGGACAAGCGCAGACGGGACTGATTTTAAACGCGACTGGCTTTGCGATTTCCACTCCCGGTGGGAAGAGAAAAGAAACACCTTTTGATGTTGTCGATGCGCCTATCCTCCAGGTGATTTTTTCTGGTGGGAACGAGGCTGGATGGCGTGAAGGCTTGAACGGATTGTCTGCACGAGACATTGCCATGAATGTGGCGCTTCCTGAAGTGGATGGCCGCATTCTTTCTCGCGCGGTGTCTTTCAAGTCTGAAGCGCGATATGACGAAATCACTCAGAGTTCAGTGGTCAGTTATCAAGAAGTAACTGATCGCATCGATTTTGTTGCGGACCTTGCAGCAGGGTGGTTGGCCTTACGTAATACAGAAGTATCAAAACGTAAGATTGCCTTGATCATGGCGAATTATCCCAACAGGGATGGCCGTATGGGGAACGGCGTAGGCCTGGACACGCCAGCAGGAACCATACAAGTGCTTAAGGCTATGGTGCGTGAAGGTTATGATGTTTCTGATATTCCTGCTGATGGAAATGCGCTGGTTGAACGGATGGCCGAAGGGCCAACCAATGCGGCGATAGATGGGCGAATAATCCGCTCAACAATAACTCTGGATGCCTACAAGCTGTTTTGGGATGCTTTGCCTTCAGCCGTAAAACAGGCGATCGAAGATCACTGGGGTGCGCCGGAGACCGATCCCTTTTTTATGCCCGAGAATACGGCCTTCGCCGTTTCTGCCTTCCATTGCGGCAATGTTATTATCGGGCTACAGCCTGCCCGTGGTTATAATATAAACCCTGTTGAAACCTATCACGATCCCGATCTGGTGCCACCTCATGGCTATTTGGCCTTTTACGCCTGGTTACGTCAGGAAGAAAAGGTTCATGCCATCGTGCATATGGGCAAACACGGCAATATGGAATGGTTGCCGGGTAAATCTCTGGCGCTGTCAGAAGAATGTATCCCCGAAGCCGTTTTCGGCCCGATGCCGCACCTTTACCCCTTCATCGTCAATGATCCTGGGGAGGGAACTCAGGCAAAAAGGCGTGCACAGGCTGTTATCATTGATCATCTGACTCCACCGCTTACGCGGGCTGAATCCTATGGCCCCTTGGCAGAGCTCGAACAGCTTTGTGATGAATATTATGAGGCCGCAGGTGTTGACCCGAGGCGCCTTAAAGTACTGCGCGATGACATCTTGAAGCTGACCGAACGGATTGGCCTGGATAAGGACTGCGGGATTATTGAAGACGATGATGAAGATGCTGCGCTCTCCAAACTGGATAATTATCTCTGTGAGTTGAAAGAGATGCAGATCCGGGATGGCCTGCATATCTTCGGCCTCGCGCCAGAAGGGCGATTATTGGATGATTTGCTGGTTGCATTGACACGGTTGCCTCGCGGAGAGGGGAAAGATGGCGATGCTTCCCTAATCCGTTCATTAGCCAAAGATCTGAGTTTTCCGATCGACTTTGATCCCCTGGATTGCCATTTTGGTGATGTCTGGAATGGCCCAAAGCCTGATATTTTGGAGGCAGAAGGAAGCTGGCGCACGAAGGGTGATACGGTAGAGCGTCTCGAAATTCTTGCACAAAAGCTCGTTTCCGGGGAACTTCAGGTTGATGCGAACTGGCCTGCGACCACTGCTGTGATTACTGAAATTCACAACAGCGTCGGGCCCATTGTG
>MABB01000095.1:4161-5871 GCA_002162915.1 Rhodospirillales bacterium 47_12_T64
TGGTGCTGGTGAGGCTGAGCACGGACTGTTTGAAAGCCGACTGCGTGATGTTGAAGCCGTAATTCATAATCAGGATAACCGTGAGCACGATCTGTTGGATTCTGATGATTATTACCAGTTCGAAGGTGGGATTACTGCTGCGGTTCGCCACCTTTCGGGGGAACAACCTGTTGTCTATCACAATGATCACTCTCGACCAGAAAGCCCTCAGATTCGAACATTGAAAGAAGAAATAGCCCGTGTCGTAAGAGCACGCGTTGTTAACCCAAAGTGGATCGATGGCGTTCGACGTCATGGCTACAAAGGGGCTTTTGAGATGGCGGCGACTGTTGATTATCTTTTTGCCTTTGCAGCGACGGCAAAAGTGGTTGAAGATCATCACTTTGATGCGGTTTACGAGGCCTACCTTGAAGATACTGACGTGCGCGAGTTTTTGGAACAGAATAATCCTGCGGCGTTGCGGGAAATGGCCGAGCGCCTGATTGAAGCTCAGGATAGAGAATTATGGAAAGCGCGCTCAAATTCAGCGCGGGCTTTGCTGGAAGAACTAGCCGTTGGCTAACTGAATTTGAGACACGTAATATAGAGCACCACTGGGGAGAACGATAATGAGCGAAACAGAAAACGAACAACCAGCTGCAGATTTTGACCGGGCGAATGAAAAGTCGCGTAAACGCAAGGCCGCTCGGGATAAGATGTTATCGAATAAGGTGAACGAAAAAGGCCTGATCATAGTTCATACGGGTAAGGGCAAGGGTAAATCTACCGCTGCTTTTGGTCTTGCGACCCGCGCTATCGGAAACGGTATGAAAGTTGGCGTTGTCCAATTTGTGAAGGGTAAATGGGAAACAGGCGAAAAGTACGTTCTCGAAAAATTCCCGGACCAGGTAGATATGTATACTCTTGGCGAAGGCTTTACTTGGGACACCCAGGACAGGGAGCGGGATATTGCTTCTGCACAAAAGGCCTGGGCTAAATCAAAAGAAATGATTGATGCCTGCCGTGGTGAAAACCCCAAGTACAATATGATCGTCCTTGATGAGCTTAACATTACGCTTCGTTATGATCATCTTGTTCTCGAAGAGGTGATTGATTTTCTTGAAGATAAACCAGAAGATCTGCACATCGTGATTACGGGACGTAATGCAAAAGAAGAGATGATTGAGATCGCTGATTTGGTTACAGAAATGACCTTGGTCAAGCACCCATTCCGAGATCAGAATGTCAAAGCCCAGCGCGGTATCGAATTCTGATTTGACCAAGACGTATTATGGAATTAAAGGGCGCTTAGGTGCCCTTTTTTCTCGCCCTGATCTTTTGGAGGAAGGCTTTATATTAAAGTCTGTCCCGAAGTGATTATCCAGGCTGAAGTACCGATCCAGATTAAAATCGTGATTAACAGCTGGCGATCTGAAAAGAGGGCGTCTGTTGGAGATTCTCCACCATCGAGCATTTCAACAATATACCAGTAACGATATATGCCAAAGAGAACGACTGGGATGGTGATGGCAAGTTCAGGACGTGTTGTTACGACAAAGAGGCTGTAGAAAACAAGTGCTCCTGTTGCAGCCATTTCTGCGAACCTGTTAACAAGAGGAATTGAATAGGATTTCAATACTTCTCTGCCAGCCATACCGCTGTCCTGGAGTTCCTGACGCCGTTTAATTGCTGCGAGAAAAAGAGCAAGGCAGAGTGTTGTGACAAACATCC
>MABB01000044.1 GCA_002162915.1 Rhodospirillales bacterium 47_12_T64
TAAGGGCAAGTCCGAGAACAGAGGCCCGGTGTTTCTTGGTAATATTTGCTCCTTGAGATGACCAGTCCATACCCGGCCCACTTCCCGTCCAAATCCAGAGACTTTGTGCAGACTCTCTCTCTTTTTGGCGTATGAAAACACCAGAGTTGTCGCCGGTCTTTTCTGATTTAGCAGAGCGTCGCCAATCAATTGATCGGGGCGAATCACCAAGACTGTAACGGCGATATTGCCAAAACTCATCGCCTTGTCCCGCATGTCTGCGCCCGTGAACACCTTGAAAGACAGTAGAAGCAACCCGCTCTGCCTCGATTTGTAGTGGCGGTAGGGTTGAAGCTAGCTTCTCAGCGTGTGTTTCCAGCATTGAGATCGGTTTATTCATGGCAAAACCGTTAGTTTAGAGGAGCGATAAGACGGTTTATTATTTTCGTTAGTGTGACGCCTTCTGCCCGTGCGGTGAAGTCGAGGTGAATTCTATGCCGTAATACTGGTGGCGCGAGGGCAATGACATCATCCAGTGAGGGGCTGAGGCGCCCTTGTAGTAAACACCTGGCCTTACTGGCCATTAACAAGGCTTGGCTTGCGCGAGGGCCAGGGCCCCAGGCAACAAATTGCTTGATGTATTCATCATCCGTATCTTCCGGCCGGCCACTTCGAACCAAAGATAGAATACCTTCAAGCACGTCTTCGCCGACGGGGATTTCTTTGACAAGTTTTTGTGCCGCAAGTAACTCCTGGGCCGTTAATATACCTTCTGCTTCGGGTTCATCGGTTCCTGTCGTGGCGAGCAGCATTTGCCGTTCTGCGTTCAAATCAGGATAACCGACGTAGATTTCCAAAAGAAAGCGATCGAGCTGAGCTTCTGGGAGAGGATAGGTCCCTTCCTGCTCTAGTGGGTTTTGTGTCGCAAGAACGTGGAACGGAGAGGGGAGTTTGTGGGTATGCCCTGCGACTGTAACAGTATGTTCCTGCATCGCCTGGAGTAAGGCGGACTGTGTTCGTGGGCTGGCTCTGTTTATCTCATCGGCCATAAGGAGCTGAGAAAAAACCGGACCGTGTATAAATCGGAAAGACCTCCGGCCGTTTTCATCTTCTTCCAGAACTTCTGCCCCGATAATATCCGAAGGCATTAAATCGGGAGTACACTGAATACGCTTTTCCTGCATGCCAAATACAATGCCGAGATTCTCAACGAGGCGTGTTTTTGCCAGTCCGGGTGCTCCGACCAACAGGGCGTGTCCACCAGCAAGCAAAGTTATCAAAACCTGTTCGATGATTTCCTCTTGGCCAAAGATAACTTTACCAAGGTTTTCATTGAGTTGAGCGAGGCGCTCACACAGTTGATCTGCCTGTTTAGCCAGATCTTTAGAAGATGTAGCAGTATGACTGATATCTTCAGTGTTCATATTGTTTTTCCCTCTCAAAGTATCAGAAAGGATATTTCCCCGTTATTGTGGGAACATTGCCCGGTTATATCCTATGATAGTATACATGAGTTCTACGACACGTATGTTAACACCTTGGTTATAATGAGCAGAAAGACTTTTTCTGCATAGTGCTGATGTGCTCAAACTAAAGTGATAATTAAAAAATAAGGCCAAGTGACGATGAGTGATGACGCTGGAATAACAAGTGATGAAGCCTTGAAAGCGGAGGCGAAAAGTCTGTTGTTAACCAGCGATGTGGATATGCGGATTGCACGGGATGGCCGATGGTATCACGAGGGTGAGCCTATCAACCGAATGCCGCTTGTCCGTTTGTTTTCTACGGTGTTGAAGCGGGGTGATGATGGTATTTTCTGGCTGGTGACACCGGTAGAAAGAGCAAAAATTGTTGTTGAAGATGCGCCTTTTACTATTGTTGAGATGACAAATAAAGGCAGGGGAGAAAATCAGAAGATCTCGTTTCGCAATAATGTAGATACCTGGTTCGATCTTGATCTGGGGCATCCGATTCGAATTGAATATAAACATGAAAATGCGGCTCCCTCTCCCTATGTATTAGTTAGAGAGGGTTTAGAGGGCCGAATTTTGCGTTCAGTCTATTACCAGCTTATTGAACTTGCGGATGTCCAGAATAATGAACTTGGTGTCTGGAGTAATGGAAAGTTCCACGTATTAGGAAGTATTGAGTAGGAAATGACTATTTGGGAATCTCAGTGGACAATTGAAAGTCTGTCGGCTTTATTCGACGTCGGTCAACTGAACGAAATATCACAGGAAGATAAAGTACGTGGCGACCATGATTTAAATCCAGGGTTCCTTGATCGCGATCGCCAAAGAATTTCAGCCGCTGTAATTGTTCCCTTGGTTGAAAGGCCTGAGGGGTATTCGGTCCTTCTAACCAAACGTACAGATCACTTGCATGATCACGCCGGGCAAGTCAGCTTCCCGGGCGGGCGTGTTGATCCGGGTGATAAAGATCACAATGACGCGGCGTTACGCGAGTTGGAAGAAGAGGTTGGTCTTCCGAGAAAGCACGTCAATCTTATTGGGCGACTGGATACTTACCTCACACGTACAGGGTTTGATATTACCCCTGTGGTGGGTCTGATTAAGCCGCCTTTTCCTGTAAACCCTGACAGCTTTGAAGTCGCAGAGGTTTTTGAAGTCCCTCTCAATTTCTTTTTAAAGCCAGGTAATTGTCAGAGGCATAGTCGGGAATTCGAAGGCCACAGGCGTTCTTATTATGCTTACTCTTATGAAAATTATTTTATATGGGGAGCAACGGCTGGAATGCTCACAAACCTTTGTGATATCTTGAAATCAACACCTGTTGAAACACTTTCCAAAACTCCAACTAAAACTCCAGAACGAGCGAGAAGCTACTGATGCTGACCAGATTTCTTCTGATATTGCTACCGATCATTGTACCCTTCGCCCTGTACTTTGGTTATTATTTACTGACGCGGGGATCTCGTACAGAAGCTGATGGCGAGATGACTGCGGAAGAGTTGCCTTGGGTTGAGCGTGGCCCCTGGGCTTGGTTGTTTTTTACCGGGGTTGTTTTCTCAGGTATTGCGATGGCGATTTCTTTTGCCAATACAGGGCCAGCTCCCGGGGATAGTTTGGTATCTCCGAGCTATCATCCCCCAGCTATAGAGAACTCTGATACGGGCTCATGACAGAAATCTATCAGCTTGATAGCCAGCCCTGGATGGAAGAGGTCGAAACCCGCCGGGTAATAGATGCTCTGAGTAAACAAGGTCAAGACGTACGCTTTGTTGGTGGGTGTGTCAGGGATGCTTTGGTCGGTCGCGAGATCAAGGATATTGATATTGCGACACCTGATTTTCCAGAAAAGGTAATTGAACTACTGGAGAACGCCGGTATCAAGGCAATTCCTACTGGGTTGGACCATGGAACGATTACAGCCGTTTGCAATCACAAGGTTTTTGAAATTACAACGCTTCGGCTCGATGTCGAAACCGATGGGCGTCATGCCACAGTGGCCTTCACAGATAATTGGGTTGAAGATGCTGCGCGTCGGGACCTGACAATGAACGCTTTGTCAGCCAGTCTGGATGGCAAGATCTATGATCCTTTTGGCGGAGTTCAGGATCTCAGGGATAAACATATTCGCTTTGTCGGGGATGCTGTTACGCGCATAGAAGAAGATGCATTGCGCTTGTTGCGGTTCTTTCGCTTTCAGGCCTGGTACGGTGGCTCTGAGATCGATCCGATCGGATTGGAGGCCACCCGTCAAAAGGCACAAATGTTAGGGGGCTTATCAGCTGAACGAATACACAGCGAGTTGATGCGCTTACTGGCAGCCCCTGATCCGATTCCGGTTCTCAAGGCAATGCTAGAGAATGAAATATTCCCGGGGTTCCTTCCGGAAGTCACCAGAATCGATATCTTGAATGCCTTTATTCAATTGGAAGGGCGGTGTGATCCTCTCGTCCGTCTTGTTGCGCTTTTGGACGGTGCTCCTGTGCCAGAAAAGGCTTCGATCCCGGATCGACTTCGGTTTTCTACTGCCGAAAAGCAACATTTTCTCTCCCTGATAAACCCTGACTATGATATCAACCTATCCACTGAGGAGCCAATCTTCAGAGAGGCACTTTACCGTGTTGGGTCTGGTTTAGTATCGGATCTTTTGCGTCTTCAAATGGCGAGAGAAGGGCAGAATTTTGAAAGTAAACAGGCTCTCGATCTATCCAAACGAGTTGAAGAGTGGCGCCCGGTTTTCTTTCCGTTGCAAGGTCGTGACTTGATCAAGGCGGGACTAAAGCCCGGACCACAAATGGGGCGTAGATTAAAGGCCACCGAGGAATGGTGGATTGAACGGGCTTTCACCCCTTCTCAGCAGGAGTGTATCACTTTTGCATTGGAAAATTAGATTTATAGCCGTAAGCGCTTTTCTTATGTGAGCTGAAGTGGTTTCAGACTTAACTCTTCCAGTTACTTTGACACATAGTACTTTGTTTCCGGCATATCTTTGGTGACCTGGATCATCCTTTCATACTTGAGGCCAATTTTTTCCAACACCCGGGCAGAGCCTTCATTCTCAGGATTTGTAATGCCGACTATTTGCTCTAGCTCAAGAACCTTTTGGGCGTAGTTAAGAAGGGCAGAGGCAGACTCAACTGCATAACCTTTGGACCAATGCTCGGGGAGGAGTGCATAGCCGATATCCGGGTAATCAAGGCCCTTTCGTTTAACTAAACCGCACATGCCAATGGGGATGTTCTCTTCTTTGAGTTCAACGAGATAAAGGCCAAATCCATTCTCGCGGTAACTCGTAATCGGTCCGGAGTTAATATAATTACAGGCCTGCTTAATTGTCCTGACCTTTTTATCAACGATGTTTTTAATGAAAGAAGGTTCATTGAGTAGGCGTAAAATAAAGGGAGCGTCCATCTCGCCCAGTTCCCGTAATCTCAAACGCTCAGTTTCCAGGATGGCCGTCGGGGATGAAGCTGGCATGAATTGTACCTAAATAGGTAGTTTTGAAAAATACTCCAAGTGCTGAGCTCAACCGGGAGCCCAGTTTATATTGGAGGAAATTCAGCTGAGAAGTAAAGCTCAGGTTTCTTTAAGCTTTACTTAAGGCCAAGCTGCTTCTGGAGGCATGGACATAAGAATCGCTTCGACATTGCCGCCTGTTTTAAGGCCGAACATGGTGCCGCGATCATAAAGTAAATTAAACTCGGCGTAGCGACCGCGTCGGAACAGTTGGTGTTTACGTTGTTCATCCGTCCAGGTTTCATGCATGTGCCGTCTTACAAGGTCGGGGTAGATTTCCAAAAATGATCGGCCGACGTCTTGGGTAAAGGCAAAATCTGATGCCCAATCACCGGTATTCAAATAATCATAAAAGATACCGCCGACACCACGTGCTTCATTGCGATGAGGAATGAAGAAATATTCATCACACCATTCTTTGAAAGTTGGGAAATAACCCGGATTATGTTTATCACAAGCTGTTTTATAGGCTTGATGAAAGTCCTGGGTATCTTGGTCAATCGGATACATGGGGTTGAGATCCCCTCCACCGCCAAACCAACTGGTTGTCGTGACGATATGGCGGGTATTCATATGAACGGCGGGAACCAAAGGGGAGCGCATATGAGCAACCAGTGATATGCCGCTCGCCCAAAAGCGGGGATCTTTATCTGCACCGGGAATGCGTTTGGAGAATTCTTC
>MABB01000120.1 GCA_002162915.1 Rhodospirillales bacterium 47_12_T64
GTTGTAAATCGAGAGCTTGCCATTCAGCTTGTCTGGCTTTTTTGCGGGTTTTGCCACTCGAGAGCCAGGCAATAAGAGCGCCAGTAAAAATGCCGACACCAACTGAAATCATTATGATGAGATAGAGCGGGTAGTCTAACTGAATACCAAATGGCCAAATTTCAAGTGTGACGTCTTGGCGATTAGTGACCGCTAAAACCAAAATGACCAGCGTTATGGGGGCTGTAAGGACCCAGCTAAAACGTTTCACTTACCCAAACCATCTATTATTGCGTTATTCGGAATCTAAGCCATTATTTAGGCGTTCGCGGAGCTGTTTACCAGTCTTGAAGAATGGAATGTGTTTTGAATCAACCTCTACAGATTCGCCTGTACGAGGGTTTCTGCCAACACGGGCATCGCGATGCTTGACGGAAAAAGCTCCAAATCCGCGGAGTTCAACCCGATTGCCATCTGCCAATGCGGTGGAAATCTCATCGAAGATCGTTGTAACGATTCTTTCTACATCTCGGTGATAGAGGTGTGGGTTTTGCTCTGCGATATGCTGAATGAGCTCTGACTTGGTCATGCCTTACGTCTCCCTGTAGCTGTGTTTTCCGAGGTCTCGAAGTACCCGTCCGTTTACCCCGGTATGCCCGGCTTGTATTTGTAACTATTTAGGTTTTTATGCCGTAATTTTAATCCCGTTCCCCTAAAGGGTGCCAGAGCCCGAAAAATCCGTCAAGTCTAAGCCATTAAGAATAAAGCATTTCCATATGAAAAAGTGAATTTAAACCAAAAAAGGCCCGGTGAATTAACACCGGGCCTTCTTTATTCGTCGAAAAGATCGACTTATTTTTTGTCGTCAGCAGCTTTGGAAAGAGCTTCACCGAGAATATCGCCGAGGCTAGCGCCGGAGTCTGTTGAGCCGTAATCAGCCATTGCTTGTTTCTCTTCAGCAGCTTCATGCTGTTTGATGGAGAGAGCAATTCTGCGGGATTTAGCATCGATGTTTGTGATACGTGCATCGATTTTTTCGCCCACAGCGAAACGGTCAGTACGCTGTTCACTGCGCTCACGAGAAAGCTCAGTTTTGCGGATTGTGCCAGAGGCACCGTCAGCGATTTGAACTTCAAGAGCGTTGTCAGTAACAGAAGTAATTGTACAAGTGACAACAACACCTTTTTTCAGACCTTCAACCGAACCGGCGAATGGATCTGCGCTAAGCTGTTTGATGCCAAGGCTAATACGTTCTTTATCAACGTCAACGTCGAGAATCTTAACCTTAACCATGTCACCTTTGGTGTATTCTTTTACAGCTTCGTCACCGGAAAGTTCCCAGTTCAGATCTGAAAGGTGAACCATGCCGTCGATCTCGCCTGGGAGACCAACAAACAGACCGAATTCGGTGATGTTTTTGATTTCGCCTTCAAGCTCGGTTTCTGCAGGGTGGTTGGCCTGGAATGACTCCCAAGGATTGGAAGAACATTGTTTCAGGCCAAGGCTGATACGACGTTTGGATTCGTCAACATCCAGAACCATAACGGCAACTTCCTGGCTCGTAGAAACGATTTTGCCCGGGTGGATATTTTTCTTGGTCCAAGACATTTCAGAAACGTGAACCAGACCTTCAATACCAGCTTCGAGCTCAACAAAGGCGCCGTAGTCAGTAATGTTGGTAACGCGACCTTCAAGTTTGGCACCAACTGGGTATTTAGCGGCAACGCCATCCCATGGATCGGTTTCAAGCTGTTTCATGCCGAGGCTGATACGCTGTGTTTCTGCGTTGAAGCGGATAACCTGAACGTCGACCTGTTGGCCGATAGCCAGCTTTTCGCTTGGGTGGTTGATACGTTTCCAGGAAATATCGGTAACGTGCAACAAACCGTCAACACCGCCGAGATCAACAAAGGCACCGTAGTCAGTGATGTTTTTAACAACACCCTGAAGAACCTGACCTTCGGTAAGGTTTTTGATCAACTCTGAACGCTGTTCTGCACGTGTCTCTTCGAGAACGGCACGACGTGAAACAACGATGTTGCCACGTGCGCGATCCATTTTCAGGATCTGGAACGGCTGAGGGTTGCCCATCAACGGGGAAACGTCACGAACTGGGCGGATGTCAACCTGGCTGCCTGGCAAGAATGCCACGGCGCCGGAAAGATCGACAGTGAAGCCACCTTTAACGCGACCAAAGATAACGCCGTTAACGCGCTCGTTGTCGCCAAAGGATTTTTCAAGCAGTGTCCAGGCTTCTTCACGCTTGGCTTTATCGCGGGAGATCATAACATCCCCGGTCTTGCTTTCCATGCGCTCGAGGTAAACTTCTACCTCATCCCCGATTTTCATTTCGGGAGCCTGACCTGCGTCAGCAAATTCTCTAAGTGGAACGCGGCCTTCAGATTTGAGGCCTACATCGATAAGGGCAACGTCGCCTTCGATGGCAACGATTATACCTTTAAGTACATTACCTTCAAGACGATCGGATTGACCGAGGGACTCGTCTAGAAGATCGGCAAAGCTTTCAACAGCTGCTTCAGCCATGGTTAATAATTCCTTTCAAAAGGTTCGCACTATTCAGGCCGGCCGGTTTTTCCGGCGGTCTACCCAGGACCATCCCGGGCTAGTCAAAATACTGTTGGAAAAGTTCAAACACCGGATTGGGTCTGCATAACAAGAACTAGAGTGAAAGACGCTCATCAATGAGTTTCTTTGCTAGTTTAAAGGCCTTGTCGGCATCCATATCACTGGTATCAAGAACTACTGCATCCTCAGCCGCCCGAAGGGGGGCCGTGGCACGGTTACGATCTCGCTCATCGCGTTCACGCAAGTCTTCCAGTACGCGGGCGTATATAGACTGATCGCCCCGTTCTAGCAACTCTTTATGCCGACGTTTGGCTCGGACTTCCGGTGTTGCGGAAATGAAGAGTTTTACTTCTGCTGTTGGGCAGACAATGGTTCCGATATCTCGACCATCCAAAATAGCACCTAAGTGATTGTTTGGTGGCGTTTTTGCAAAGTTCCGTTGGAACTCTAAAAGTGATTTCCTGACTTCCTGATTGGCCGCAACAACGGAAGCGGCCTGGCCGACTTTTTCTGCACGTAGATCATCGCGATCAATATCAGCGGCGGTAAAGCCATCCGCAACCTTTGCGGCGAGCACGGAGTCGTTGGGGTCACTTCCACGTGCTAAAATCAAGGAACCAACCGCCCGATACAGAGATCCGGTATCGAGATAGGCAAGATCAAGCGCTTTGGCCAGTCGTCGGGCAAGGGTGCCTTTTCCTGATGCGACTGGGCCATCAATAGCGATTACTGGCACTGTCTACTCCTTTCGGTCTTTTCTTTTGGTATTAACGAGAACAGATCGCTTAATCAATCCTGGCTCCCAGGCCGTTCATGAGCTTGGCAAAGTCGGGGAAGCTGGTGTCGATCGCCTCGGCGTCGAGAACCTTTACAGGTTCTTGAGAGGCCATGCCCATTACCAAAAAGCTCATGGCAATACGGTGATCGAAATGAGTAGTAATTGTGCCCCCTCCCTGGGGAGCGGTGCTGGAGCCTTCGACAATGAGATAATCGTCCCCTTCTTCGCAAGCAACGCCGCAAGCTTTCAGGCCATTGGCTACGGCGGATAGGCGGTCGCTTTCTTTCACGCGGAGCTCACCAAGTCCTTCCATAACCGTTTTACCTTCGGCAAAAGAAGCGGCCACGGCCAGGATGGGATACTCGTCAATCATGGAAGGCGCGCGCTCGGCGGGGACGGTAATGCCTTTGAGTTTGCTCGCGCGAACCACAAGATCTGCAACGGGCTCGCCAGCTTCCTCGCGTTCATTTTCAAAGCTAATATCAGCTCCCATTTCCTTCAGGGTAATATAGATACCATTGCGGTGTGGGTTCATGCCGATTCCAGGGAGGCGTAACTCAGAATTTGGCTTGATTAGAGCGGCGACTGTTGGAAACGCTGCAGATGAAGGGTCAGATGGCACATGAACGTTGGCAGCTTTTAATTCTGGTTGACCAACAATAGTGGTCTCCCGGCCCTCGTCGGTTTGTTTCACCCTGACTTCAGCGCCAAAGTGGCGAAGCATAAGTTCGGTGTGATCCCTGGTATGCTCGGTTTCAATGACGGTGGTCTCACCCGGAGTGTTGAGACCGGCCAAAAGAACGCAGGACTTAACCTGAGCTGATGCCATCGGAAGTTTGTAGCGGATGGGCATCGGTGTTTCTGCACCCTGAACCAAAAGAGGAAGGCGCTGTCCTGAACGGCAGTGAACTTGAGCGCCCATTTCAGTGATCGGGTTTGCAACACGACCCATGGGACGTTTACGCAAAGAGGCATCGCCCGTAATAAATGTCGTAATGGGGTGGCTACCGAGTATGCCCATCAAAAGGCGGGCCGATGTACCGGAATTACCCATATCCAAAACATCTTCTGGCTCGCAAAGGCCACCAATACCGCGTCCTTCAATATGCCAGACGCCGTCATCATCCCGCTCTACCTTGGCGCCAAGAGCGCGCATGGCTTTTGCCGTTGCCAGGACATCCTCGCCTTCGAGCATCCCAAAAACACTGGTTTTCCCAACGGCGAGGGCGCCAAACATGAGTGACCGATGAGAAATGGACTTATCACCGGGAACTTTTACTCTCCCGTTGAGTGCTCCGCTTGGCGTTGAGGACAGGGATGCGTCACTGGTCATTTTATTATCCATATTCTTTTTTTAGATTCGGCCTGATTTTTTTTCAAAAAATTGAATCCATTGCAGAGTGTGTCTTAAAAGATTGTGCTTTAAATGTAATTGCGAGTTACCCGTTGGGATGTTTACGGTCTCTTTTACATAGGAAAAACGGCTTTTACCAGAGTTTGATATCTAGAATCAGAACAATATTGCAGTTGATATCTGAAGGCGGGGTGGATTTTTTTTTGAATAAATTTAAATTGTCATTCACCCTTTGTTGACAGTCTGGAGTGATCATGGCATTTGCAGTTTTTTTAAGTAATCATGATTGTCATTGGTACAATATTCTGACTGGAGGAGCTGGCTGTGACTAAGCCGGAATGGGGCAGTAAACATATCTGCCAAAGCTGTAAGGCAAAATACTATGACTTCTTGAAATCGCCAATAACCTGTCCAAAGTGTGGGACAGTATTTGCCGTCGATACGGGGCGTAAGAGTCAAAAAATAGCTGTGGAAGCTGCCGCTGAGGAAATTCAGGTTACAGGTGAAGATCAGGTTGATGATCTCGATACTGGAACAGATTTTCCAGATGAAGAAGAGCTGGTACACATAGATGATGCAGGCGATGTCGATGATGAAGATGATGAAGATCTTCAGACAGTCAACACCGGAGCTGGTGTCGCTCACCACGAATAATTGGCCTGTTTAAAATTTGGCCCTAAAAGCTGAATTTGAAGCTTGGGCGAATTTTTCCTTTTGGGCGAGAACTTTTTTCTTGCCAAGCTGTAAAAGACATCATACTTTCCGCCGCATCCACTGCTTTGCGGCGGAATATTGGGGCCATAGCTCAGCTGGGAGAGCGCTTCGCTGGCAGCGAAG
>MABB01000003.1 GCA_002162915.1 Rhodospirillales bacterium 47_12_T64
CAATAAAATACCAAAAGGCGAAGCCGATTACTGGTAGTAGAACAACTGTGATAATCCACAGGACCTTTACAACATTTCCTTCGTGGCTATGAAAGATTTTGGTAATTGCCCATAGGCTTATAATCAATATGGGCAAACCAATTATGCTGCCGGTTTCCAGGCTAAACATAGTCGTGATTCCTTAAAATTGTCTGGGTCCATATTCATCGACACAAATGTCTTCATGAACATGGAGATAGATTACACGGAAAAGGAGAATGTAAACATTCGTATTAATACGGAGAGTACTGTAAATAAATAGTATTCATGGTCAGAAAACCAAGTAGTCTTTGCTGTGTTTTTTGTTTAAATCATGGTGTAGAGATAATGTTACACAATTTATGAGTGTGTATGAAATTTATCACCAAAATTAGGTAGGAAAATGAGGTGATAGTTTCGCCTTATGTATTTTGGGAATACCAGATGCGACTAATCAGCGTAATTATTCAGGTGCGCTTAAAGTGATCGACCTAAAATTTTAATCGCGTTTGTATGGCATCCAAAGCGCCTTGAAGAATATATGCGGCGGCTGCTTTGTCGACGACCTCGGCTCTGCGTTTTCGTGTCATGTCTGCTTCACCAATGAGGAAGCGTTCAACAGCTGAGGTCGACATGCGTTCGTCCCAAAAGACAATTGGTATTTCAAAGCCAGCTATTGTGTGCAGGTTTTGGGCAAGAGTCCGCACAGACTGACAACGAGGACCTTCTGTGCCATCCATGTTTACCGGAAGACCCATAACAATACCGCCAATATTCTTCTCGAGACAGATCGCTTTGAGTTCCTCAGCATCTTTTTTGAATTTAGTTCTTTTAATTGTGCCTATGGGCGATGCTACGGTGAACCCTCGATCAGATACTGCCATTCCGATAGTTTTCGTTCCGGGATCAAGACCCAGAAGGCGTTGATTGCGGTCGAGAATATCTGGCAGGTCATATATATCGAGGTCTTGCACTCTGGGCTCGCTTGTTATTTTTATTCATAAGGACACTGGTTTTGTCCAGGGGATACTGGGGGTTTTATCCAGAAGATAGTAGGTTCTGTTCCAGCCCAGAGATCGTTTAATATTGCGCGCGATCATGCGCGACAGTCTGTCATCTGGCAAGAAGCCGATTTGGTTGCGATAAATAAGCGCGGTAATATACGTGGTTAAATTTTAGCAGAAGTTGATGGGAATGGATATGTTTGGTGGATTTGGTGGTTTGATCGCAGCTTTTTTGCTGTTTTTGATTTTGCACTCCATCCCGCCAATGCAGCGAGTTAAGGGGACACTTATTAACCTGCTCGGCAAGCGGGGCTATTATTTGGGCTATTCGGTTATTTCTCTTTTCGCCTTGTCTTGGTTGATCCGTGAAGTCTGGGCCGCACCTTATGTAGAGGTCTGGCCGTTTGAGGCGTGGGCGGCTCGAACAACCGCACATATAATGCCAATCGCAATCATTATTTTTATGGCGGGTTTCTTGAGGCCTAATCCTTTGTCTATTGGTCCTTCATCTCTTGGAGGGGGAGCAGGATATGACAACAGTCGGCAAGGATTCATCGGGATTGTCCGTCATCCTGCCCTTTGGGGCTTTGCTCTGTGGTCAGGGGCACATCTGTTTGCGAATGGAAGCCTTGCGGAAGTTTTGTTTTTTGGTGGGTTATTGGTTTTGTCTTTTGCCGGTATGGCTATCGTTGATCGCCGTAGGAAGCGTATTCTAGGCTTGGAAACATGGGTGGATCTATCGCGAGGGACGTCCAACATCCCATTTGCCGGATTATTTAAAGGGGGCAATTGTTGGCCCACAGCAGGGGATGGATACGCGGTTCTTGCAGGGGGATTTCTTCTTGCTTTGGCGATCTGGTTCCATCCCGTTTTGTTTGGCGTTTATCCTTTATCCGGGTTTGGTTAGGCAGGAAGTTTGGTGTTCATTTTCTGAGATACCATCACGCCTCTTGAATTTTCTCAAGGTGATCGTAAATTTTGTGCTAAAGCTGTTATAAGGGAAGCGTTAAGCTTCCCCCAGTATTGTTGTCATAGTTACTGTTGTCATAACTCTAAATTAGTTGTGACACTTCTATTGCCTTGGAGTGCTCGCTCGTTATGTCTCAACCTGAATATGCAGGTGAAACAAAGGTCGGAAAAACTGGTTTACGCCGAGTATGTCTGATGGGATTGGGGTGGACCTGTATCCTTCTCGGGGTAATTGGTGTGGTTTTACCGTTGCTGCCAACGACTCCTTTTCTACTTGTTGCGCTATGGGCCTTTTCTCATTCTTCCAAACGCTTCCACGACTGGCTCTATACGCATAAGTATCTCGGGCCAATGGTTCAGGATTGGAACAGGTACCGTATTATCCCTGTAAAAGCGAAGGTCTTGGCTATTTCCATGATGAGTGCGAGCCTTGCTTTTGTTGCTTATAAGGGGGTGCTCCCACTTTGGGGACTTGCTCTTATCGGGTTGAGCTTATTGTGTGTTGCTATTTTTATACTCAGATGCCCCAGTCATCATCCGAAGCCATAATCCGAAGCAAGTGGAAAACGGTAGTTTGCTCAAGTCAAAATAACGGACTCTAAATATTTTGAAATATCATGGGCTGTTGCAGAATTTATTGCGATAATTTTGAATTCTACCCTACTTCACAAAGAAAAGATGTTTTTCAACATAAAAATGCCTGTGCCGGGCGTTGCAGGCTGGGCTGACGGGTGCTACTTTCCGCACGAAATCAGTACGTGATACTTTCGATATCCATAGAAGATTGGAACCGAGTATGTCTGTCGACAAAAAAACGGTCGCGAAAATTGCCTCTCTGGCTCGCATCCGGGTTGATGAGGAACAACAAGAAGCGTTAACCGGGGAACTCAATCAGATCCTTGGCTGGATTGAGCAACTCTCAGAACTTGATACTGAGGGTGTTGAGCCGATGACATCTGTTGTTGAAATGAACCAACCTCTGCGTGAAGACGTGGTAAATGACGGGTACTATGTTGATCGGGTAACAAAAAATGCCCCAGAGTCTGCCCATGGTTTCTTTGCTGTTCCTAAGGTGATCGAATAATGAGCAACCTCACACATCTTACAATCGCTGATGCCATTGATGGCATGGACAAGGGCGATTTTACTGCACGCGAACTTACCGAAGCACACATAAGTGCGATGGACGAGACTCGCGAACTCAATGCTTATATCGTTGAGACCCCTGAAATTGCCTTGGACATGGCTGATGCATCCGACAAACGTCGTGCGGACGGTAAGGCTGGTATTATGGAGGGGATTCCGATCGCGATGAAGGATCTCTTCTGTACCGAAGGGACTCAGACGACTGCGGCGTCGCATATCCTCGAAGGCTTCGTTCCGACTTACGAGTCAACTGTTTCAGGTAACCTTTGGAACGCTGGTGCGGTTATGCTGGGGAAATCTAACCTCGATCAGTTCGCTATGGGATCGGCAAACATCACTTCCTATTTTGGAAACGTGATTAACCCTTGGCAACGTCAAGGCAGTACCGCTCAGCTAACGCCGGGTGGTTCTTCCGGTGGTTCTGCGGCGACTGTGGCGGCCCGTGCGGCAATGGCTGCGACCGGGACAGATACGGGGGGCTCTATTCGTCAACCCGCTGCTTTTTCTGGTATCGTCGGTATGAAACCAACATACGGTCGTTGCTCGCGCTGGGGCGTTGTGGCTTTTGCTTCATCTCTTGATCAGGCCGGCCCAATGACCCGTTCTGTTCGTGATGCCGCTATCATGCTCGAAGCGATGGCTGGGTATGACGAAAAAGATTCGACCTCGGTCAAACTGGACGTGCCAAGTTATCAAAAAGCGCTCACAGGTGATATCCGCGGTCTGAAAGTAGGTATTCCAAAAGAGTACCGTATGGATGGTGCGCCCAAAGAAATCGATCAAGCCTGGGAGCAGGGTATCGAGTGGTTGAAAGCTGCGGGTGCCGAGCCTGTTGAGATCAGCCTGCCGCATACCAAATATGCTTTACCTGCCTATTATATCATTGCACCAGCTGAGTGTTCATCAAATCTCGCGCGCTATGACGGTGTGCGTTACGGCCTTCGCGTTGATGGCGAAAGCCTTGATGACATGTACGAAAGAACCCGGGCCGAAGGATTTGGCGACGAGGTGAAACGCCGTATCCTGATCGGTACCTATGTTCTGTCCGCGGGCTATTACGACGCCTATTACAACAAAGCCCGTCGTGTTCGGACACTGATCGCCAATGATTTCAAAAAGGCTTTCGAGAGCGTTGATGTGATCCTCACCCCTACAGCACCTAGCCCTGCTTTTGGCATCGGTGAAAAAATGGATGATCCAATTGCGATGTACTTGAACGACGTCTTTACTGTTCCGGCAAGTCTTGCTGGTCTTCCAGGGATTTCCATTCCAACAGCCCTATCAAGCGAAGGTACACCTCTTGGCTTGCAGATTCTTGGTAAAGCTTTTGATGAAGAAACTGTTCTGAAAGTCGCTAGTGTCGTTGAAGAGGCCGCAGGGTTCTCTGCTCTTCCGCAGCTGATTGCAGGAGGCAAATAAGATGAGCTACAGAGTTAAAGGAAATACAGGCGAGTGGGAAGTTGTCATCGGGCTGGAAGTTCACGCCCAGGTAATTTCTAAATCTAAACTCTTCTCTGGTGCGGCAACAAAGTTTGGTGCAGATCCTAACCATCAGGTTTCACTGGTTGATGCCGCAATGCCAGGCATGTTGCCTGTTCTCAACAAAGAAGTTGTTGAACAGGGTATTCGTACTGGCTTGGGACTTCGTGCTCAGATTAACCTTAAATCTGTTTTCGAGCGTAAAAACTATTTTTATGCTGATTTACCACAAGGCTATCAGATTTCTCAGTTTCTTGAGCCAATCGTGGGTAAGGGAACTCTTACTCTTGATCTTGACGGCGGGGAAACGCGTGTTGTCGGGATTGAGCGTATGCACTTGGAGCAGGATGCAGGTAAATCAATTCATGACCAGCACCCGACCCAATCCTATATCGATCTGAACCGTACCGGTGTTGCGTTGATGGAAGTTGTTTCTGACCCGGATCTTCGTTCTCCTGAAGAAGCTGGGGCATATTTGCGTAAGATGCGCTCGATCCTTCGTTATCTCGGCACTTGTGATGGTAACATGGACGAAGGCTCCATGCGTGCAGATGTAAATGTTTCCGTTCGCAAGGTCGGAGACGAGCTTGGTACACGAACCGAGACCAAAAACGTCAACTCTATCCGTTATGTTATGCAAGCCATCGAGTTTGAAGCCAAACGCCAGGTGAAAGTTCTGGAAGAAGGCGGCAAGATCGTTCAGGAAACCCGTCAGTTCGATCCGAGTAATGGCTCTACACGTTCTCTACGGAGTAAGGAAGAAGCACACGATTATCGCTACTTCCCTGATCCGGATCTATTGCCATTGATTCTTGATCCCAAATGGGTTGAGGAAATCAAGGCCTCTATTCCTGAGTTACCGGATGAGAAAAAAGAACGTTTCATCAAGGATTTTGGACTTTCTTCTTACGATGCTGGCATTCTTGTCGTCGACCGTGACCGTGCAGCTTTCTACGAAGAGGTGGCTGAAGGGCGCGATCCCAAAATGGCAGCCAACTGGGTTATGGGCGATTTCTTTG
>MABB01000072.1:0-3259 GCA_002162915.1 Rhodospirillales bacterium 47_12_T64
GCGCCTTCCTCTGATTTCGGTGCTTCTGGTTTCTTTTCCTGCTTTGCTTTCTTAGGTCGGGGAGGGGCAACCTCTTGGGCGACCTTAGACATATACCCGGAAGAATCACCTTCTGCGAGTAACTTTGCATGGCGGGACAAGGCGTCGATCTCTTTGGTCAGCCAGTCTTGATCTAATTTGGAAAAATCACCCAGAACATGACCAGTAACGCGGTCCTTATGGCCGGGATGACCAATACCAAGCCGAAGACGCCAGTATTCTTTGCCAATATGTGCATCAATAGACTTGATGCCGTTATGTCCACCAGCTCCACCGGCTTTTTTTATACGCAGTTTTCCCGGTGCAAGATCGAGCTCATCATAAAAGACAAAGATATTTTCTGTGGGGATTTTGAAGAACCTAATTGCCTCGCCAACGGCACGGCCTGATTCGTTCATGTAGGTACCAGGCTTTAGGACAAGAATTTTCTCTGTGCCCAGCCGACCCTCTGACGTTTGTCCCTGAAATCTGGACCTCCAGGGTGAAAAGCTATGGCGGTGAACGATATCGTCCACCGCCATAAAACCGATGTTGTGTCGGTTGTTTTCATACTTCTTGCCTGGATTACCGAGACCCACAAACAATAACATAGTGGTTTACCTCATGTTCTCAGACCAGAAGGAAAAGGCTTACTCTTCAGCTGGAGTTGCAGCTTCGTCAGTTGCAACTTCTTCCTCGTCTTCGTCATCGCCTTTAGCGGACTTGACAGAGCTTGGTACAGCAATCGTCGCAATTGTGAAGTCACGATCGTTGATTACAGGTTCTGTACCTTCTGGAAGTGTAACAGAAGAGATGTGAACACTGTCACCTAGCTCAACGCCAGCCATATCAACAACGATACTTTCTGGAATGCTATCTGCACGACAGGTTAGCTCGATATCGTAACGTACAACGTTCAGAACGCCGCCTTGTTTTAGACCAGGGCATTCTTCTTCGTTGATGAAGTTGACAGGGATCATAACGTTAACGGTTGTTTTCGCGGATACGCGCAGGAAGTCAACGTGCTCTACCATGTCTGTTACAGGGTGCAGTTGAATGTCACGTGGAAGTGTACGTTCTTTCTTGCCACCGATTTCGATTTCCCAAAGACGGGTACCAAACTGACCAGAAACGTATTCTTTCATGATTGGACGCGGGTCCAAATTAATCATGACAGGATCTTTTTTTGCACCGTAGATGACGGCAGGTACGAGACCTGCACGACGAGCGGCACGAGCGGGCCCCTTGCCGGCTCTGTCGCGAGCAGTTCCGCTCACTTTTGTGATATCACTCATTATATTCTCCAATAGTAAAATAACAGCGGCAGAGCATGTGCTCCGCCGTTGTGCTAACTGGCCAGCCTCCAGGGGTGCTGAGCCAGACATTTCGACCTGTATTTTATAAAGGCCTTAATTACAGAGGCCTTTTATACGGCCGAAAGGAATTCGTCAAATCAATCAGTCAAACAGACAGGATACGGACTGCTCATCACTGATACGACGCATTGCTTCGCCAAGAAGTGGGGCGATGGAAATCTGTCGTATGTTATGTGCACAGCGTACCGCTTCGGTTGCCTGAATAGAATCTGTTGTTACAAGCTCTTCAAGTGGAGAAGCTGTTACCCGGGCAACGGCCCCGCCAGAAAGAACACCGTGTGAAATATAGGCGGAAACGGTTGTTGCGCCAGCGTCTTTCAAAGCAGTTGCTGCATTACAAAGCGTACCCGCTGAATCCACGATATCATCAATGAGGATGCAACGCTGGTCTTTCACGTCACCAATAATGTTCATCACTTCGGAGACACCGGCTTTTTCTCGACGCTTGTCGACGATAGCAAGGTTGGCATCAAGGCGTTTGGCAATGGCACGAGCACGAACAACACCACCAACATCGGGTGATACGATTGTTAGCGGACCCTTGTCCATACGTTCCTTGATGTCTCTGATAAAGACAGGAGCTGCAAAAAGGTTGTCTGTAGGAATATCAAAGAACCCCTGAATCTGTCCTGCATGAAGATCCATGGTCAAAACACGGTCTGCACCAGAAGTGGTGATCAGGTTTGCAACCAGCTTTGCAGAAATCGGAGTCCGCGGACCGGATTTTCTGTCCTGCCTTGCATAGCCAAAGTATGGTATGACAGCCGTAATACGGCTTGCAGAGCCACGTTTCAAAGCATCCATCGTAACCAATAATTCCATAAGATTATCGTTGGTTGGATAAGATGTCGGTTGAATGATGAATACATCTTCACCACGTACGTTTTCATGGATTTCCACGAAAATTTCCATATCTGAGAATCGTCGAACTGACGCTTTGGTCAGTGGTAGATTCAAATAAGCTGAAATGGCTTCTGCCAGTGGTCGGTTACTGTTACCCGTTAAGATCTTCACGCCAAAATCTCCGGCTATGCTGGACCAGGCGTTTTATACGCCTTGGTCGTCAGTTTCATATTGATCGGGCGGAACTTACCAATACCAGTCTCGCCTGTAAACGCCCATAAAGATTCATTTCCTCGTTATTTCAGAACAGTTTGATTTTGAAGACTCTTTTGTTGCAATAGATCATCAATTCCTGTGGCTACACCCTCTGCAATAGCCTCGGATGCGGGGCTAATAATTCTGGATAGGGGAATATTTGGCACCGAGTTGGTTTGTTCAATAACACCAATCTCTGTATTTGCTGCATAATCCAGAAGTATCCATCTAAGTGTGAGAAAATAATTCTCACCCTTTTGTTCCGGGGCAATTTCGAACTTAAGTTTGTAGTGGCCGACAGCTTGATTGTCGTCAGTAAGTTTATAGCCTCGTAGCAGTAGAGAGGTCTGCAATTCGTTCGTCAAGATCTTCTGGCTTGGTTTCACAAGGATGTCAGGCAGAGGGAGAAGGGTTAAAAGTATTGAAGGTTCAGATGGAGGTTGTTCGGTCTCAATTTCATTGAGGCCGAGAATCGCATGGTTTAATTTTTCAGACGCCCTGAGGATTAAGGCACTCAATAAGGGTTTTGGATTGCTTGATAGAACTGATGTTGGAGCCGTCGTTTGTTCTTTTATCTGGATGATTGTTTCGCTCAAAGCCCCCGTGGGAGCTTGAAGGGGAACTCCTGTGGCAACCTTTGTGAGGTCTGCTGCTTCCGTGACCCGGATTTCTAATGTTAGCAGAGACTGGGTGGCTGTCTTGGGAAGTGTTGTGAAGCTGCTGTGTATCTGGAGACTGTTTTCAGTGAAGGCATAATGCGCAGCAGG
>MABB01000072.1:3289-5486 GCA_002162915.1 Rhodospirillales bacterium 47_12_T64
AGTCTCCTGGGCCCAGAGCACGAGTTCTGGATTATCGACAAGGGACAGGATGATTGTTGGCCGCTCAACTGCGAGCGGACGCGTGCCCGATAGTTTGAGAAGGGGATTATTTTGGGGTTCCTGATCGATAAAAGGCCGTGGTAAGGGGCCACAGGCAACGAGCACTAATGCTGCTAAGGTCACAAAAAGTAACTTCATGCGTTCCAGCTTCTGTTCCCAAAGGGGATAAGAGACATCGAGATTATTGAAACAAAGCGCAGGTCTACATAATCGTACAGGTCGCCAGTATTCCAAGAAAACACATGAGAAAAAATAAAATTAAGTACGGCATTCGTCTTCCATAACATTTTTTTTAAGGGCAATTATTGAGAGGCCTCGACCATAATCTGCTTCTTTACGGTGACAGGAACGTCGATAGCTGAAAAACATTTCTTCCTCGGAATAAGTATCATTTTTGGAAATGGATACTTGTTTGACACCACAAGTTTTCAGTTTATCTCCAACGTATTGTCGTAAATTAAATAAGAAGCGGCCCTCTCTGGGGGATGGTATGAAATAGCCCATATTGTTCTCGTTTTCTTCAAAAAAACGATGGGCAAACTCTGCGCCTACTTCATAGGAGGTCTGGGCAATGCAGGGACCTATTGCACAATGGATGTTGGAACGGTTGGCGCCGAGGCTTTCCATTGCAACGACAGTATTTTCCGTCACCCCCTTAAACGCACCCTGCCAGCCAGCATGGGCTGCACCGATCACCCCGGATTCGGGATCGGCAAAGAGAACGGGGACACAATCAGCGGTCATGATGCCAAGGGCAATCCCGGGTTTGTTCGTCACCAGTGCATCTACTTCAGGTGCTTCTTCCGGACAGGCCCAGGGCTCGGTTACGATCTCGACTTTTGCAGAATGGATCTGATAACCCGTGACCAGTTTTGCGGTTGGGCAGCCAACCCGTTTCAACGCGCGTCGTCTGTTCTCATGAACGTTTTCTCGCGCTTCATCTGCACCGAACCCACAGTTGAGGGAGCTGTAGAGCCCTTCACTGACACCTTCACGACGGGTGAGGAATCCATGCAATATACCTTCAAGGTTATTTAAAGCAGGGCTATTCAGCATTCGTATTCCTTTGAGGAGTAGTAGTTCTGGGGCTTGATCTATTCCTGATGCTCTGGAAAAGCGGCAGGTGTGGGGTGATCCGGGTGTGTTAACGCGAGGACCTTAAACAAGGACCCCATCTCTTTCACATCTGTTAGTCGGTGTTCAGCAGAAGTTATATCAACAATTTGTTCATCCGTCCCGGTTCTACGGAGCATTTCGGCCCGTTGTTCGATACCGAGAGCGCATAGGAAGTTGCCTTGGGTTATGGGGCCATGTGCTGTGATCCCTGCTTGTACAGCAGTGGTGACAAGGGTTGGGAAGTCAACCAAAGCAGAAATGTCTGCAGTGCCAGGCTCTTCTAGTACAGGATGTTTTTTATGAGCCCGTATCGCCTGCAGGCTTGGGCGGGCTGTTGGTACATCTCTGCCATAATCAATAAACAAGGCGGCCCCACCATGATCAAGGATATGACGGGATATCAGGTCTGTCATGGTTGAGGCTATCGGGGACAACTCAACAACGGCACCTTCTTGGGAGGATTTTAATTTATCTGGAATAAGCGTCTCTATTGCCTTTGAGGGCGGGGAAAGAGTGAAAAGGAGCTCTTTTTCGTCTTTGCTAAGCGTAATAAGGCGTTCGCACCATCCCTGGGGTGAACGCTCAAATTGTTTGATCGGGAGTGCGTCAAAAAATTCATTGGCAACAAATAGTGTCGGCCCCTCGGGAAGCGTGGTTAAGTCCTGATGCCAGGTTATATTAAAGCCTGATAACGCCTCTTTTTGCTTCTTTTTGAGGCCCGGGCTTATTTCAACAAGGTGAATTTGCAGGGTTTGTAAAAATCCGGGAACCATGCTTGCCGCACGCAACATATCGGCCATGAGGGTTCCGCGACCGGGGCCAAGCTCAACTAGGTTAAGGGCCGTGGGTCCTCCTAGATTGTACCAGGTATCAGCACACCAAACCCCAATCAGCTCGCCAAACATCTGACTGATTTCTGGCGCCGTGATAAAATCACCGGAAGCCCCAAAAGGCTCGCCAGACATGTAATAGCCATGTTTAGGGGCTATTAGAACATCTGTCATATAATCGGCGACAGTAA
>MABB01000055.1 GCA_002162915.1 Rhodospirillales bacterium 47_12_T64
CGACGCCATAGAGATCGCTCTTGCCTATGCCCGTGCAAAAACCGGACGTTTCAAGACCATCTCGTTCTGGGATTCGTTCCACGGTGCCGGGTTTGGTGCCCGCTCTATCGGTGGGGAAGAAATGTTCCGCTCCGGGCCAATCGGCCCTCTTTTGCCAGGGACAGAGCACGTTCCACCATTTGGCGATTACCGTAATGCCTGGGGGGTAACGGAAGGATCAGCCGAACTCTGTGCCAATACTATCCGTTATGTCCTGGAAAAAGAAGGTGATGTGGCTGCCGTCATCGCAGAACCCACACGAGCTGTGCCCTATATCGCCCCGCCCGGGTTTTGGAAAAAGGTGCGCGAAGCCTGCAACGATTTTGGTGCCCTACTGATATTTGATGAGATCCCCACAGGTCTCGGTAAAACCGGCAAGATGTTTTCTTGCGAATACGACGAAGTCGTGCCTGATATCCTCGTGGTTGGCAAAAGCCTCGGTGGTGGCATCCTCCCCATCGCAGCCACCATCTGCCGCCCTGAGCTGGATATCGCCGATCGTTATGCCTACGGTCACTACACCCATGAAAAGAACCCGGTCACGACGCGCGCTGCTTTGACCACACTACAGATTATTGAAGACGAAGGTCTGGTCGATAACGCAGCCAAAGTCGGCGCCGATGCTCTTGAGCGGCTTCAAGAAATGATGACAAGACACCCTCTGATTGGCGATGTCCGGGGTCGGGGATGTCTGTTCGGCGCAGAACTTGTAACCGATCGAGATAGCCGCGCCCCGGCAAATGACGCCGCCGACATGGTGCTTTATCGCGCCCTGGACAAAGGTTTGAGTTTCAAGACCACCATGGGCAACGTCCTGACCTTCACACCCGCTCTCGTAACCACTCAAAAAGACATGGAGTATGCTATGAATATTATCGATATCTGCTTGGATGAAGTAGAGAGAGAACTGGGGTATAAATAACCCGTATAATCCTTCCCCGGCCTCACATACCGACTTCACATAGATGACTTACAGATTGTGAGATCGGGGATGACGCGCTAATCTGCAGCCATGACCAATATCCACTACCGACACGCTAAAGAAGAAGACCTTCCTGCCATCATATCCATGCTGGCGGATGACGCTCTGGGGGCGAAGCGCGAGGACAATTCCTTACCCGTAAATGCAAAGTACATTGCTGCTTTTGAAGCAATTAACCAAGATCCCAACCAATACCTCGCGGTGGTCGAGCAGGGAAATAAAATCATTGGCTGCTTGCAACTCACCTTTATTCCCGGGCTTTCGCGTCTCGGCATGTGGCGCGGACAAATCGAGAGTGTTCGCATTGCCTCCAGTCACCGCGGAACTGGGCTTGGTAGCCAGATGTTCCAATGGGCGATTGAGCAATGCCGCAAGCGTGGCTGTGAACTGGTTCAGCTCGCGACAGATAAGTCACGCCCCGAAGCCTTAAATTTTTACGAAAAACTTGGCTTCAAAGCCAGCCACGAAGGTATGAAACTCAGTCTTTGAATCAGACTATGATAATACCGGTTTCATCTGTTGAACTCCAAGAAATGTACAGTTCTCTACCATCCTTATAATATCCAAAGTAACTCTCTTATTAGATCATCTCCCCGCAACCAAAATGAGAAAAATAACAATCTCGCCTCTTTTGAAAAGCCATATTAATCCTTTGGGTTAATCTACAAAAAAAGGCCATCCCCAGGATTTCAGGGGATGGCCTTTCTATTCGTTCCTAGGTCAAGAAAATCTATCCGCGGATAGCCTGTTCCAGATCTTCCTTCAGGTCTTCCGCATCTTCAAGGCCAACGGATATTCTCAAGAAATCCTGAGTAATGCCAACAGCCAGTCTTTCTTCTTCGCTCAAGCGTTGATGCGTCGTTGAAGACGGATGAGTGATCAGAGTTTTGGCATCACCAAGATTATTGGAAATATCGGCAACACGCAGACGATTAAGAACATTGAAAGCCGCTTCCTTACCGCCTTTCACTTCCAAGCCGATCAAGGTACTGCCCTTATCAGACATCTGCGCCATGGCGAGTTCGTGCTGTGGGTGCGACTTCAGACCAGGGTAGATAACTTTTTTCAGGCCAGGCAAAGTCTCAAGATGGCTCGCCAGAGCCAAGGCGTTATCACTCATACGATCAACACGTAGAGCCAATGTCTCTAAACCTTTAACCATGGTCCAGGCATTAAATGGACTCATGGATGGCCCGGTGTGACGCAGGAAGTCTTTTAGGTGGTCCGCATCAAACTCTTGAGAACAGAGGATTGCGCCCCCCATGCAACGTCCCTGACCATCAATGTGCTTGGTCGTGGAATAGACAACGATATCGGCACCGTACTCCAGTGGCTTTTGCAACATTGGTGTAGCAAATACATTGTCAACAATGACCAAGGCACCCGCTGCATGGGCCATGTCACAAACCGCTTTGAGATCAATGATATCCAAAGCAGGGTTTGAAGGCGTCTCGACAAGAACAGCTTTAGCGCCTTTGGCAAGTGCGGCTTCCCAGGCTTTAAGATCAGTACCATCGACAACTTCAGTCTCGACACCATATCGTGGCAAAAGTTCATTGAGGATGTAGAGGCAGGACCCGAAAAGTGCTTTGGCACCGACAACGCGGTCACCAGCCTTTACTTGAGATAAAAGAGCTGCGTTAACCGCTGCCATCCCACTCGCTGTACCCCGGCAAACTTCTGCGCCTTCAAGCAAGCGCATGCGCTCTTCGAACATCGAAAGAGTTGGGTTCGCATAACGGGAATAGACATACCGCTCGCGCTCGCCATTAAAGGCCTGTTCCGCTTCTTCTGCTGAGCTGTAAACATAACCAGAGTTTAGGAACAGCGCTTCACTGGTTTCATCAAAGCCGCTGCGCATGAGCCCGCCGCGCACCAGTTGAGTCTGGGGGCGAAGCTTTTGTGCTGAAGCGTTTGATTTACTGTTCGTCATCTCTCTTTTCCATTTAATTTGCGTTACCAAACCTGAAATTCATTCAGGAAGGCGGTTAAATTTAACTTTGTTTCCAAGGAATGCCTGCTGACTTCCATCCAGCGACTTTCCCACGTTGCTCTTTTTCATCTGGTGGGCCCTCAAAACCCTGTTCAACATTAAAACAGTTTTTAAATCCCGCAGCGGTCAAGGCAATAGCCGCAGAAATAGATCGCACACCAGATCGGCACAGAATAAAAACCGAATGATTTTCATCGATGCCTGATTGTTTAACTGCATTCACAAAATCAGGATTGACCTGCATATGAGGATAAACCTGCCAGGGGAGGCAATGAATTTCCTTCCCGATCCCGGATAGATCAGGCACCCCAACGAACTGAAATTCTGGAATTGTTCGAACGTCGAGCAAAGCCGCATTCGGGTCCTCGTTCAAGGCTTCCCAAGCTTTGTTCACTGAAACGTCACCAGCGTACTTCTGTTCCATTGTGATCTCCATATTCCCTAAGTTGCCTATTAATATTGAGAATTAGGGAATTTAAAACCTTTTTCATCAAATACTTTAGTCAAATACTTTTGAACTAGGATTCAACCATGTCTGATTTAGAAGAACTTCGCCAACGTGTAGAGGCCGCCGAAGAACATTTCGGCCTCATTGCTGATCAACAAAAAGGTTACAGCCAGCGTCTCATCGCGCTGCTGAATGTCACCGAACAAAAAGATCAGGCCATTGATAAACTTGAAGGTGAGAACGAGCAATTACGCACGATGCTGTTCTCGCTGTTACAAGCCATCGAAAAGGGTGACACATCAAACACCCTTCAAGACATGGATGTCAGAATTTCGGCAATGACAAATCAAGCCGCTGATGTAATTGATGAATTACCAGCACCCGATTTATCTCTCCCTGCCCCAGAACCAGAAAATTCGCCCGAACCAGAGGAACTTTCTATCAGTGATGAAGCCAATGGTGCCGATGAGACAGAGAACACATTACCAGAAGAAGATGATCTCGATATCCAGCTTGATACTCTTGAGATCGAGCAAAATAGTGAAGCAGGCGATGAAGTAGAATCGGATACCCAAGCCTCTCCAGAGGTAAGCGAAAGCCAGACCGACTTGGCAGCACCTTCACAAGAAGAGGATAGCGAATCTGGAGAAACTGAAATACTGGAAATGTCCGAATCTGATGTTCCTGACGATTCTGAAGACGCACTCATTGCAGAAATTGCCGAAAACCTGGAACAGGTTCTCCCCGACGAAGAAGAGATTGAACTCGAAACTGCCGCCGAAAATGAAGGCACCATTGAGGAACTAGAAGACCCAATGGAAGACGCAGTACTCGCAGACACTGTAGAAGAAGAGGCAACGTCCGAAGACAAAGAAGAAATGGAACAAGAAGAAGACACTTCGCCAATTTCTGGAAACGGAGAAGAAGTTAGCGAAGAGACCAGTATTGACAGTTTTCTGGAAAAAAATGCTTCTGAAGATGAAACGCCAGCAGTCAGCCCCGAGATAGAAGACATTATGGAGAGAATATCTAAACAGGCGCTTTCTCAAAACGATTAAGCACAATCTCCTCGAGCCAAGAATGCGAAGCAGATATTGTTTGATCTAATACCAGCGGCCCCGCTATCCTCCATCCGTAACCTTGCATTGGTGAGTTGAGTACAGTGTTTTTACATATAAAGTCTGATACCCCGTGATCTCGGATTACCTAAAGCTATATTTACCACCGATATCACTCGTATCTGCTGCGATCTACTTGGCTCTTTATCCTCAGGTCTATCCCACACCTGTTACCTTGCTGCTCTCCATTGCGCCGATAGCACTTCCTGTCTTTGGTGCTGCCCTATGCCTTTGGTTTAGAAAAGCCAATCCAGTATTCTGCTTTGGCATCGCCGTGGCTTTGTCTTATTTTGGTGATAGCACGTCATCAACACAAGTCGCGGCAGGATACTTGCTTACCCCTTTTTGCTGGATGATTCTTGCGATCAGTGAGGAGCGAGGAATTTTAACGCCACCAGGTTTCACCAAAGCCCTTTCCCTTTTGTCTTTGGGTTTGATCATTGCAACTCTTGGCTACCCGGCAAATGACCTCGGCATTTTTTCGAACCTCTGGATAGATCTCCATTACGCCCTTCAATGGCGGCCCGGTTGGGGAGGTTGGATGCCATTACCTGCCCCTACACTCGGGGCTTTTGCTCTCGCCACTCTTGTCCTCACGATAAAGGTTATTCGAAAGCATCACCCCATGGATGCAGGATATCTTGGCGGGTTAATCGCTCTCTTTGGCGCGGCACTCAGACACGGGGATACATCTGCAACACTCATATTTATTTCCCTGGCCTCGTTATTATTGGTGTTAGGTCTTTTTCAAGAATCTCACAGAATGGCATTTCTTGATGAACTGACAGGCATTCCCGGACGCAGAGCTTTGCTTGCCGATATGAAGAAACTTGGTCGACGCTATAGCCTTGCCATGGTCGATATCGATTTTTTCAAAAAATTTAATGATACCCACGGCCACGATGTCGGCGATCAGGTGTTACG
>MABB01000026.1 GCA_002162915.1 Rhodospirillales bacterium 47_12_T64
AAAGCCAATCGCAATCCCCTTCTCTCTTAAAGGATTTACCAAAGCCTTTGGACAAGTAACCGCTCCTTGATTTGGAAATAAAATCCACACAAAGAAAAAGGGGCCGTAAAGCCCCTTTCATACATAAGATTATTGCTTTTAATTATTTATGCGTCTTCTTTATCTTCTGGTTTCCCCTCAAGCATCGCATTTGAAACGATGCCCGCGTTCAAGCGAACGGCATGTTCAATTTTTGTCGCAACTTCGGGATTATCAGTAAGAAACTTCTTGGCATTTTCGCGTCCCTGGCCAATACGTTGCCCTTCGCAAGAGAACCAGGCCCCCGCCTTTTCAACGATGCCGCACTGAACCCCAAGATCGAGCATCTCACCCGTTTTGGAAATTCCTTCCCCGTACATGATATCAAATTCGATAACACGGAAAGGAGGCGCCATTTTATTTTTAACGACTTTCACGCGCGTTTGGTTACCCGTGATATTTTCCCGGTCCTTGATCGCACCAATTCGGCGAATATCAAGACGTACTGAAGAATAAAACTTAAGCGCATTACCACCAGTTGTCGTTTCAGGATTACCAAACATCACACCGATTTTCATCCGAATCTGATTGATGAAGATAACAAGTGTACCGGATTTGGAAATTGAACTCGTCAATTTACGCATGGCCTGGCTCATCAAACGCGCTTGGAGACCTGGCAACGAATCACCCATATCCCCTTCCAGTTCAGCCTTTGGCACCAATGCGGCGACAGAATCGATCACAAGTACATCCAGCGCACCAGAGCGAACAAGTGTATCGGTAATCTCCAGAGCTTGCTCCCCGGCATCGGGTTGAGAAATCAAAAGCTCCCCGACATCGACACCAAGTTTATTAGCATAAGCAGGGTCAAGTGCATGCTCCGCATCGATAAACGCACAGGTTCCACCCGCTTTTTGCGCTTCGGCAATAACATGTAACGCTAATGTCGTCTTACCAGAACTTTCAGGTCCATAGATCTCGACAACACGTCCACGGGGAAGGCCACCAATGCCCAATCCAATATCCAATCCAAGGGAACCCGTGGAAACCACTTCGATTTTAACCGCTGCACCCTCTCCAAGTTTCATGATTGAGCCCTTACCAAAGGCGCGTTCAATCTGCCCCAGCGCTGCATCCAATGCCTTTTGCTTGTCCACCGTGCTATTCTCCACTAACTGTAAGACGTTTTGTGCCATCGTTGCCTTCCTTATCCCACAGGGTTCCACTCGCTGCAACGACAACAACGTACTTCTTTTGTTCTCATCACGCAAACAAAAAGAACATTTAGAGAACATTTGCCGTATGACGAGGATAATTCTGGCTTAAAAACACGAAAGGAACCCCCTGTAAATCTTCAGGGAATAAAACAGCCTGAATTAATTAATTGATGGTTAGCTGATCGCCAAAACTTCTTTCACCTTTGAGGCCAATTGCTTGAGGCTAAAGGGCTTGGGTAGAAATTCGATTGTTGAGTTAACGTCAAGACTCTTCCGAAAAGAATCCTCTGTATATCCAGAAATAAAGATGACCTTCAGATCAGAATGAGTTTCATGCAGTTTTTTGACAAGCGTTGGGCCATCCATACGCGGCATGACCACATCTGTAATGACAAGATCAATCACAATATCGTCTTGTTGTAATATCTCCAAAGCAGCTTCACCCGAATTCGCTTCAAAGACATTATAACCTTTATTCTCCAATGCTCTGGCACTGAATGAACGCACAGCATCCTCGTCTTCAACAAGTAGAATATTACCACGCCCAGTAAGGTCCTGTGCCTGAGGAGCATCCGCAATGACAACCTCGACTTCGCCAGATTCCTCCTGGAAATGCGGTAGCAATAATGAGAAAACGGCTCCCTCATCTGCTGTAGAATCGACAAAAACAAAACCACCAGACTGTTTTACAATTCCGTAAACAGTCGAGAGCCCCAACCCCGTTCCGGCCCCGATTTCTTTTGTAGAAAAGAAAGGATCAAAAATTCGATCCATAATTTCCGGAGGAATCCCGTGCCCTGAATCCTGAACCTTGACCAAAACATAGTCACCTGGAGGGATTTCCTCTCCTTTGACCTTATAAGGTGTATCGACCATCACATTCGAAGTAATGATTTCAAGTACTCCCCCTTGGTCCATCGCGTCACGCGCATTCACGGCCAGATTAATAATAACCTGTTCCAGCTGTCCCTGATCTGCTTTCACATCCCCAAGGTCTCGCCCGTGAGTAATCCTTAACTCAATCGTTTCACCGATAAGCCTGCGGAGAAGGTGAGCCAATTCGGCAATGATATCAGTGACGTTGAGGCGTCTCGGCTGGAGTGTCTGCTGTCTGGAGAATGCAAGCAATTGACGTACAAGGTTTGCAGCCCTGTTTGCATTTTGCTTGATTTGCATAATATCAGCAAAAGACTGGTCACCAGGACGATGTCGCAGTAACAGAAGGTCAGAAAAGCCGATCATTGCCGTCAACAGATTATTAAAATCATGCGCAATACCACCGGCCAACTGCCCCACAGCTTGCATCTTTTGTGACTGCGCAAACTGAACTTCCAGGCTTCTCTGCTCGGTTGTATCGGTGAAATTCAAAATGTACCCACTTGGCAATCCAGAGTTCTCATCCACGTGCGTAACGTTCATATTACAAACGGTTTCAGAGTTGCCGACAAAATGAACCTCCATTGCCTTACGCTCATAAGTCGTCGCAGATACCAAAGCCTCCCGGACATTCTCTCTTTCTTCGTCACCAATAAGAGATAAAAGCGGCTTACCCTTTACGTCTTCACTTTCAGAAAGCAATTCCTGGAATGCCTTGTTGCACTCAGTAATGACGCCACGTTCGTTGAGAAGCACGATACCGACCGGTGCTTCATTAAAGAACTTCCTGAACCTTTTCTCGGATTGTTCAAGTGCTGTAGCCATTTCACGTTCTAGAGTTAAGTTTCGAACAACCGACCGTGTTCTAAACCCCTTGCCCGCTCCCCCTTCAGCAATATGCTGGCTGATCGCAGCCAAAATCCGCTTTTCACCATCCATGGTCTTTAAGAAGACCTCACCCGACTGACTGCCAGCATCTTCGAACGGATGATAGGCGGGGACATCCTCCAACGATGCCTCAGCAACAATGTCATGAAGTTTTATCTGACCACTCTCCAATTCTGAAGAGGAGTAGCCCAGCCAGTCCGTAAGAGTTTGGTTTGCGAACAGAAAACAACCATCAGCATCGACAGAAAAGAACCCTATTGGCGCGTTTTCCAACAAGTCGACAAAACGCTGCTGTTGATCATTGATCACTTTTTCCATCTGACGGCGCATGGTGATGTCATCAACGAACCAGAAGACATAACCCGGGCGATTGGGAAGAGGGTATGCTGCCACATGCCGCCACTGGATGTCGTTATCTCCAGGCCCCATACCTGGAAGTTCGATCTCCACATGACCAGACACACCGTTACGCGCATTAAGCTGGAGTGTCGCTAACTTGCGACGAGTTTCCTCATCTCCATTACTCTCGTCCAGAATAAGGTCAGGTACGGAACGTAGATCGCCACCAAAAAAATCTTCAAACGCAGGATTTGCAAAGAGCGATTTACCATCAGGGTCAACAACTTGACGAGGGCGAGGAACCGCCGCAAAGGCATACTCACGCAGCGAAAGCATTCTGCGATAGCGAAATGTAAGAAATAAGAGCAAAGCAATTACAAGACTTAGAAAGCCACAAATTGCGAGCCAAATGGTAGGTGACATTCCCCTGCTTCCCCCACGAGATGTCTTCTTTTCCAACAACGGGAAAAGAAAATGAATTAGGTAAAGAGAAGGTTAACCTTAAAGTTCACTAAAAACAAATTAGATATCACAAAGACTTACTCTAAATTTCCTTACCGCATTTGACCTTTTAGCTTCATAACGTAACTAATTACTTCTGCGACTGCTTTGTAGTGCTCTGGTGGAATTTCCTGATCGATCTCCACACCAGCGTACAGAGCCCGCGCCAAGGGAGGGTTTTCCATAATGGTAATTTTATTTTCTTCTGCTACCTTACGAATTCGAAAAGCAACCGCATCAACGCCTTTTGCAGTTAATTTTGGTGCCTCCATAGAAGTCCCATTATATTCCAATGCCACAGCAAAGTGAGTTGGGTTGGTGATCACAACATCAGCATTGGGAACAGCAGCCATCATACGTTGACGGGCTTTTTCCATACGAAGTTGACGAAGGCGCCCCTTTACCATCGGGTCCCCTTCGCTTTGTTTTGACTCGTCCTTAACTTCCTGTTTTGTCATGCGTAACTTCTTCATGTACTGGAAGTATTGAAACAGGTAGTCCAAGCCAGCAATGATCGCCATAACAGCAACAACAGCAACTAACACCAGCGTCACCCAATCCAAAAGGATGAATGTCATCTGAGAAACCTGGAGTTCTGCCAACTGAGGAATAGCTGTTCTCTTCGGCCAAATGACAAGCCCGATTATCATGCCGACGATTGCAAGTTTGGCGAACCCCTTCAAGAGGTTCATAACAGATTGAATAGAAAAAAGTTTTTTAACCCCCTTCAAAGGAGAGATTTTACTAAATTCCGGCTTTATAGATTGTGCTGATATCAAAAACCCATGCTGCATAAGGCTCGATGAAATAGCGAAAAAAATTACCATTACAGCTGGCGCAATAAAGAGAACCCCTAAATCGCCAAAAAGATCAATTGTCGCGTCATAGATATGACCGGTATCAAATCTGATCGTATCGGGGCGTTCAAGGAAGGTGGACAATTTCACACCAATTTCCTTGCCAATCCATATCACGAAGAAACTCAGAAAAAGCAGAAACCCAAAAAAAGTAAACCAGGTATCAAGCTCCTGTGACTTTACAACGTCCCCTTTGTCTCTCGCATCAGATATCTTTTTAGCAGTCGGCTCTTCCGTTTTTTGGGACTCATCACTATCTTCTGAAGACACAGCAGAAGCTCCTCATGCTGTTCATAGAGCGAACCATCACCTTACAAAAACCATCCAGTGTTCTTCCAAGCTAATAACAAATACTTTAATCATTACGGGAACAGATAGAAACAAAACCGTAATGCCCATAGCAACTTGCAGAGGCATCGCAACGAAAAAAACCTGCATCTGAGGCATTAGTTTTGCCAACAAGCCCAAGCCCAGAAAAAAAACCATTCCAACCACAATAAACGGCGCAGCCATTCGAGCAGCTAAAGTAAATGTATCTCCAACTATTCTCGAGATCATACTTGAGAAATCTCCCATCGGCAGCGGTTGCCCCGGAATAAAGAGCTCATAGCTATCCACTAGTCCAAGAATAAAAAGGTGATGGATGTCCAGCACCATAATCAAGACGATCGCAAT
>MABB01000059.1 GCA_002162915.1 Rhodospirillales bacterium 47_12_T64
CATACATCAACAACGATTACCCAGAATCAAAAAGGGCGACCCTCGGGTTGCCCTTCTCACATTTATAACGAGGAAGAGTTCCTAGAGACCCTTCTGACCCATTTCCAGGAATTTATCACGGCGTTTTTGGCGCAACTCGGCACCATTGAACTCCATCAATCCTTTGAGATGACTTTCGATACTATCGCCAAGAGCGTTCATGCAATTTTCTTTGGCCCGATGCGCACCACCCATAGGTTCTGCAATGATCTCATCAATTACGCCAAGCTTCTCGAGATCTTGCGCTGTCAGCTTAAGAGATTCGGCCGCTTCTTTGGCCTGATCACCAGAGCGCCAGAGAATAGAGGCACAGCCTTCCGGCGAGATCACAGAGTAGATCGAGTGCTCAAGCATCAACACAGTGTTGGCCGCAGCAAGTGCAATCGCGCCGCCAGAACCACCTTCACCAATTACGGCTGAAATCAGGGGCACTTTAATCGCAAGGCATTTTTCAATACTACGGGCAATCGCCTCTGACTGACCACGCTCTTCAGCACCAACGCCCGGGTAAGCCCCGGCAGTATCAACCAACGTAATCACAGGAAGATCAAAACGCTCCGCCATTTCCATAAGGCGCTGCGCCTTGCGGTAGCCTTCAGGGCGAACCATACCAAAATTATGTTTCACACGGCTGTGCATATCCGCGCCTTTTTCCTGGCCCATCACAACGACAGATTGACCACGAAAACGTCCGATCCCACCCAGAATCGCAAAATCTTCGGCAAAGGCACGATCACCGGCGAGAGGTGTATAGTCCTCAATCAGGTGTTCAATGTAATCTTTGCAATGGGGGCGATTAGGGTGCCGCGCAACAAGTGTTTTCTGCCAGGCACTCAGCTTGGAGTACGTTTGGCGCAACAGTTTGTCCGCCTTTGCTTCCAGCTTGGAAACCTCGTCAGCAATATTCACATCACTGCTGCTATCAGACAAATGTCGCAAGCCTTCAATCTTGCCTGCGAGCTCGGCAATCGGTTTTTCGAAATCTAGGAAATTTTGCATGAAGCGTTGTCTATCACAAAGTGAAATTCAGTCAACAAATATAGTGGATAATAATGCCCGGCAAAAGGGTATATTCAAGCTCAGGCTTTGAATTTGGGCCTGGACACAATAAAGGCGGTCTCTTGCGACCGCCTTTACCGAACACTTTGGAGATCAAAAGCGTTTACTTAACTAACGTTCTGCTTACACATTTGGTTATGCTTTAGCATCTGCAGCAGCGATTTCTTTTGCTTTATCAACAAGTACCGTTGCCTGACGGATAGAGGCGATATCGATCAGACGTCCATCGAGAGAAACCGCGCCTTTTCCTTCGCGCTGTGCCTGCTCCATGGCTTCGAGAATACGGTTAGCTTTTGTGACTTCAGCCTCTGAAGGGCTGTTAACTTCATTGGCAATTCCAATCTGGCTTGGATGGATCGCCCACTTTCCTTCGCAACCGAGTATCGCAGCACGGTTGGCCTGTGCTTTAAACCCATCAGGATCAGAGTAATCGCCAAAAGGTCCATCGATTGGGCGTAGTCCGTTAGCACGCGCAGCAACCACCATACGCGCAATCGCATAGTGCCACATGTCGCCCCAATGGAAATCACGGGGATTATCGCCATCGATATCAGTGAGAACGCCATACATTGGGTTTGGTCCACCAATTCCGGTCGTCCGCGCCTTGGTAGAGGCGGCGTAATCAGCGACCCCGAAATGCAGACTTTCATTTCGTTTTGAAGCCGCAGCAATTTCACCGATATTCTGCATTCCCAGCGCCGTTTCAATAATCATTTCAAACCCGACACGCTTTTTTCGCCCCTTGGCAGCTTCGATCTGAGTACAGAGCATATCAATGGCATAGACATCGGAAGCCGTGCCGACTTTAGGGATCATGAAAAGGTCGATGCGATCACCCGCCTGCTCCAGTACATCGATGACATCCCGGTACATATAGGGCGTGTCCAATCCGTTAATGCGAACGGAAAGCGTCTTGGTGCCCCAGTCAATATCATTGATGGCTTCGATCACGTTTTTTCTGGCCTGCTCTTTATCATCAGGCGCAACGGCGTCTTCAAGATCGAGAAAAATAACATCAGCCTTTGACGCGGCCGCCTTTTCAAACAAAACAGTATTACTTCCCGGTACCGCGAGTTCACTGCGGTTCAATCGAGATGTCGCCTCTTCTGGAATTGTAAAGCTCATTGGTTGCTCCCACTTTAGCATTTTATTATTTATTGTGCGCTGCAGCATAGACTGTGGCCGGAGTTGTTTGATCTGTCAACTACACAGTCAAAATTCAGCACAACAAAATTACCGAGAAGAGCGATACCCTGGAAGAATGATACAAAGCAGAAAGCAATTATTTACAGACCCTGCTTTCTCAAGATAAGGGCGGTTAATCTTTAGTGGACAAAGGATGATGATCCAACACAAGACGCTGCAATCGATCTTGCAAGACATGCGTATAGATCTGAGTTGTCGAGATATCTGAATGCCCCAACATCTTTTGCACCGATCTTAAATCTGCGCCGTTTTCCAATAGGTGCGTTGCAAAAGCATGTCGCAGAATATGAGGAGATATTTGTTTCGGATTAATCTCGCTTTTTACTGCTAATTCTTTAAGAAGCTGTCCTACCCTGTGTCGAGTCAAATATCCGCTTTTTCCCCTTGATGGAAAGAGCCATCCCTGATCCTGTCCCGACTGTTGTTCTTGAGGTGAAAGAAAATGAATGCGCTGTACGATATAGCTATCCACCGCCTCTCTTGCTATGGGACTCAAAGGCACAAGTCTTTCTTTATTTCCCTTACCCCGGACGGTTAAAATGCGTGGATCCCGTTGAGTTTGCGAAACTTTCAAAGACACCAACTCCGTCACTCGCATGCCAGTCGCATAGAGTAGCTCGACCAAAGCACGTAGGCGAATACCTTCTTTATCCGTCGTGTTTCGAGCAGCTTCCAAAAGCTTTTCAGTATCCGCAACAGAAAGAAACTTGGGAAGCGATTGTCCGATTTTCGGTGCATCTATTTCGGCTACAGGATTATCTTTACGGACACCTTCTTCCATCAAAAAAAGGTAATACTGCTTTAAAGTGGAAAGATGTCTGGCCTGGGTTCTGGAGCTTAAGCCCTCAAGAGTCAGATCTTCAAGGTATCCTCTGACATCAGATGCCGTTGCTTCGATGGATCTTTGTCCACCTGTTTCCTGGCCAGGTATTTTTAAAAAATCAGTAAAACGCTCCAGATCGCGCGAATAGGCTTGCAAGGTATTTAGACTTGCTCCTCTTTCCGCAGCCATCATCTCAAGAAAGAGAGAAACTCTCGACTGGTCCGTCATTGGTTAGATACCGCTAAGTACCGTAGCTTCAACGGCAAGGGCCCTTGCTTCATCTTGTAGCCCAGCAGAATAGAGCGCTTCGATGACGCTACCAAGCGCAAGACTATGCGTATCGTCCGGGCCTTCTTCCCCAAGGATGATCAAGCTTAACAAAACGATTTCCGCTAAACGGTCTCCGTTTTGAGCATCCTTGAGCGCATAGAGGAGTGCAGCAGAAGGTGCCAAACCAGGCGTTACGATTTCAAGTGAAGCCAATTCACCCCAACTTAACCGCGCACTTTCGCCAAGCGCTTGTAAGCAGCTACGTAACATAACCAATTGTTGGTTCAAAACCTCGGGGCCAATGTCACTTTGAGCGGATGCCCAACCCTTGAGCGTGCCATAGCGCTCGCCGCCCTCAAGACCTGACAATCGGGCATATGGCCATAGACCCGTTAAGCTCGCTGCAGCAGTTCGCTCGCTCAGCATATATTGACGCGCAAGCAACAACCAGGCATCAGCCCTTTGAGAGCGGCCCGTTACATAGAGCGTCCGTCCAGCAGGCAGGGCAAACCAGGCAAGATCTGCAGATGGTGGAATTTCATTTACAAGACTTGCGATGACACGCGTCATCAACAGGCCTAATCCGTCGCTTTCAGCATGATCAAGCGCCGCCTTGATTATTTCCGCACGTGCAGCCGGCACTGATTGCAATTGGGCAGCCTGAAGGAAAAGAGCCCGTGCTTCTGCCCCCTCCCGGTTAATCTGCCCACCAACCACGCTATCAATCTCTTCGGGTTCGAACTCATACCTGCTGTACAGGTTGACCAGGTTACTCGCATCGATTTCACCACTTGAAATCGTATCTTCGGCAGCAAAGATCCTCCGCTCAAGGGGGTAATCTTCTGAAGCAATTAACAAAATCCGCACACCAGAGTTCAGAAAATTGTCCAATTCAACAGGAAGCAGTGAATTTGATACCCGCGACAAAGCCCAATGCAACGGCTCAACAGAACCTGCGCTATTGCCACTGAATTTTACTTCAACACCAGAAGCTGCCAAAACCAACTCATCAAAAAGCGGGTCGGCAACGGCACCCGTTTCCCGCAAAAGATCGAGACCAAGAAGGGCTTGATCAACTTGCTTGTTTAACAAATGGCAATAGATCATCGCCTGAGTCCAGTAACTGTCTCTTCCGGAGGCAGACATGTTTTGGATGACACGACAGGCTTCAGTCGTTTTCCCTGTCATCAAGAGGCTATCACTGCGCAATCTTGCCTGTTGCTCGGTATCCGAGCGAGAAGGCACGCGCTGAAAGAGGTTTTCAAGATCCGTATAGGCACCGAGCTCAGCCAATTTCTCTAACCGAAGAAAGAGCAAGCTTTGCTCGCCTTTCAGTGGCTTATCGTCCAGAGGTCGTCCAGCACTTGAAAGTAAAAGCCGTCGTGCAAGAGAATTAGCAACTGAAGAGCTGTAGCGAACAGGCATTTGTGAAACCAGGGCATACACATCTTGCAGCGAACTTTGTCGCCACATGTCGTAACCTAAACCACCTTGCCCGAGAGCTAAGGTACCAATGGTATCAAGATCAAGCCCGCCAAGGCTGTTGACTTGTATCCCGCCAGAGGTAATCGTTTCAGCTTCAATAGAGGAGGCCGGGGTCTCACTGGAAGCTGTCCCCGCCAGAGGAAAAACAGACGTTGGCTGCTCCGTAATAAGTTGCGTCTGTCCCGATGCAGATCCCACTAATTCAAATGAGTCCCCCCATAAAACTCCAATGGAAAACGCCAGTGCGGTCCCCATAAGAAATGGCTTCGAGAAATGCCACGCCACTATGTTTCGCAAGGCGATCATTGGGCTATTTCGCAATGCGATCATTGGGGATCACCTTTTCCACTT
>MABB01000069.1:0-2728 GCA_002162915.1 Rhodospirillales bacterium 47_12_T64
GCTGGCCTATCTCAATATGGTTGGTGGTCAGGATGATATCGTTTTCGATGGTGGTTCCTTTGTCCTGAACGCCGATTGTAGCCTTCAGGCACAAGCGCCGATGTTTGATGAGCACTTCATGGTGACGGAATGGGCAGCAGGTAGTGACGGTATCTGGGCCTGTGCTCCTGCTCAAAAGATAGCGCCAGAAGATGAGTTGGCAGCCATTTACAGAGCCTTGGTACTCGGCGTTCGCGATTATATCCGCAAAAACCGTTTCCCCGGGATCGTTATCGGGATGTCGGGAGGCATTGATTCTGGTCTGTCGGCTGCGATTGCGGTGGATGCTATTGGCGCAGACCGAGTGCGTTGTGTGATGATGCCGTCGCCCTATACATCGAAAGAAAGTCTCGAAGATGCGGAACTGGCAACCGAACTTCTGGGCGTAAAATATGATTCGATTTCCATTGGCCCTGCGATGAAGGCCTTTGAGGAAATGCTGGCACCTGTTATGGCCGGAACGGAAGCCGATACCACAGAAGAAAATATTCAGGCGCGTTCTCGTGGTCTGACCCTGATGGCGATTTCAAATAAACTCGGCTTTATGGTGCTATCGACGGGCAATAAATCTGAAATGTCTGTGGGCTATGCAACACTCTATGGTGATATGTGTGGTGGATATAACGCGCTCAAGGATGTTTATAAGACTAAGGTTTTTGCCCTGTCGCGCTGGCGTAATGAAAATAAACCTGATGATGCTCTCGGTCCAGATGGCACAGTAATGCCGGAGCGGATTATTACCAAGCCACCTTCTGCCGAACTGAAGCCCGATCAGACTGATCAGGACAGCCTGCCCGAATATGATGTTCTGGATGGTATTCTCGAGTGTTTGATCGAGGAAGAATTACCGCTCGTAGATATTCTTGCACGGGGATATGACGAGAGCACTGTTCGTCGGGTCTGGCGTATGCTAGACCTTGCTGAATACAAGAGACGTCAATCTGCACCGGGTGTGCGTGTCACGCTTCGTGACCTTGCCCGAGATCGACGATATCCGATTACGAACGCGTTTCGTGGTCTTACAAACAGATAACAAAAGAAAAAGACGAGTTTCATGAAAGTACGCTTTGCTCCTAGTCCTACTGGTCGTTTACACGCCGGGAATGCCCGTATTGCCGTTTTGAACTGGCTGATGGCCAAAAAGGCAGGCGGATGTTTTCTGCTGCGTATGGATGATACGGATACAGAGCGCTCTACCGATGAATACGCTGCTTCTATTCAAACTGATTTGAAATGGTTAGGGCTAGAATGGGACGAATTTGCTGTTCAGTCTCATCGTATGGATCGCTATGAACTTGCCGTTGAAAAATTAAAGGCTGATGCGCGTCTGTATCCTTGTTATGAAACGCCTGAAGAACTCGGCCTTAAACGTAAAGTTGCTCTTCAAGCCGGCCGCCCACCAATCTATGATCGTGAAGCGTTAAAGCTCACAGCTGAAGATATTGCAAAGTATGAAGCCGAAGGCCGCAAAGCACACTGGCGTTTCAAGCTCAATCACGCTGATATCGATTGGAATGATCTCGTAAGAGGAGAGGCTCATTTTAAAGGCCAACATTTGACAGATCCGGTTCTGATCAGAGAAGACGGTCGGCCGCTTTATACTCTGACGTCTTGTGTTGATGATATTGAGTTGGAAGTTACTCACGTTCTCCGCGGTGAAGATCACGTATCCAACACAGCCGTTCAGGTTCAGCTTTTCGAAGCTTTGGGCGGGAAAGTTCCTGAGTTTGCCCACATCTCTTTGATGGTTGGTGCCGATGGTTCCGGATTGTCCAAGCGTCTGGGGAGCCTCAGTCTGGGTTCTTTACGTGATGAAGAGGGCCTTGAGCCTATGGCGCTTAACAGCTATCTGGCACGTCTAGGAACACCTGATCCGATTGAAGTACGTCAGACACCTGCTGCATTGACCGAACTTTTTGATATTGGTCGCTTTGGCCGTGCAACACCGCGTTTCGATCCGGTTGAGCTTGGTCACTTGAATGCGAAGGTTTTACACGAGGCTGACTTTGATTCGATTAAATCCCGCCTTCAGGATGGCTTTGACAGTGAACTTTGGGAAGTTGTTCGCCCGAACCTTGAAAAGCTTTCGGATACACAATCCTGGTACGATATCTGTCGCGGTGAAGTAACACCGGACATTGCAGATGAAGATGCCGAGTTTCTGACACTTGCAGCTAAGCACTTGCCTGAGGGATCTTGGGATCAGGGAACCTGGAAAGAACTCACCTCTGTTTTGAAGTCTGAAACGGGCCGCAAAGGCAAGCAGCTCTTTATGCCTTTGCGTAAGGCACTCACCGGGCAGCAGCACGGTCCAGAATTGGCGCAGTTACTGCCTTTGATTGGACGGACGCGTGCCGAAGCCCGTCTAAAGGGCCAGACCGCTTAACTAATTTCTCGCTTATTTTAGAAAGAGGCTTAAAGTGAGCCTCTTTCTAACAAGCAACTGTATAATTAAACCAATAGATATCTGGATAAGACAATGACGATTAAAGTCCACAACACACTTGCGCGTGAAAAACAGGAGTTCGAGCCAATCGATCCTAAAAATGTGCGGATGTATGTCTGTGGACCCACCGTTTACGACCTTGCCCATATTGGTAATGCCCGCCCAGTCGTCGTGTTCGACACCTTTGCCCGCCTGTTACGAAATGTTTATGGTGATGAGCACGTAACCTACGTTCGTAATATC
>MABB01000069.1:2746-5188 GCA_002162915.1 Rhodospirillales bacterium 47_12_T64
ATCATCGAGGCTTCGCTTAAATCAGGTGAGCCGATTGAAAGCATAACCAAACGAACCACTCAGGCCTATCACGATGATATGGCAGCCTTGGGTGCTCTGGAGCCGGATATTGAGCCGCGTGCGACGGATCATATTCAGGAAATGATCGATATGAGCGTTGACCTGATCAAGAAAGGTCATGCTTACGAGGCTGAAGGCCATGTCCTGTTTTCCGTTTCATCGATGGCAGATTATGGTGAGTTGTCCCGTCGCAACCGCGAAGACATGATTGCCGGGGCGCGTGTTGAAGTCGCGCCTTATAAAAAAGATCCAGCGGATTTTGTCCTTTGGAAACCAAGTAGTGATGAGCAACCTGGTTGGGATAGCCCGTGGGGCAAAGGTCGCCCAGGCTGGCATATCGAATGTTCTGCGATGTCCAGAGTGCATCTTGGCGAAACGTTCGATTTACATGGGGGTGGTCTTGATTTGACCTTCCCGCATCATGAGAATGAGCTTGCACAATCAAAATGCTGCAATGAAAAACCCTATGTGAACTATTGGATGCACAACGGCTACGTTGTGGTGAACGGCGAGAAGATGTCCAAGTCATTGGGGAACTTCTTTACCGTTCGCCAGCTTCTGGATGAAGGGCTAAATGGGGAAGCTTTGCGGCTGACGCTTTTGTCTGGCCACTATCGTCAGCCGCTGGATGTGACCCGTGAGAAAGTTGCCGAGTTTAAAACTCAACTCGATCGGTTTTATGGTGCCTTGCAATCCGTGGAAAAAATCGAAGCCAATACTTCTGAGCCTTCGGAAGCTTTTCTGGGTGCGCTCAAGGATGATCTGAACACACCTCTGGCCCTGTCCGTTCTTCATGAGATCACGACCGAGTTAAATAAAACGGGGACTGATCGTAAGAGCCATAGAAAGAGTTTGGGTCGTTTAAAAGGACAACTTATTGCGGGCGGATACCTCCTTGGTATTCTCCAAGCTGATCCAGAGGTCTGGTTCAAGGGCGAAGGCGACAATGATCAGGAAATAGAGGATCTAATTGCTGAGCGGATCGAAGCTAAGAAGTCAAAGAACTTTGCCCGGGCAGATGCCATTAGAGACGAGCTCGCTGCTCAGGGCATAGAGCTCCTCGATAGCCCAACAGGCACGACTTGGCGCCGTAAGTAATAGCCCAAAATATCTCTTTTTAAAGAGACACTATCCAGGGTCAAAGGTGAAAAGCTTTTGACCCTTTTTTATAATTAAATCACGGGGCTGTTTAAGAGTTTTGGCCCTCTATTCCTTCGTCAGTCTCTGCACTCTCGTCATTCGCAGGAGGATAGAGTAGCGCGTTAATTTTTTCGTTTATCTCTGTCAGCTTTTCTTTTTGTTCCGGTGTCAAATTTAGAACCTTGCCTTCATTATCAATATCTGTGGCGAGGGCCTTATCTATTCTCGCTGTCACGTATTCCAGCTTCCATTCCATACCAAAGGGTATATCGCCGTCGTTTGCCTCAGTCCTTGCGGTTGCTTTATCCACCCATTTTTCCAATGAATTAATTTTGTTGTCATGAGGCACCGAGGGGGCTTTTTGATGATCGATTCTGATCGCTCTTTGCGCTTCTCGAGATAGGGTGATTTGATCTTGTGGGCGTTGAGCTTGATTGTCTTGATGCACATTGTTCGGACGATGATTATGGTTATGAACAGCGCGGTAGGCAGCCGCGATATTTTTATAGGGATTAACTTGCATAAGCTTTTTTCCTTAAGGAGGAACTAAGCTGTAAACAGCATATTTCGTGCCAGTTTAAATAAGTTATTGATCTGAAAATAGGGAAATAAACAATGGGATTCAGTTCCTTTGAGGAAGGATAAAATCCTGGGTAAAAAGTGCCTGGCAGGAAAAGAGATTACTATTGTTGAGGGTTTGGGATTAGTTACTTGTAAAAGCGATCCTTATCGCCATTCCACCAAGAATAGTTGCGGTTATCCAGCGTAAGAGTTTCTTGAACGGTGCGCTTGCTTTGATCTTTGCGGCAGCCAGAGAGGTGAGGCAGATAAGAGCAACAAATACGAGGTAGCCATTGACGTTGAACAACAGTCCTAGTGCCAGTGTTTGCCAGACAACATCCTGAGGGGCAGCGTCTATAAATTGCGGAAGGAAGGCCAACATAAAAAGACCAATTTTTGGATTGAGCAGATTTGTTGTTGCTCCTTCCAGTATTATCTTAAAAGCTTTATTCTTTTTCGGCTGTCCGTCTGATCTGGCTTCGCCTTCATTCGGCTTACTCGTCAGTATTTTGAAGGCGATATAAAACAGGTAGAGAGCCCCAGCTATTTTAAGAACGAAAAAAGCAGTTTCCGATGCTGTAAGTAGGGCAGAAATCCCAAGGGCAGAAGCCGTGGCATGAACCATTGATCCGAGGCTGATTCCAAATGCTGCAAGCAAACCAGCCCTTTTCCCCTGATCCG
>MABB01000134.1:0-3312 GCA_002162915.1 Rhodospirillales bacterium 47_12_T64
CTGAGCAATGTGCTGGAATCCTTCCTTGAGTTTTTCTCCTGTGATCGCGCCTGGCTCCTCTTTCCCTGTAATGTAAATGCAACTTCCACAACCATTCCCATGGAATGTACCGTACCCGAATGGCCCGGAGCAGGAGCAGGAGCAGAAGTTGAAGGCGATGAATTTCCCGTCGATGATTTCGGCCGCAAAGTTTATAAAATGGCCCTGGAAAGTTCGGGCGCTGTAAGGTTTGATCCCAACGAAAACCCTCTGGATCTCAACCATGTCGTTATCCGCCAGTATCACATCCGGTCGCAACTGGTCATGGCAATCCGTCCCAAGATTGGTGATCCCTGGCTTCTTGGCCTGCATCATTGCTCTGTCCCGGTCACATATAGCGACAATGACTGCGCCCTGTTCGAAGCCCTTGGTAATCGGCTGTCAGATGGCTTGACCAGTTTGATTTCCTGGAAAAACACACGAAAGCTTTTTAATAGCGCTCAGGTTTCGATTTGGAATGAGGACTTAACTGAAATTTATCATGCTCTGAAAAAGCTTCGAAAGGATGGGATCACCGACTTGCGCAGTTATCTGGAGGACAATACTGAACTCGCCTGGCAACTTGCAGATTCAATTCAGGTATTGCAGGTAAATGACGCAACATTAAAGTTGTTTGGTGCCAAAAGCGAAGTCGATTTCTTCCATCATATTGGAAAGACTTTTGGTCCCCATACGATTGATGTTTTCATTAATGAGCTCTGTGCCATGTGGGACAAACAAAGTCTTTTTCGTTCCGAGGCAGCCTTCCGTTCTCTGGGGGGTAAAAACTTTAATGCAATCATCACATTTAAAGTCCCTAGAACTGCCGAAGATTACAAAGCAGTTTCGATAAGCATCGTTGATATTACCGATCGGAAGCGGGCCGAAGATGCACTTCACTTTGCCTTGGTAGAAGCCGATAGATCCAACAGGGCTAAATCCCAATTTCTGGAAAACATGAGCCACGAATTACGGACACCCCTCAATGCGATTTTGGGCTTTGCCCAGATCATGCAAATCAATCGAAAGTCCCCTCTTACACCTCAACAGAACGAACATATCGAGTGCATTCTCAATGGGGGCAATCATTTGCTCGACTTGATCAACGAGATTCTGGATCTGGCAAAAATCGAAGCCAACCAGTTAGATTTGTCTCTTGAGGAAATCAACGCCAATGAAATCATCAGCGAGTGCCTTACCCTCGTATCTCCTTTGGGAGAGAAGAGAGACATTTTAATTTTTAACGAATTTAACCAAAGTGAAAATATTCTCCTGCGTACGGATCAACGTCGCCTGAAACAGGTGCTTATCAACCTGCTTTCCAATGCGATCAAGTACAACATAGACGGCGGAACAGTGCATGTTCGGGGCGAGATAACAGGAAAAGGCTTTTTACGCATTTCTGTGATCGATACCGGAATTGGCATCCACAGCGATGACCACGACAAAGTTTTCCAGATGTTCCATCGCATTGGCGCTGATTCAATGACAACCCGGGAAGGAACTGGTATTGGTTTGACCGTAACCAAACTCCTGATGGAACGTATGGCCGGGAGCATTGATTTTGAAAGTACCAAGGGAAAGGGAAGCAGATTCTGGATAGAACTCCCCCTCGCCCTGAATGACAAAATACTGGTGTGGAACGATGAAATGCGCGTTGGTGTCGATAGTCTTGATCGGGATCATCAGTACCTGTTATCACTCCTCAATCGTATTACTCATGAAGATCTCGACCCGTTTAAAATCGACAAATTTTTTGAAGAGTTAAACAGCTACACCCAACACCATTTCATACAGGAAGAAGCTGTAATGGAAGCCTGTCATTATCCTGGTTTGAAAAATCATCGCGACCACCATCAAAATATTATCGCTGAACTGAAAAAGCTGGAAGAGAGCTGGCATAAAAACAAGAGTGTTACTCTTATCGCAGGCTTTCAGGAAGATATTCGTTCTTGGCTTTTTAATCACATCAAAGATAAGGATACCGGCCTTGCCAAATACACTCTCGGCAAAGATCGGGAAATCCGACAGGCTCTGGAGAGCCTCAACTGAACGAAAGACCTCATAACAAGCCAGTAACAAGAGGGTTCGAGTCTACACAACCAGTGGAAACCATACAATTCAGCTGTTTTAAACCACCGATAGTATCTTCTTAATCAATGCTTAACAGGGATGGTTAATATCATCCAATTTTGGATTGATCAGTTGCCAGATATTCACAGAGGTGTAATCGTTCAAGAAACCGTAACAATTGAGATTTTAGTAGGCAACTAGATGGATAAGGAGATGAGTAGATTAAGCGCTCACCAGAGGAAAATATCTCTCTGCTCTTGGGTAATAATGGTCTTTACCGTCCTAATTTTCCTCACATCAGGTCTTGTGCATCCTGTCTTTGCTCAATCTACGTCCTCCCAGGAAGATTACCTGAAACAGATTGAAATTTTCCGGATCGGGACTGGTGGTATTGCCGGAACCTATTACCCCATTGGCGGCATGGTCGCACAGGCCATCAGCAATCCACCGGGATCTCGCACGTGTAATGAAGGCGGGAGCTGCGGTGTCCCCGGTCTCGTTGCCATCGCGCAATCATCCAACGGATCTGTTGCCAACATACAGTCAATTGCCAAGGGTGAGCTTGAGTCCGGGTTTGCACAGTCTGATGTGGTTTACTGGGCCTATACAGGTATGGGCGTATTCGAAGGGAAGCAGCCTATTCAGAAAATTCGCGCCATTGCCAACCTCTACCCCGAAACTCTGCATCTTGTCGCCCGCATAGGATCTGGCATCAAAACCGTGCACGATCTACGTGGCAAAAAAGTCTCTCTGGATGAGGCAGGTTCGGGAACTCTGGTGGATGCACGGATCATTCTTGATGCCTATGGCTTGAAAGAAACGGATCTCGAGGCCGAATACATCAAACCCGAATTGGCCGTCGCCCGGATTGAACGCGGCGAGCTTGATGCCTTTTTCATCGTTACAGGTTATCCAACGCCTTCTGTAAGTGAGCTTGCCTCCGGTGTTGGGGCAAGACTTGTACCTGTGGGCGGTAAAGAGACCACTGGATTATTGAAACGGTGGAGCTTCTTTGCCCCGGATACCATACCAAAAGATACCTATATCGGCATCCCCGACACACCGACGATTAGTGTGGGAGCCCAGTGGATTGTTGGCGTCGAAATTGATGACGAACTGGTATACCAAATTACAAAATCTCTCTGGCATGCCTCGACACGTCAAATCCTCAATAACGGCCACAGCAAAGGCAAAGCCATTGATATCGCGCGTGCCCTTGAG
>MABB01000134.1:3349-5052 GCA_002162915.1 Rhodospirillales bacterium 47_12_T64
TTTATCAGGAAATGGGGGCGCTTCCTTGACCCTTCCCTCCTCTTCGAAAAATCATCCAGATAAACGCGTTAAGACCTCGACTGGCTCTTTTCAAAAATCAAGTTTTACAGACTACAGCCGATTAGACCTCAAGTTTGCACGGCGATACATTACCCGGCCAATTATCCTGATCTTCTGCGTTCTTGCCGGCTGTCTTGGAATAATCTATTTCTCCTGGTCAAGCCTGCAGGACATCGAAAAAGCCCTGCCGATTACGGTTGCCAAACAAGAACGCGATATTGCCTTGCTGGTTCAGGATGTCTCTGATCTGGCATGGCAGGCCAGATTGGCCAACAGTGCTCCTTCCGGCAAACATACCCAGGAAATACTGGATCAGGTCGCACGAGTTGAAAATCGGCTGGAGCTCATGCGCAATACCTACAATTTCGACAATCTTGTCGGGGCCTCAGCCATGCATGCTGTCATTACTCCCGCCCTGGGAGATATCAAACGCTGGCTCACAAAAGGTGTCTTTAATTTACCACCCGGCTCGCCCGTCGTTATTGCTCTGGTCAACACACGTGCAACAGATGCCATCAACACCATGCGCCCCATGTTTGCCAAGGCACAGCAAAACACCTTTACCATCCTGAGCAAACAATCCAGCCAAATTCTGATTTTTCGAAACTCGATTGTATTTTTTCTCGCTGGTGTTCTCTTGGTCATGGTGATCGTTGTTTTTCAAATGTACCGGTTGAAAAAAATTGATCAGGCCTTGTTTGAAGCAAGAGAGGCGGCGGAAATGGCCAACAGGACCAAATCAGAATTTCTCGCCACGATGAGCCACGAATTTCGCACGCCCTTAAATGCTATTCTCGGCTTCAGCGAAATGATGCAGGAACAGTTTTTTGGTCCCCTGGGCGCAAATGATCTGGGATCGAAAAAATACACCGAATATACCAACGACATTCACCATAGCGGCCAACACCTGCTCTCTCTTGTAAACGACGTGCTGGACATCGCCGCAATCGAAGCCGGAAAACGTCCCCTGATTAACAAACAGATCGATACCCTTGAACTACTCAAAGACTGCCTCAAGTCCATCGAAAAACGAGCAAGAGACAATAACATCGACTTGCTACTGGATGCTCCCAAAGACATTCCTATGCTTTACGCAGACAAACGATCTGTTACCCAGATCCTGCTCAACCTCTTGTCCAACGCCATTAAGTTCACAGAAACAAATGGCCGCGTGAAAATAACCGTCAGCTCTGAAAACAAGCTTATTACGATTATCGTAAAAGATAACGGTATCGGTATATCGCCCGACAGGCTCTCAACCATTACCGAGGCCTTTACCCAGGCCGACAATAACCCTCACCGCGCACAAGAAGGCACCGGTCTGGGTCTATCCATCGCCAAGGCCCTTACAGAAGCACACGATGGTACTTTACTGATTACAAGTGAACCAGGACAAGGAACAGAAGTCTCTGTCACCCTACCTTGTTGAGACCTTGTTGAGGGGGTGAATTAAGGGGACCAGTTGAAAACTGATAAAGAATAGTAGAATTCCGGCCCTCTAATCTTCTCCGTACCTTGACCTTATCTCCTACATATTGAATTTAGCCGTTATCTTTTGTGTGCTGTTTCTGTCGACCAAATCCTGCACCGTTTTTGTATCGTCAATAAGGTCCAGACCATATTGTGTAAAGGTTGCGGGGGTA
>MABB01000060.1 GCA_002162915.1 Rhodospirillales bacterium 47_12_T64
CCGCACCTGTTGAGTTCCTGGCTTCAGAGATTGGTTGGCGGGGTGTTTTTGTTGCACTGGCAACGTTATCAGTTTTTATTGCTGCTTTAATTTACCTCGTCATTCCACGGCGTGGTGAAATATCACCTACTGAATCTATTACGCAGCAAATAAAAGAATATGGGAAGATTTTCAAAAGCGCCTATTTTTGGCGAATTACCCCTTTTACTGTGATGTCACAAGCTGCATTTTTCTCACTCCAGGCTCTCTGGTCCGGTCCATGGCTCAGAGATGTTGCAGGGCTTGAAAGAGATGTTGTTGCGATGATCTTGGCGGCAATTGCCTTCGCTGTTTTTTTAGGGTTTTTGCTGGGAGGATTCGTAACTGATTGGGTTCGGCGTCATCACATTAGCCCCATCACTGTTGGTGTCTATGCAATGCTACTCTGTGTTGTCCCGCAAGCTTTGCTTCTTCTGGGGGGTGACAATCTCTATCTTATCGGGGCGATCTGGATGCTATTTGGTTTGTTGGGAACAGGGGGGTATCTCATCTACCCTGGGTTTTCGCAGCATTTCCCTGTGCACTTGACTGGTCGTGTGAATACGGCGTTGAATTCACTGGTTTTTGTCGTTGCGTTTGCCGGGCAGTGGGCTGTCGGTGCGGTAATTGAAATCTGGCCTGAACAAGCAGACGGAGGGTATGCTGTCGAAGGTTATCAGGCAGGTATTCTTATGCTGCTCGTTGCACAAGTAATGGCCGCAGGCTGGTATTTCCTGCAGCCATATTTCATAGGCAAAAATGCCGATCTTAAAAAGTCGCGTAAATCCGTCTAACTGGATTAGCCACCGGTAACACTCATATGGCGTGCAACGGAGGGATCAGCATCCCGATCAATGATGAAGTCGTGCCCTTTGGGTTTACGTGAAATTGCTTCGAATATAGCGCTTTCCAAAAGATCATTTTCGTCACTGCTTCTTAAAGGAGCGCGTAGATCTGCGGCATCATCCTTGCCGAGGCAAAGATAAAGTGTTCCTGTACAGGTCATGCGAACCCGGTTACAGCTCTCACAAAAATTGTGGGTCATCGGGGTGATAAAACCAATTTTTCCACCGGTCTCTTTTACTTCAACGTAACGGGCTGGACCGCCAGTTTTGTAATCACTCTCGTTTAACGTCCAGTGTTCACCAAGGATGGATCTGACTTTTGTCAGGGGAAGATACTGATCAACCCGGTCTTCGTTGCCGATATCCCCCATTGGCATCACTTCGATGAAGGTTAAATCAAAGCCTTCGTCCCCACACCACGAAACCAAAGTATGGAGTTCATCATCGTTAACACCTTGTAGGGCGACTGTGTTTATCTTTACCCGTAAGCCAGCCTTCTTTGCGGCCTGTAAGCCTTCGAGCACCTGTTCGAGTTTGCCCCATCGTGTAATGGCTGCAAACTTGTCTTTGTTTAGTGTATCCAGGGAAACATTGATGCGGCGCATCCCGGCATCAGCAAGTTGTTGTGCATATTTTTCGAGCTGACTGCCGTTCGTGGTCAAAGTCATTTCGTTGAGTTGGCCTGATTCTAGGTAAGGAGTCAGGCCATTGAACAACTTCATGATGTTTTTACGCACAAGAGGCTCGCCACCAGTAAAGCGTAACTTCTTCACGCCGAGGTTAATGAAGGTTGCGGAAACGCGCTCCAGTTCCTCGATGGTTAAGAGTTCTTTTTTAGGCAAGAAATTCATGTCTTCGGACATGCAATAGACGCATCGAAAATCACAGCGATCCGTGACGGATATCCGCAAGTAGTCAACCATGCGACCAAACGGGTCGATCATGCCTGGGTGGGCTGCTAGATTGGTAACAGATGCAGGCTCTAACGGCCCTTTCTGAAAGTCTGACGAATTCTTCATCAATTTTTTCTCCTGAACTGCCAGACAGTTTATCGTTCTTTTTTCTGAAAAGCACTACTACACATTGACGCGGGTGTTTGTTTTTTCAAGTCAGCAGATTTGAATTATTTCTGTTTTACCCTTTTTATTGCCGTAATGCCTGTGCCACCTGTTTCCATTAGCACGCGTTCGGTTATATGCGTGATCGGTTCTATGGTGACATCCATTGAATTGGCTGTGGCATGAATTGCTGTCGCGTTATCCAGCGCGATAGCAACGTGTCCTGGCCAGTAGATCAGGTCTCCGCCTGTGGTCTGCTCTGAATTTACCGGAATACCAAGGGTCTTTTCTTGCATGCTTGCGTCTCTCTGGGCTGTAATCCCGCAAGCGCTTAGAGAGACTTGTACCAACCCTGAACAGTCAATGCCGACGGAAGTCTTGCCTCCCCAAAGATAAGGTGTGCCGATGAATTGTCGGGCGACGGTCACATGATCGGTTGCGGCATTTTTTTGCGGACTGATATGTGTCGAAAAAATCCAACCTCCACCTTGTATTTGCGTGTAATCTCCATCCACTTGAATAACGGTGATAGCACTTTCTATCGATAAAATATCTAGGGGAGGACTTTTCATATCTGGTTGAGAATAAACGTATGTCCTGAGTGCTTGAACGCGATGCGTCGTTACCCGAATTTCCTTGCCAAGATCGGAGGCGAGTACATAGCCAACATAACTGTCCTTGGCATTCTGTACCCAGGCCCAACCATTTTTCTCTTCATAGACAGTCAGTTTTTCGCCAAATAGAAGCTCGCTATCAAGTGGAGCTTCCATTTCTGGGTGTCGATGCAACGAACTGCTGCCCACGATGACTTGTGCGGCCTGACCTCGGCTGTATTTGTCACAACTTATTTTCTCGCGGAGATATTCAGCGGTGAGGTCATCCCGAAAAGGATGTAGGCGAGGATTGAGTGAGTCAGGCATGGAATGCAGTATTCTCATTTGTTTGTTTTAATGTTAAATCAGACTGCCATTGTCTGATGCGCAAATAAAGACTTCTTCTAATTATACCTCATGAGAGCAAAATGACGGCGATATTTTTTGACCTGGACGGAACACTGACAGATCCAAAGGAAGGAATTACAAAATCAATTCAATTTGCTTTGAAAAAAATGGGGAAGAAGGTTCCGGATACTGAGGAGCTGTTATGGTGCATTGGCCCGCCTCTTCGTAATTCATTTGCGGAGCTACTTGGCGAGGAAAGCAGGGTAGAAGAAGCTATCAGTTTATATCGAGAGAGGTTTAGTGAAGTAGGGTTATATGAGAATACTCTCTATCGCGGCATTACTGATCTCCTCGCTGAATTGAAGAGAAATAATTTTATTCTTTATGTGGCTACAAGCAAGCCACACATCTATGCGACAAAAATAATTCAGCACTTTGAATTGGATCAGTACTTCGAAGAGATTTTTGGCTCTGAAATCGATGGTGCGAGGTCAGATAAAAGCGAATTGTTAAGTTACGCTCTGTCAAAAGTCGGTTGTGATCCCCGGAACTCCTATATGGTTGGGGATCGAAAACACGATGCAATTGGGGCTATCAACAATAACATGATGCCCGTTGGTGTGCTCTATGGGTATGGTTCGAAAGAAGAGCTTGAGGAGGCTGGTGTTCACCAGTTTGCAGAAAAAACTCCTAGAGAGATCCTTAAACTTGTTCAGGTATCGTTTTAACCTCTATAGGGCCTTTGATATGGAGGTCCCTTTGCGGGAAGGGGAATTCGACCCCGGCTTCTTTGAACTTGTCCCAGATTGCCAGCATGAGGGCGCTCTTGATGTTGCCGATCCCGTTTTGTGGATCTGCAATCCAGATCCTGACTTCGAGATTTACGGAGTTATCGCCAAACCCTGTCAGGAGGCAGTTCGCTTTGGGATCGTTCATGATCCGTTTGTTTTCAGCTGCAGCTTCGATGCAAAGTTCAATGGCTCTGTGTGGATCTGAGTTATAAGATACTCCTATGGGAACCCTAACCCGAACCCAGCTATTAGAATATGACCAGTTCTCAACCCGTTGAGTAATAAACTCTTCATTCGGGATAAGGTGCTCGATACCATCGCGGGTAATTACTGATGCGTAGCGTGCGCCAAAGGATTTTACCCAGCCATAGGTATCGTTAACGGCAATAACATCGCCGGGCTTGATCGACTTATCCATTAGGAGAATGATACCTGACACCAGGTTCGAAATTACTTTTTGAAGCCCGAACCCGATGCCGACACCCAAAGCACCACCAAAAAGAGCAAAGGCCGAGAGGTCAATGCCGACGGTTTTCAGCCCGATTACGATCGCCAGACCAATGAGGGTAACTTTCAGCAATTTTCCAAGGAGGACCTGAACTGAGGGGGTGAGTTCTGGAACGGCTTTTACGCGTCGCTCTAACAGAGAGCTGAAAGCAACTGCGGCCCATAATAATACTGCAAGAGAAATGACGCCCTTTACCACCATAAGCACAGATATTCTCAAGCCGCCGATATCCAGTGCTGCGGCATCGAGGATTTCCTCGGCAAAATTCAATAATCCGAGAATGTTGAGGGCCGCAATTGACCAGATAAAAAGGGTAACGAGCTTGGCGACAATCCGAGATGTTATAAGGCTGGTGGTTAGGTTAATGACAACCCACGCCAAAGTCAGGCTTGCGACTGTATTGATGAGGAAACGGCTCTTGAGTGGTGCTTCGAGTTGAAACAGGCCCCCGAGCGTTATCCACAGCATCAATAGAAAAATAACCCAGGGGATAATAGGGACTAGATTGGTCAGAATAAGTTTGAGAAATTGGGGTGTCTTCGACCGTTTTTTCCACTCAGATGCTAATGGACGAACCTTTTTCCCAAGGTATCGACTGAGAGGCAGAAGTACGAGTAAGAAGGAGAGTTGGAGGATGACGGGCCAGCTTAGGAGGTTTTGGCTGAGCCATTCAAGAAGCTGCCTTACCCATTGCTCTATTTCCTGGATGCCTGGAATCAATTGAAAGTCCAAGTGTGTTACTCCGTTTTTGCTTCCGGCTTTTTGCAAGGGACCTGCTGCCCAAAATGCCCGATCCTGGAATACCAGAGC
>MABB01000053.1 GCA_002162915.1 Rhodospirillales bacterium 47_12_T64
TGTCTTGGCTACCCTTTTCATCCACCAGGAAAACCCGAAAAAACACGAACAGACCACTTAATCGGATACGAAACCCCAACCCTTATTATTCAAGGGACAAGAGATCCATTTGGAAAGCCCGACGAAGTTAAAAAATATGATCTCTCTTCCAGTATAAACCTGTACTGGCTGGAGGATGGCGACCACAGTCTCGTCCCCCGAAAAAGATCAGGTCTTACACGAGAGGAGAACTGGGGTGCTGCCGTTCAAAAGATAGATCAATTCATTCGAGAGATCTGCTTATGAAGAAAAAGCTTCCCAGCTGTGTCGAAGAAACAATAGATCTCTGCCTCCCCCTCGGTGACATCAGGGTCAAGCCGATGTTTGGTGGACATGGTTTGTATTTTGAAGATACCATGTTTGCCTTGGAAGCATATGGCAGTATCTACCTCAAGACAGACAAACAGACCGAAGATCTCTTTTCAAAAGCGGGAAGTGAACCCTTCACCTATGAAGGCAAAAATAAACCGATAAAAATGTCTTATTGGTTAACCCCCGACACTGCCTTGGAAGATCCTGAAATCTTTCTTTACTGGGCCGAATTAGCAATCACAGCCTCCAAACGGGCAAAAAAGAAGAAAAAATCCAAAAAGTGATAATTTATGTAGATGTGCTGTTATCGCATGTCTCATTCTGTGTATACTGCGCCGCAACATACAAAGTTCGATCTTGATTTAAGGTATCAACCCTTCTCGATCCAGACCCACATATCTGCTGCCAGACTATATATAAGGGAAACCAGCATGTCCGATCTAGGTAAAATCCGCGTAGAAACTGATTCCATGGGCGAAATTGACGTCGCTGCCGATCGTTATTGGGGCGCACAGACCCAGCGATCCCTCCAGAACTTCAAAATTGGGGGCGAAAAAATGCCTCCTGCCCTGATCAAAGCTCTTGGTACTCAAAAACTGGCTGCAGCAAAGACAAATATCACACTCGGCGTTCTTGATGCCAAACTCGGTGAGACCATCTGTCAGGCAGCTCAGGAAGTGATCGATGGAAAGCTAACGGACCACTTCCCACTTGTTGTATGGCAGACAGGCTCTGGCACTCAGAGCAACATGAATACCAACGAAGTTATCGCTGGGCGTGCCAATGAACTTCTTACCGGAGAGCGCGGTGGCAAATCACCTGTGCACCCCAACGATCATTGCAACATGGGACAGTCATCTAACGACACGTTCCCTTCAGCAATGTCAATTGCTGGGGTTAGACAGCTAAGCGAAGAGACAATCCCTGCGCTCGAACGCCTGCAGGCTTCGCTGGAAACCAAGGTAAAAGCCTACGACAAGATTATCAAGATCGGTCGTACCCACCTGATGGACGCAACGCCTCTTACTCTCGGCCAGGAGTTTTCCGGATACGCCAAGCAAATTGAATATGGTATTGCCCGCATCCAAAACACTCTTCCGCGCCTTGCTGAACTCGCTCAGGGTGGAACCGCTGTTGGTACCGGTCTGAACTCAGTTGAAGGTTTTGCAGAAAAATTTGCGGCTCAAGTATCTGACATCACCGGATTACCCTTCACTACAGCCCCGAACAAATTCGAGGCCCTTGCCGCCCATGACGCGATTATCGAAGCTTCAGGTGCCCTTAACGTCCTTGCTGCCTCACTGATGAAAATAGCCAATGACATCCGTATGCTCGGCTCTGGCCCTCGGTGTGGTTTTGGCGAACTCTTGCTTCCGGCGAACGAACCCGGCTCTTCCATCATGCCAGGCAAGGTAAACCCGACCCAGGCAGAAGCCATGACAATGGTTTGTGCCCAGGTGATGGGAAATCACATGACAATTACAATTTCCGGATCAAACGGGCATTTTGAATTGAATGTTTTTAAGCCAGTTATGATTTACAACCTGCTTCAATCCGCCAAGCTCATTGGTGATGCATGTGATTCATTCCGTGAAAACTGTGTTGACGGTATCGAAGCCAACGAAGAACGTATTACGAGCCTGATGCAACAATCCCTAATGCTGGTAACCGCTCTGAACCCTCACATTGGGTATGACAATGCAGCTAAGGTTGCGAAAAAAGCTTATGTAGAAAACAGCACTCTTAAAGAAGCAGCTGTTGAACTCGGCCTTTTAACAGCCGAAGAGTTTGACCAGAAAGTACGCCCAGAGAATATGGTTGGCCCAAGGAAAGCTTAAAGCTTAAACCACGCAAAGTCTAAGCGTAAAAGGGAGCAGTTCATACCGAATTGCTCCCGCTTTTAGAAACAATCCGTGTACGATTCCATGCCCGAATTTGTGTCAAAATATGTTCGTTCAGAAGCCGTAAAAAAAAGATCCGTCACGATCGCCGGACATCGCACCAGCTTTAGTCTGGAAGAAGCATTTTGGTTGGAAGTTAAAAAGCTGGCTCAAAACGAAGAGATCTCGATCAACCAATTTATTGAAAAGGTCGATAAAGCCAGAACGGGCAATCTTTCAAGTACCCTTCGTGTTCTGGTCTTAAAGAACTTACAAGAACAACTTCAAACACAAAAAACTTCAGAAACACCCACAGATACTTAAAGTTATCCACCCAATCCTTTTAAAAGTCCTTTGATTAGGTCTTTGGCTTTCTTTTTGTCTGATTTTTTCTTTTCGACGACGGGTTCTGTTGTCTCGACAGCATCTGGGTTAGCTTCAGACTCACCCTCTACGCCAGCATCTCCCCCACCAAGTAACTCCTGCAGAGGGTTAGTCTTTGATTGCGATTGAAGAAACAGGCCCTTTATTCTCGGATTCGGCTTATCCAGAGGTCCTTTAAGTAGCACCGTTATATATGGTTTGGTTGGATCTTCTCCCGCCCGGAACAAATCACTTTGACTATCGATAAGCCATGCCGGAAGGTCAACTTTGGCTGCGGTAAATATCGTTGCATTACGGCCATCCAACTTGAGATCATTACTAACTAAAACACCATTCTCTATGACATAGGTCCCGTTCAAGTTAGCAGCTTGCCCTGCAAAAGATTGAAGCAAGGTTGCTGTTGCATCACCAACACCTTGAATGCCTTGTAGCTTAGCGCCGAGAACACTGAGAAGAGCTCCACCAAGGATTTCCTTCTGCTTAACCTTGGCTTTAAGAACGCCTTTAACTGTACCATTCCCTTTGAGTGATTGTACAAGTTCAGCTTCGGAGCTTCCTGTAGATATTATTTTACCGGAAAAAGAGAGAGGTCCTGAAACTCTCTTGAAATCAGCAACATCCCGCAACAATTGATTGCTCTCGATATTCTGGGTCGCAAAATCAAAATCAAGGACAAGTTGCTCTCGCCCATTTACCACACCAGTTACCTCAATGGGGCCTCCGTAAGCGGCGCCTTGAAACTGAGAGACAGTCAATACCGCATCCTTCAACACCGCTTTGGCCTGCACGTTTTCGATGTTAATTTTATCTTGGATAATCGCGTCTGAAATAAGAGAAATATCAGCATCAAATGACGATAGAGGGGATATATCGATTGGCTTGTGAGACCAGCGCCGATCAAGCCCGGCAGAGGAGAAGCTCCCACCGCCGCTCGCGCCGCCAGATGCCCCCCCTTTTGTATCAGCGGGCAAAAGATTATTTAGATTTAACGGCCCGGTTATCAGGTTCGCGGTTATCTGAGGTTTCAAGCCATCAAGAGCGGCCAGGACATTACCCTGGATAGTTGCGCCCGCAATCTTAGCATTCAACTCTGCCAATTCGACCTGCCTAAGGTCGGTCTTAACCATCGCCTTCGCTGTTAAGCGGCCCCAGTTATCGTTCACCGCAGCGCCTGGGTGTAAAGTGCGTACCAACTGAGCTGCATTTGGATGATCAATGCTGATCAATCCTTCGTATATATTTTCCCCAGAAGGCCTGACCTGACCTTGCACCTGATAAGAACCACCTATTGCTGCCCCCAATATATCAACGGAGAGATCTTTGGCCGTTCCTTTTAAATTTCCACTGACTTCAAGGCGCCCTAAATCAGGCACTGTGTTCTTTGCTGCATCCCCTGTTATAGCGAGCAACTTTGGCAAATCAGGTATGCTTGCAATAATCGTCGCATCCATATTTGGATTTTTCGTAAATTCAGAAAGAGTTCCAGACAGTGCAAGTGAACTCCCGACGACATCATCAAGAGATGCATTTCTGACGGTAAGTCCTCCCTGTTGAAGTATCCCGTCCAGCCTAACTCCCTTAATCGGAACTTTTCTGTACAAGATCTCTCCGATTGAGATATCCATATTTGCATCAAAGCCATTCAGAAAATTAAGCGAGTTCTTTGCGCTTGTAATTTTTGCCTCGGCCGCTCCCGTTTCTTCCGATGTCCCGCCATCCGTTTGAGAGGAAGCTTGATCTGCGTTTAAAGATTGATCGGTATTATCCTCGGGCTTACTCTGCACAAGTTTGTAAGCATCAAGATCAAGCCGATCGACGACAATCCGAGCTCCTACTCCTAAGCGATCCCTTAAGGCAACAGTCACGGCGCCATCTAGGTGTGTCACATCCAGAGTAAGAGAGATTGGGTTTAACACGGCTTGTTGCGGCGTGATCGAAAATCTTGTTTTGCTTTCCAGGCGTCTCAGGCGGTCATTTGGTACA
>MABB01000133.1 GCA_002162915.1 Rhodospirillales bacterium 47_12_T64
ATAAATGTAATATTAAAGTCATGAAACGATAATTTGTCATTTATTCGTAACGAAACTATCACATTTTAAAATTGCTCCGATTTAGGTGTGTAAGGGTTTGAAAATGACGACGTCTGACCAATCAGGAAACGATAACCAGTCTTCGCCGGAAGATGCTCCGTTAGCGAAACCATCGCTGGATAAAGATCTAAGCAAGATTGTTACGATGGAAGAGGCCTCGCGGTCTATTTCCCAACAGCTGTTTGCCCCTGGTTTAGCTGTTTTGTTTCTCGCCGTTGCTGGCGGGTTCGCATCTATCTTGATCGGGGCTCAACCGAATGCTGTTTACATTGTCGTTGCTGCCACACTCGGGGGGTACATGGCGCTGAATATTGGCGCGAACGATGTTGCCAATAATGTGGGGCCTGCTGTGGGGTCGCGTGCTCTGACCATGACCGGAGCACTGTTTATCGCTGCAATCTTTGAAAGTGCAGGTGCCTTGCTTGCAGGAGGGGATGTTGTCTCCACCATTTCGAAAGGGATTATCGACCCTTCACTGGTTCCTGATAGTCAGACCTTTATCTGGTTGATGATGGCGGCACTGCTTTCTTCGGCATTGTGGGTTAATCTGGCAACTTATATAGGGGCACCCGTATCAACCACGCACGCTGTTGTTGGTGGAGTGATGGGCTCTGGTATTGCTGCGGTTGGTTTTAGTGCGGTTAACTGGTTCACCATGAGTAAAATTGCTGCCAGTTGGGTAATCTCACCTGTACTGAGCGGGGTAATTGCGGCCCTTTTCCTCGCTTTTATCAAAAGTAACATTATCTATCGGGACGATAAAATTGCGGCAGCCCGGCGCTGGGTGCCAATGCTATTGGCAATTATGGCGACGGCTTTTTCCTGCTACCTCATGATGAAGGGCCTCAAGAAGATATGGAAGCCTGACTATGCGACGGTGGCGATGATTGGTGCGGCTGTGTTTGTTGCGTCCTACGCTGTTTTGAAGCCGATTATTCGTAAACAATCCGAAGGTCTGGAAAATCGAAACCAGTCTCTTCGCAAGCTATTCCAACTTCCCCTGATTTTCTCCGCGGCACTCCTGTCCTTTGCTCATGGTGCAAACGATGTGGCTAACGCGGTGGGGCCCCTTGCTGCTGTTATGCACGCTGCGCAATCTGGCGATATCGCCTCCAAAGTTACCATCCCGATCTGGGTGATGGTCATTGGTGCAGGGGGTATCAGTCTAGGTTTGTTCCTCTACGGACCAAAACTGATCCGTATGGTTGGAGAGCAAATTACCAAGATGAACCCGATGCGGGCTTATTGTGTAGCGCTTTCGGCTGCGATCACAGTAATCATGGCGTCAGCTCTGGGGCTTCCGGTAAGTTCAACGCATATTGCTGTTGGGGCGGTTTTCGGTGTTGGTTTCTTCCGCGAATATTACACGAAAAACAGCACGCGTCGTCGCCAATACGTGAGCAAACACCAAACTCACGCTGAGAATATAGATCAGGGAGCGTCTTCAAACCGTGAAGATATCGGTCGCCGGAAACTGGTTCGCCGATCTCATTTTACAACAATCATTGCAGCGTGGGTTATCACGGTACCTGCAGCAGCACTACTGTCGGCAACACTGTTTTTTGTTATGACCCAGGTCATGTAACAAAACCCGAATTTCAGCTCTAAAAAAAGCTCCTATTCAGGAGTCTTTTTTGGGGACAGAAAAGTAAGCGGTTCAGCATTGATATAGCCTGCCCCCCAAGAGGAATGTGTCATTATTGGATCGTCTTTGGCGTCATAGTGATCGAGCCTTGTGAGAGACAGATTACCGACTGTTAGTCCCAAGGCTTTTTCGGGGGTAAGGTCCAGTGCTTTGGCGACAGCAGCCCGTATCGTACCGCCGTGAGTTACGGCAATAATATCCTTACCCTTATGGGCTTCGTTTAGCTCATCAATGGCCTTTGAAACTCTGTGTATAAGGGCTTCGAAACTTTCACCTGATGGGGGAGCCTCTGCAGCGGGTGCGAGCCAGAAGCGGTGCCAGGCATCTCCGCGAATTTCACCCAGTTCCTTGTGTGTCATCCCCTGCCAATCCCCGAAAGATTGCTCCTGGAGTTCAGGTGCCTCGATAAAGGCAGGGAAATCAAACGTTGTCATTTCGGCCTGAACGGCCTCGGCAGTTTGTTTGGTCCGCTTTAAATTGCTTGTAACCCATACAGCATTTTTGGGGACAATAGATGCTAATGCTTTGAAAGCATCTTTATTGCTGCAATCACAATTCAGATCCTGATTACCGTAAATAGTACCGTTATTTTCGGTTACGGGTGCGTGCCGGATCCACCACCATCGTGTCTGTGTCATAGTCGTTCTCCTAGGTGATGTAGCTCAGAGCTGCAAGATAGACGGTTATTTCGCATAGTTGCACAGCAGCACCCAACACGTCGCCTGTGTATCCGCCAACCTGTTTCATACTCAACCAGGAAAAAAGGATGATAACGAGAAGGGGAGAGGAAAGAATAATAATGGCAGGCAGGGTTGGAAGAAGACTGAAAACGAAGAGTATGGTGATGAAAAAACCACCATAACTGCTGCGGAGCTTGGGCTTTCTTGCGACAGCTGCCAGTCCCCCTGTGCGGGCGAGGGGAAGGTGGGTCATAATCAGAGGAGCATAACCACGTCCTATGATGTGGGCAGCTATAATGATGGCAATGGCCAGGCTTGGATAACTTACTTCCCCTTGGACTTGATCCATTGATCCCCAGTCGAGTAAGCCGCCAAGTAATATCGTGCGTAACAGGATTGAAATACAAAGCGCGAGAGCGCCGTAGCTGCCAACTGTGCTGTCTTTCATGATTTCAAGTTTGCGGTCTCGATCATGACTCCCACCGAACCCATCGGCAACATCGGCCAAGCCATCTTCGTGTAAGGCTCCTGTGATAAATATTGTCGTTGTTATGGCGAGTAAGGCGCTGACATAAACTGGTAAGTTTAGAGTGTCGGAAAGAACCATGACCAAAGAACCACAAGCCCCAACGAGTATCCCAACAAAAGGAAAAGCCCAAGATGCCTCGGCAAGACTTCGTTCGATTGGTTTTCCTTCGTTATTGACAGGATATGGCACTGGAATTCGTGTCAAAAAGGCAAATGCAATCCTAATGTCTTGCTCAATTGTCCTAAGGAGATGCACTTTATTTAAGATCGAATTGGTCATGGACGCCTTTCAGAGCAAATACGACAAATAGTGTTGTTCTGGGGTAAAGACAAAGCCTCGGTGCTATGTTATGGCTTTGCCTCTAAAGTACAAAATGGATGTTCAAAATTCTAAGCAACAATTGCCGTTGAATCGTGGTTCTGTAAAGTGCTTTGATGATCAAAAGTAACGACTTCCTGTGTTATTTCAGGGGTAAGAGAGAGAGTAAGAATGGCTGACGTGGCTTCTATTTCAACAATTGATGAAATTCGTGTTCTGGTAAAGGAGCTTCCTGGACCGGATCGGGAGGCTGCAAAAGCTGCCGAGGAACGTCAGAGCCAGTTAACAAAACCACTTGGGGCACTTGGACGTTTGGAAGAACTCGCCATCTGGATGGCGTCCTGGCAGGGAAAAGCCAAGCCGGAAGCGGAACGTCCGTTTACAGCCATCTTTGCGGGCAACCACGGGATTGCGGCAAAGGGGGTCTCTGCCTATCCGACGGAAGTAACCAAGCAAATGGTTGCAAACTTCATTCATGGGGGAGCGGCGGTAAATCAGCTCTGTAGTCTGGTAGATTCGGACCTTCGGGTTTATGAACTCGCTCTTGATGAACCCACAGCTGATTTTAGTGAAGCACCGGCAATGTCAGAAGAAGATTTCGTACGCGCTATTGCCTACGGGATGATGGCCGTAGAAGAAGGTATAGAAGTTCTCGCTCTTGGCGAAATGGGCATTGGGAACACCACTTCAGCGGCAGCGATCTGCACAGCGCTTTATGGTGGTGATGCGGCTGACTGGGTTGGTAGAGGTACCGGTGTTGATGATGATACTCTGGCGCTAAAAACAAAGCTGATTAATCAGGCGATTGAATTACACAAACCTAAATTCGAGAACGATCCTTTCCAAATTCTACGCTGTGTCGGTGGTTTTGAACTCGCGGCTATCGTGGGCGCTGTCATTGCAGCTCGCCTGGCACGAACACCTGTGGTCCTCGACGGATATACCTGTACTGCAGCGGCTGCAGTTCTTCATGCCATAGATGATCGCTTGCTTGATCACTGTGTCGTTGGCCACCAGTCCGTGGAACCGGGGCATGTCGCCTTGATGGAAAACATCGGCAAAGA